>JBKJQZ010000182.1:0-2541 GCA_046594835.1 Acidimicrobiales bacterium | reverse complement strand
GTGGGTGAAGTTGCCACCGGTGCACTGGGTGCCGCATTCGATGATGTGGCCCGCGACCGTGCCCGCGGCCAGCTTGTCGTAGTCACTCATCGACCAGCCGAACTCGTAGACCATCGGCGCGAGAGCGAGCGACGGGTCGGTGCAGCGCCCGGTGACGACAATGTCGGCCCCGTTGTCGAGGCACTCGGCGATGCCGGCCGCGCCGAGGTAGACGTTGGCGCTCAGCACCTTGTCCAGCACGCTGCTCAACGGTGCGCCGTTGTCGATGTTATTGAGCGTGTGGCCCGCGCCGACGAGTTCGTCGAGCCGACCCAGCACGTCGTCACCCTCGACGACGCCAATGCGCACGTCGGCGACGCCGATCTTGCGCACGACCGCGGCCAGCGCCTCCGCGCACGCGCTGGCGTTGACGCCGGCGGCGTTTGCGATGATCTTGATCCCGTTTTCCTTGCAGGTTGCAAGCACGTGCTCGACCACGCCGAGGAAGTCGCGCGCATAGCCCGCGCTCGCGTCACGCGACCGCTGCTTCTGCATGATGCTCATGGTGACCTCGGCCAGATAGTCGAGGGTTAGGTAATGGAGCGGGCCCTGCTCAACCAGCTGAACGGGCCCGAGCACGGAGTCCCCCCAGAATCCTTGCCCGTTGCCAATCAGCACCGGAGACTTCTCCCCGCGCGTCACTTACCGGTCCCCCCACATAGTGATGACTATGCCGCGTTTGTACGTGCGGCGTCAACCAGTGGCGTTACCAATTTCCGAACGCGGTGCTCGGGGTGGGGCTTAGCTGGCCGTGACGGACGGCGCGGAGGCTTCGGAACGAGCGCGATCGATCCCCTGCACGAAGCGTTCGAGCAGATCAGCGAGCTGGTGCTGTTCCGCGTCGCTGAACTCAGCCAGGATGTCGAGCACCGCTTCGATACCACGGCGGCCAATTTCCCGTTGTAGATCAAGCCCCACCGGGGTGAGGCTGACCAGCACCGCTCGGGCGTCGTTGGGCGCCGGGGCCCGGTCGACGAAACCGGCGTCGACGAGCCGCTTCACGGTCCGGGTGGCCGCCGAGGCGTCAACCCGCAGTTCCCCCGCCAGCTCCGACATCGTGCAGGAGCCTCGGTAGGAGATGACCTCTAGACAATCCGCCTGCGACAGGTCGACGAGTTCGCCGTAGAGGCGCGACCGAAGATCCTGTGCCGTGCCCCGACGCAGCTCCCGAAGCACGACGCCCAGGCGCGAAAGGAGCGCGATGTCGACCACGGACGGCCAAGATAGTGCATTATTGCGACTGCTATGGCGGACGCTGTCGACTCATCAAAGCTGGACATCACGCACCACGACGCAGTCGTGGTGCTGCGCTGGGACCGCCAGGCCGTGCGCAACGCGCTCGATCCGGACACCATCATCGCCATCGCGCGGGCGCTCGACGCGGCCGCAGCCGACGGGACCGCTCGCGCGGCGGTCCTCACCGGGACGGGCGACGTCGCCTTCAGTGCCGGGATGGATCTCAAGGCACTTGCCGCGGATCGAGGTAAAGCGGGCGAGGCCTACACCGCGTGGATGGGCGCACTCAACTCCCCCGAACGCCTGCCGTTGGTTGCCGCGGTGAACGGGATGGCGATGGGGGGCGGGATGGAAATTGCGCTGCGCTGCGACCTCATCGTCGCCGGCGATCACTGCGAATTCGGGTTGCCCGAGGTGAAAGCGGCGATGGTCCCTCACGGCGGCGCGCTCGACTTCCCGCGGCTCGTACCGGTCCAGACTGCGCTTGAGTGGGGTTTGCTCGGCGGGCGCCTGCCCGCGCAGCGCCTGCACGAACTCGGCATAGTGAACCGGGTTGTGCCGTCTGCGGAAGTGCTGCCGACCGCGATCGCGCTGGCGCGCCAAATCGCCGCGTTCGACCCCGCGACGGTGCGCGGCATCCGCAACGGCATGTGGGCCGCCACGAAATGACCGACGAGCGGCGAATGGCCACCGAGGTGTTCCGGCCCGTTGGCGACCCGGTCTCGATCCTGTGCTGCCTCGCGGGCGGCGGCGTGACCAGGCGCTACTGGGACCTCGACGTGCCCGGCGCGTTGGTCTCACACAGCTTCGCCCGCACCCTCACAGCGAAGGGCCACATCGTGGTGCTTGCGGATCACCTCGGCGTCGGTGACAGTGCATCGCCGCCGGCGATGGATCTCACCGTTGAAGTGCTCGCGTCTGCACAGCACGACGCCTTCTCGCGCGTGCTCGCCGGGTTGCCCGCGCTACCGGTGATCGGTGTCGGTCACTCGATGGGCTCGATGCTCACCACAATCCAACAGGCGTACCACCACACCTACGCGGCGATCGCGCTGACGGGCTTCGCCAACTGTGGCCTGCCCGACTTCGTGCCGGCAGACCTAGTGCCGTTCATCGACGACCCGCTGCGGCTGCGCGCCGAGATACCCCGCGTGCTCGCCAAACGCAACGCGTTCGCTCCACCGCCGCCCCCACCACGCCCTGGCGACAGCGACGGGGCGCCCCCGCGCCGGCCCGTGATGTTTCATGGAGCGAAGTTGTCGCCGG
>JBKJQZ010000138.1:0-6356 GCA_046594835.1 Acidimicrobiales bacterium | reverse complement strand
GCGGAGAATACGGCGTCCGTGTCGGCACCGACCCAAGTGTCGAATCCGCGGACGAGGAAGTCCAAGTGCGCTGGCCCTTCTGGGTTGTCAAGGCCGTAGACACGTTCAGCCAAGGTCTCTATATCGCCCGAAGGCTGCTCGCCATCGTGCCACGCGCAGACCTCCGTGACGAATTGGAAGTACCGCAGAAACTCGTCATCTACGAGGTCGTCGCTACCTCGAAACGGCCAGAGCAGGTCGGCCCACGTTCCGTCGACCTTCAGCGCGAACTCGTCGACGCGGTCCGGACAGGAGTGCGCCAAGACCTGCTCGAACCGCGCCTTAAAGTTCTCGAACTCCGTGAGCGGCTTCCCGCGGGAGTTCATCTTGATATAAAGGTCTTCGCTCAAGCCCATCTGTTCGAGCGGCATCAGATGAAATGAGATTGTGGGCTGCTCGGGGTCGACGAGTCGGTCCCACGCCGAAGCGCAGTCTGTGTCAAGGAACCGCGCGTGGAGTGCCTCTATCATCACGAGCATTGCCTGGATTGACGGGTCATGCTGCCACGTGTGCAGGAACCAGTGCTGGTCCTCGAACCACGCGCGCAGGTTCGCGCCTGAGGGCGGCTTAGACTCGACGAGGCACGCGCAGAATCGTCTCGCACCCGGGCGGGTGGCGTATTCGAACCTCTTCCAGCCCTGCTCTTGTTGTAGTCGGTCAGCACGCCACGCGAGGTACCAGTGCAACAAAAACAAGGTCGTGAGCCGCTGCTGACCATCGAGGGGGCGAAGGGTCCCGCCAACGACTTCGCCGTAGACAAAGTCGAGACTGATGGAGCTCCCGTCGGTAAGTGCTCCGTGCAAGGCGTCTAGGAAATTGGCACGAATGCGCGCGATCCCGGGACTGTCGCGGCCCTGTGCGTAATCACGCTGGATAATCGGGATCTCGATGCGATCGACAACGGGTGCACCCGCTGCTCGATGGGCAAACAGGCCGTTGAAGGACGTAACGTAGCTCTTCATGGCGCTGGCTCCTCGGGCTTGAGGTAGGGGCCAACGCCGCCGTCTCGCGAAAGGATCGCACCCAAGTAGGCCTCGCGATCTTGCGTGCTCCAGAAGTGGATCTGCTGCGCGTCGGCGTTCGTGTAGTACTTGAGGAAGACCTGACGCGTGCAGACTGGGATATACGCGCCCTGCCGGTCAAGCTCTAGGATGCGTCGTCGCTTGACCTCGAACACCGCATTGTTCAGCGCGCTGTTGTGACCGCTCGCGAGGAGTGCGAGATTCGACACCGAGTGCATCGAATGCCCCGCCGAGGCGTCCGACGACGTGTCCGCGTTGGTGAACACTGCGGAGACGTCGCGTACAAGCACTTGGAAGGTCTGGCGATCGAGCTTGTCGCCCGCGCCATCGATCCTGGCGAGTAACTCTGTGCGTCGCACGTCCTCGATCACCGGAAGGTCCGCGAGGGCGTCCCGGTGAAGCCGCAGCCACTCCTTCCACTGCTCGGCTTTTGTGAGGTTCTCGGCGTGCTGGGCGTGAATGTGCTCCAGTGACCATGTCTGGCTTCGATGGATGCGGAACGAGTAGCGTTCGGTCGAGTCCTTCATCCGCCGGACGCTTTCGACGTTCATCAGAAGGAGCAGGCGCGAGCACTTCTGGGCGTCGGATTCGTAGCTGATCGTCGTCACGCCAGATGGCGTGAGGTCCAGGGTCTCACGGATCCTAGCGTCGAGGATGGCGCCGAACTCGCTCTTGGCCTTACCAGCCGCGAGCGCGACGATATCGCTAAAGCGCTGGCCAACGGTCACAAGGTAGCCGATCTTGTGGTAGTGGTCCCGGTTCTCGTACCAGCCGAGAACGAGCGCGTGGAGTTGAACGACCTGGTTCCAGACTGCGTCTGCGCCACAATCCTCGACCTTTTCTCGCAGTACATCGAACGTGTAGAACCTGGGACGCGTGCGTCCGCGCGGTCCTCCGGCAAGAGCGTCGAGCAGCAGCGTCATCCTCGTCGGTGTGTCCGAGGATGTCTCATCGGCGACGAACGCCCAGACTTCAGGGTGCCGGAGATCACGCTCGATGTTGTCCCATTGAGCGGCGATCTCATGGGTCCTGTCCGACGCCAGTGGACCGCCTCGACTGCGCGAGAGCAACAGCGCCTTGAAGAGCTCGGCGTCGGTCAGCGGAATCCGGCCGACGTTTAGCCGCGTAAAGAGGGCCGTCGAGTCAAGACCCTGTGCCGCTTCGTACCAGATGACCCGAACGCGTTTGCAGAGGTATCGAAAGACATCGTCGGCGACTTCTTGCCGCTTGAGCGGCGTCGGCCCGTTCCGCTCGAACCACGATTGGATGCAGTTGTACGCCGCATGCATGTGGAAGAAGTCGATGTTGTCGTTTGCGAGCGAAGGGTCCGGAGCTCGAAGATATTCCGCGCTCTTCACCCTCGTGTCGTATGTCAGCGAGTACTGTGGCCCGACATTCTTGAGCCCCGCTCGTTGCATGTAGATGAAGATCAGGAACAGCGTGGTCAGGCGCTGTTGGCCGTCCACCAGTTCCCACACATCCTCGGCGTCGCGCTTCACGACCACCGGCTGGAGGCTATAGTCTTTGTCGCCGTTTTCCCAAATGTCGTCGAGCAGGCGCTCCACTTCAAGCTGCCCCCAGCGATAGCCACGCTGGTATCGGGCAACCCGGAACGAGCCGGCGATATCGCCGATCAGCTTGAGTTCAAGGATCGCGCCATCAGTCGTCACGGCAGCCCGCTCTCTAGTTGATAAGCGGAGGCTGCTTCAAATGACCTCTGCCTCAACCTCAGATGCTCGGGCAAAGATCGCAACTGGTCATTCCCTGAACGAAGGCCAAAGGTCAATCGCATCTTGGCGATCTCATACTCTCTGTGCCGCTTTGCGCAGCGGGCTCGCGCTAGATCGCACATGTTCGGCAAGTATAGTCGGCTGCCTTCAGGAGTCGGCGGCGCGCTATGCCGGCGGTCCATACCCCTGTGAACGACCTCGCCGTATCAAGGCGGCGCGACGCTGCGAACCACATCAGCCGAGACAGGAGCGACCCATTGCTGCGATGCAGCGATGAGGCACGCGGGTTTCCACGCGGGCCGGGGTCGCTCCTGTCTCGGTACCCAGTTTCCAGACCGCCCCAACTTCGGACTCGTAACCTGCAAAGCGCCGCGGTCGTTCACCTTGCGCGTCGCCAGCGTGAAGACGAGGCCGAACTCTCGAGCGAACGCGAGTTCCCACGCCGGGGCGGTCTCTCACGCCGTCTTGGCTTCAGCGACTGCTCTCAGAACGGCGTCCCCACGGGGTATGCATGCGGCAACACGAGGGCCTCGAAGGTGTTCGACATCGTGAGCACAGACGCGCCGTCCGAGGCGGTCAGCGTGTCCCACACAACCGCGTCGCCCTGCTGGCGCCAGTGGGCATAGAGGCCGTCGGCTTCACCCTTGAAGCTATCCCGCAGATCAAGAAAGCGGTTGAAGGACTCGGTGGTGAACTCCTGCCAACGGTCGGCGGCGTGCACGTCGCGCAGGCGGAAGTACTCGAGCACGACCTCCACTCGCGCCGGGTCCAGCGTGCCGCGCTCGCGTTGGCCCAGGCCGGCCCACTGCCTGAACTCGCGATGCGCCCGCTGGGCATGCCGCTCTGCGTCCGTCACGTAGATGAGCCTCCACATACCTACCCGTGCGAGCAGGTGCTGATACCTCCGGAGGAAGGCGGCGAACCCAAGGGTCGGCGCGCTCCCACCTTCGAGGAAAACGAACCAGGCGCGCCCGGCAGCACGGCCATCAACGGGGACGCCGATCATCATCTTCTCGACAAACGGCTTCGTGGTCAGCGGCCCGTCGCCCCGCGTATTGAAGGTGCGCCTGGGAATGTAGGCGGCGCCCATCAGCACCCTCTCGACCCATGCGACGCGCTCGTCCAGCCTCGCCATGAAGCGCAGGTGTGGATGTGCGAGCAGCACGTCCAGCGCAATCAGGCAGGTCTTGACTGACGTCAGCGGGCGACGCCGCCGCAGGCGCTTGATGTCCTCGCACCCGGCTGCCAGGTAGATGGCTCTCGAAGAGAGGTGATAGACATGCGTGCCGCGGCAGCGGACGTCCGCGGTGGCGTGTCTGGACCGCACCATGCGGCCACTGAAATCGACCACCGCCTGGCCCATGCGCTGCCCGGTGAAGTCGAGGAACTGGCGGCGCAGGAAGTAGCCGCCGGCCTTCGCGACCCGGCACAGGAACGCAGCTTCCGCCGGCGAGTAGTCGAGCAGCTCGATGCGATGGGCACCGGCGTCGTACTGCGTGTCAATCGCCGGCGCGGCCGCGATGGTGAACGGGCCTGCAGGCCCGCTCACGCCAGCCTCCGGAGCCGCAGGTGGACGCGCTGCGCGACCGACTCCGGGATGCGGAGCGTCCGGTAGACCCGACGCCCCGGACGATAGTGATGGAAGATGACGACGTCTGGTTCGTGCAGGAAGAGACGACGGACGAAGTCGTCGCTCATGCCCCAGAGCGCAGCCAGCTCGTCGACCGAGTAATGCCGCTCGAACGCAGCCTCCGATGTGACCATGTCGGATTACCTCGCCCCGTGTCTGGCAAGAGGCGCGACAACCCACAGAGGCGCGAAATGCTGGGGAATCCGAGGTAGTAACTGTTCGAAGGGGTCAGACCTGACCCCACAGGGTCAGACCCCAAGGGTCAAATCTGACCCCCTTGTCGCACCGCGGCGTGGCGGCCCGACGTGATGGATCCTGAGGCACGGCGACGCCTGTTCAAGCGTGAGTATCCAGAGTTTTTCGCGGGCTGAGACGGGTCGGTGGCCACTCTGCACTGGTGGAAGGCCTCGTGTGCAGGCGGTATTGGCGCAAGGCGGGAATCAGTAGCCGAGGTCTTCCGGTTTCACCCACTCGACCTTGCCGTCACGCTCAATGACGACGGGCAGTTCGTCTTTCTTGTGACGGAGCATCGCGTCTCGAACACCCCGGGCGAGGGCGTCGTCGACGGCCTGGCTGTCCTCGCGCATGACGCGAGCGATGTCCTTGCGAACGTGAGTCTTCATAGGGTCGCCTGCCGCTTGACTGTGTCCCAGACGTCCCTATCGTAGACCCCGATCGTTTCCGTAGCCAAGCCCCTTGCGACGCGGACCGGCTCAGGCCCGGACGTGTTGTACAGCGCCCACGTCGTCGCCAGTGGCAGATAGAGGTCGAAGAAGTTACGGATGCCTGCTGAATATCGGCGCCTCACTACTTCGTCCGGCACGTAATGACCTCCCATCCCCACGCGGTCAGCGACGCGCGCGACTGCCAAGTCTGCGGAAGATAGCCACAAGAACAGGAGATGGACGTCGTATCCGGATGTCTTCAGTCGACGCAGCCACGGTGCGAAGGAGCGGGTGGCCAGCGTCGTTTCGAATGCGAAATCCGTGCGCTGAATGGCGAGTTCGTTCAGACGCGCCAGCATGATTCGCCCTGCGGTGATCGCCACTCGGTCCGGGTCGAACGCGGACAATCCGCGCGCGATGACATCTGCGTTCACGAACTCGTCGACCGCAAGGGTCCCGTGCAGCACGGCGGTCGCGGCGGTCGACTTGCCAGCACCATTCGGGCCAGCGAGAATCACGACGTTTGGGCGTGGCTCGCTCACGTCAGCTCCATGCCTTCCGGACTTCGTCTTCGAGCTTCTTCTGCAGCGAACTCACCCACGGCTTGTAGTGCCGCTCCGTGATGCGCACGGATGAATGCCCGAGCAACACCGACACGTTGTCGAGCGACACGCCTGCCTCGAGCAACGACACCGCGAACGTATCGCGGAACCGGTGCGAGTGCGCGCCGTCGACCTTCGCGGTCTTGAACACGGTCTCCAGATAGCGCGACCAGTTCGCGCGTGCGGTCTGCGACTTCGCCTTTCCGCTGGTGAAGAAGTAGTCGCCCTCGCCACCCGCACCGTCGTCCCACGTGGTTCGGAACACGGGTCACAGGTCGGAGAAGTGCCGATGGGCGAAGGCGTGTCCGGCGCCAGACTTGAGGTATCGCTCGAACCGGATGGCGAGCGCTTCAGTCCGGAACTCGACGCAGACATCGGCGATCCATGGTCGCCACGCTGTCGTGGACCGATTCTGTCCTGCATTGTGGGCCGCGAGGCGGACGACCAGGTTCGACGTCACGCCGATGTAGCGGCGTCGCGGATCACTCGCGCTCCGGATGATGTAGACAAGTCGCTTGGCTGGGTATCTCACGCAGGGACCGAAGCGAACGTTGGACCAGAAGTTCCGTTGGCAGATTTTGCGACGTAATCGGCGCGGTCTGTGGGTTCGGCGAGGTGGTCTGTCCTCCTTCGCCTAAAGCGCGCCTTACGGGCGCTGGCTTCGGAGG
>JBKJQZ010000041.1:0-2535 GCA_046594835.1 Acidimicrobiales bacterium | reverse complement strand
GCGCCTTCGACCGCCAGCGTGCGCGTCATGCCGAGCACCGCACCCTTCGCGGTCGCGTAACCGATGTTGCCGCGCAAGCCGAGCAGGCCCGACGACACGGTGTTCACGATGCGGCCGTAGCTCGCGGCAACCATGTGTGGCCACGCTGCGTGCACGGTGTTGAACGTCCCGTTCACGTGGACGGAGATGTGCGCCGTGATGTTGTCGAGGTCGGCCTCGGGCATGGTGGCCCAGCGCACGTTCCCCGCATTGTTGACCAGGGCATCGATGCGTCCGTACGCGTTGAGCGCGCTTTCGATTAAGGACTCCGCCACCGCCCGGTCGGACACGTCGCCGACGTGCGTGACGCCCTCGACCTCGTCGAGGTCGTTCGCCACCACCGACGCACCAAGCGACGCGAACAACTCCGCATACGCGCGCCCGATCCCCCGCCCCGCGCCTGTGACGATGACGACGCGCTCGTCGAACCGAAGGCTCAAGCGCGGACCGGCGCGCGCAGGCCGAGCAGGTCGCCGAGGGTGCCGCCGAGCATCGCCTTGCGCTCGTCGTCGGGCACGCCGACGAACAGCTTGTTGATCAGTTCCTGGCTACCGCGGAACGTGCCCTCGGCGTGCGGGTAGTCGTTACCCCAGATGATCGAGCTCAGGCTGGTGAGGTGGCGACACGCCACCGCGACCGGGTCGTCCTGAAACGAGATGTGGAACTGCCGCGCAACGTATTCCGAGGGCCGCAGTGCGTAGGGCCACTTCTCGTTGAGCTTGAACAGACGCGCCATGTTCGGCTGGTCAGTGGCCGGCTTCGTGTCATCCCAGTAGCCGAGCCACCACTCGTCGTCCTGACCGATGCCGGTGGTCCACGCCTTGTCCATCGAACCAACCAACGACGCCAACCAGTGCGCGTTGAACTCGATCAGCGCGAAGTGCAGATCGGGATAACGATCCGCGACACCACCGCCGATCAGTTCGCACATGACCTGCTGGGGCGTGACGGTCGAATAGATGCACTGCGTGATCATCCGCTTCGACGCCGACTTTTCGGTGACGGGCAGGTTGACCTGCGCCGCGTTCTCCATCACGACCTTGAGAGTGGTCGACTGCGGGTCGTTCACCTTCACGCCACCGGTCTGCGTGTGAATGAACACGTGGCCGCCGATGCCCTGGATCGCCTCCCAGATCGGGTCGTACTCACGCAGGTAGTACGGCTTGGGCGGGGTCGCCGGCAACAGGATGGCGCGCATGCCCGCTGCGCCGACGCGCTCGATCTCCGCAACCGCTTCGTCGATGTCGGTAATGGGGACGGGCGCGGTCGGCACGATGCGATCGAAGTAGCCACCGAAGCGCTCGATCACGTAGTCGTTGTAGACGCGGGCGTGCGCCATCGACAGCTCGTGGTCGTCGGAGTACAGGCCGAACAGCGACAGGTTCGGGTGCATCACCGCGGCGTCCACTCCGTCGGCCGCAAGGTCCTCGATGATCATTTCGGGATCGCCCTCGGGCGTGCGACCGGTGGTCTGGCGATACCGCGAAATCGTCCAGCCCTCGTAACCCGGTGTGTGCAGACGACGGAACGTCGTCGCACCCCCTTCGACCAGCGGCTCGATCTCAAAGTCCTCTTCCCACACGCCGCGTTCACGCAGGTGCGTAGGCAAACGGGTGCGGAACAAGTCGGTCGGTTCGAGAATGTGCCCGTCGGCCGAAACGATGAAGTCACTCATGGAAACGTGATTCTCCCATGTTGAGAGTGACCGTGCAATGCTGTGGCCCATGCCCAAAAAGAGTCGCTGGGTAAACCGCCCCGAAGGATCGACCTGGGGCGATTGGGGTGACGACGACGAACTCGGTCGGATCAACCTCGTCACGCCCGAGAAAGTGCTGCAAGGCGTGGCCGAGGTGCAGTCCGGGCTGACGTTCTGCCTGTCGTTGCCGCTCGACTTCCCGGGCGGCACGGCGCTCAACCAGCGTCGGCACCCGCCGCGTCTTGCCCCCACCGAAGACATGGACGGCACGCCCGACGTGTTCTTCAACATCCGCATGAGCGAGATGCCCGACTTCGGCGACCCCAAGTACGTCGACGTCTGGGCTGACGACAACGTCACCCTTTCGCTCCAGTACTCCACGCAGTGGGACTCGCTCGCCCACGTGGGCGCCGAGTTCGACGCAGACGGCGACGGCGTCGAGGAGGCCGTCTATTACAACGGCTACCGCGCCGGCACGGATCTGGTCGGCCCGTCGGAGGACGCCCGCGGCGACGGCAGCGGCCACCGCTCCTTCGCCCACCACCTCGGCCTGGAGCACATGGCCTTCCACGGCGTCCAGGGCCGGGGCGTCCTCGTCGACCTGGCCCACCACCTGGGCCACGACTGGCGCGGCGTCGACCTGGCCACGCTCCGGGAGGTCATGGCCGCCGACGACGTCGTGGTCGAGCCCGGCGACATGCTCCTGCTGCACACGGGCTTCGCCACGAAGGTCCTCGAGTGGAACAGGGAGCCCGACCCGAGGGAGATCTTCACCACCTGCTCCTACCTCGACGCCCACG
>JBKJQZ010000096.1:0-5100 GCA_046594835.1 Acidimicrobiales bacterium | reverse complement strand
CATCGAGAGATCAACGCCGTGCGCGCTCGAGAGCCGCTGCCAGTCGCGGTGGGCGGCAACAACGTCGGCGAAGCGCGACAACGCGTAGAAGCCGTACTTCTCGCTGAAGTAGACCGGCGCTTCGTCGCGCAGGCGCCGGTACAGCTCCGTCGGGTCATTGAAGTACTCGTCGGAAAACGGATCGAACTCCACTGCGGCTGGCTCCTGCAGGTGCTCGCTCTGCATGTGCTCCCTCACCAGTCGTGTCGGCAGCCCTACAGCGGTGCCGACGGTACTGCAGCCCTGCGGTTCCCCGAGGCCGGACTCTAGGCGAATCCGCAGCGCCCTAAGTTGAGCGTCCATGCCTGAGGCCACAACCGTTGGACCCGTCATGACACTCGTGATCGATATTGGTGGCACCGGCCTGAAGGCAACGGTGCTCGATGCACAAGGCCAGCCCGTTCACGAGCGCGTTCGGGTCGATACGACCTACCCCTGCCCGCCCGAGAAACTGGTCGCGGAACTCGTTCGACTTGTCGACGCACTGCCCTTGTATGAGCGGGTGTCGGCTGGATTCCCGGGCGTCGTGCGGCAAGGAGTCGTGCTGACCGCGCCGCATTTCGTCACTCAGCGCGGCCCGGGGAGCGCCGTGGACAACTCCCTGCTGAAAAGTTGGACGGGTTTCGACTTGCGTAACGCGCTCAGCGCGGCGCTCCGCGTCCCCGCCCGTGTCGCAAACGATGCCGACGTGCAAGGTGCCGGGGTCGTCACGGGCAAAGGTCTCGAACTAGTGCTGACGCTTGGAACGGGCCTCGGCTCCTCGGTGTTCCGCGACGGCGACTTGGCCTTGCACCTCGAGCTGGCGCATCATCCCGCCGTCACGCGCGGCACCTACAACGACTACGTCGGCGACCGGGCCCGCAAGAAGCTTGGCGTGAAGCGCTGGAACCGGCGAGTGCGCAAGGCGCTGATCGCGCTCGACGCGTTGATTACCCCCGACGCGATCTTGCTTGGCGGTGGGAACGCGCAGCGAGTCGACGTGGCGAAGCTGCGAAAGAAGCAGTCGGACCTCGCCGGCAAAGTGACACTGGTCGGCAACGACGGCGGCCTGCTGGGCGGCATCCGGCTATGGGAGCTCCAAAGCCTCGATTGATCTGGCCGTCAGGTAGCGAACGTAATGACCGTCTTTACGTCGTGGGCACTAGGTGCGAGCGCATCCGCGAACGAATCGAGCGGAACGCGACGCGTTATCAACGCAGCGAGCCACTGCGGATCGGCGGCGTGGAGCGCATCAGCGGCGGTCAGGTAATGCCGCCGGTTGGCGTTGACCGAGCCGAACACAACGGCGTTGCCGAGCACCATGTCACGGTTGACGCCACCGGCATCGAAGGGCAGCGCCCGCCCACCGCTGGAGACTCCGGTCAGGCAGACGATCGAGTCCGGCCCGGTATTGGACAGCACGTCGAGCACGACGCTGGGGACCC
Organism: Acidimicrobiales bacterium; assembly: GCA_046594835.1. Taxonomy (GTDB): domain Bacteria; phylum Actinomycetota; class Acidimicrobiia; order Acidimicrobiales; family JACCXE01; genus JACCXE01. Next base: position 3,637 of record JBKJQZ010000096.1, on the reverse strand, counting down.
CCGTGCATTCGATCACGACGTCGGCGCGCGCCGCGAGCGCGGCGACTGGCTCCGCGTGATACGTGGCGCCGAGCGCAGCCACGAGATCAGGCTTCGGACCGTCGGTGGCGACGTCCACGACGGCGATGGTGTGTCCTTTGGCGGCGCCCAGAAGCGCGGCGAGCAACCCGATGGGCCCCGCTCCGGTTATGAGCACCGACAGTGGCGACCACGCCGCGGACCGAGCGCCGATGCGCTCGATGTGATCCCACGCCTTGGCGACAACGCTGGTCGGTTCCACGAGCACGCCGAGCACGCCGAGTGCGGCGTCGACGGGGATGGCGAATTCAGGTTCTAGGCGATAACGCTCCGACGCATATCCGTGACGGCCCGTGATGCCGCGCTCGGTGAAGTTTCCGTTGCGACACATGTCCCACTCGCCGATCGCGCAATACGGACACGGCAACGGGTCTGGGCGTCGAACGATGCCCACAACGAGATCACCAACCTGAAAGCCTGCGCCTCGCGGCACTTCGAGCACCCGGCCGAGGGACTCGTGACCGATGACAAGGCGATCACTGCCCGCCGGGGCCGAGCCGTACTTGCCGTCGCAGATCTCGCGGTCGGTACCGCACACGCCGATAGCGAGCGTCTCAACGAGCATCGCGCCATCAGACGTGGGTGGTTCGTCGACATCGGTCACCGACGCAGAACCGGCATGGCCGGGCCGAACGGTCAGAGCGCGCACTTCCTGAAACGGTACTCGCAAGCAGCCTGGTGTCTTTGGGCGACGGTTCTCTGCAACGCTCGCTGTTATGCCTAGAAGCGCGCGAAACGAATCCGGCCCCCGGTTGTGACACCACAACGCGAAGATCGGCCGGCGCCTGTTTCTCCATCGAGCGAGCGGCGCACCGAAATCAGAGTCGGCCCGCCAACGGTCACGATTTGGCACGACGACCAAATCCTGGTGTGCGACCTCAACGGCGAGATGTCGTCGAACAAGGAACAGGGCTACTTCGTCGCCGACACGCGATTGGTTTCTGGCTATCGGCTGCGGCTTGGGCGGGTGCGAGCTCTGCAGTGCAACGCGGCGTCGATAGAGCACCACTCGTCCCGCTTCGAGTTCACCAACTCGGCCATCCTCGGCGCGACCGGCCAGCTCATCCCTGAACGCACCCTGCATCTGCGCCTCGACCGCACGATTGGCGGCGGCATCCACGAGGACTACGACCTGACCAACTATTCGAGAGAGTCGGTGGAACTCGATCTTGAGGTGAGCCTCGAATCTGATTTCGCCGACCTCTTCGACGTCAAGGATCATCGCGACCTTCGCCGCGGCTCGCTGCAAAGCGAGTGGAGCGAGAAGCGCGGCGAGCTCGCGACCCGATACGTGAACGGCGAGTTTGAACGGTCGTTAGTTGTGCAAGTCGACAACGCTGACTCTGCCCCGGCCTTCGTGAACGGCGGCATCAGCTTCCGCATCTGCCTCGAGCCCGGAGCGTCTTGGCATACGTGCCTGCTCTGGCGGCCGGCGGACGGCGCATCGAGAAAGACGCATCCGCCAAGGCCCTGCAGCGAACTCTTGGCGAGCGCTGACCGCGATCAGTCGCTCCAAGACTGGGTCCGGGGGGCGACGACTTTCGCAACAAGTGACCCGAGCATTACCGCCACGATCAGCCAGGCCGTCGAGGACCTCGCCAGCCTTCGCATGGAACGCCATGACGAGGCCGCGCGGGGCGATCGCGGCCGGCCCGATGGCGGCGATTCGTGGGTTCCGGCCGCGGGGATCCCATGGTTCGTCAGCCTGTTCGGTCGCGACGCGCTGACGGTGTCGCTGCAGACCTTGTCGTTGTCGTCCCGCTTTGCGCTTGGCAGCCTGCGCGCCCTCGGCGAGTGGCAAGCCGACGATTACGACGACGTTCGTGACATGCAGCCCGGAAAAATCGAACACGAGTTGCGCCATGGCGAACTGGCAACTCTGAAACTGATCCCTCACACCCCGTATTACGGCGCCCACGAAACGACCTCCCTCTATGTGTTGACCGCGGCGTCGGCGTGGCGCTGGCACGGGGACCGAGACGCGCTGGACGCGATCCGTCCCAACGTCGAGCGCGCGCTGGCCTGGATCGACACTGATGGCGACATCGACGGAGACGGACTCCAGGAATACAAAACGCGTTCGGCCGACGGGTACTACAACCAGGGCTGGAAAGACTCCGGCGACGCCATTGTGAACTGCGACGGCGAGATCTCGGGGCTTCCGATCGCGCTCTGCGAGCATCAGGGTCTCGTAGTTGCATGTAAGCGAGCATGGGCCGACGTGCTCGAGCGCGTGTACCAAGACGCGAGTCAGGCCGCCCGACTGCGCGGTGAGGCCGATCGCTTGCAGGACACCATCGAAACCTTGTTCTGGTGGGAAGACGAGGGCACCTATTACTTAGGTCTCGACGGCGACAAGCAACCCATCGAGTCGGTTAGCTCTAACCCCGGCCATCTGCTTTGGCAACGGGTCGTGACACCCGAGCGAGCGGCACGGGTAGCCGAACGCCTTCTGGCTCCGGACATGTGGAGTGGGTGGGGCATCCGTACTCTTTCAGCGGCTCATCCCGCCTACAACCCGTTCTCGTACCAGGTCGGCTCCGTGTGGCCCCACGACAACGTGATGGTCGCCGCAGGCTTTCGCAACTACGGACTGGACGCGCAAGCCGCGCAGGTGGCGCGTGGCTTCTTCGACGCAGCCGAACGCTTTAGCGGGCTTCGGCTGCCCGAACTGTTCGCAGGTCTCGAACGAGACCGCGGCGCGTTTCCGGTGCAGTACCTCGGCGCCAACGTGCCCCAGGCCTGGGCGTCGGGAGCAGTCGTACAACTCGTTGCGGCGTTGCTCGGCCTCGACGCCGACGCCGACGCCCGCCAACTCGCGGTACGGCCGGCTTTACCGGACTGGCTGCCCGAAATCAGTGTCCAGGGTCTCTCAGTCGGCGAGGCCAAGGTCGACCTGCGAGTGAGCCGTTCCAGCGATGGCGGGCACCACCTCGACGTTGTGTCAGTCACGGGCGACCTTGAGGTGTACCTGGATCATCCATCGAACTGATCGCCGATACAGGTCAAGCACAAGTAGTAGCAGTCCTAGGCGGCCATTATGCGAACACTCCGCCGTTGATTGTCGGCGAACCCATCACGCTCACGCCGACTAACACCGTCCTGCGTCGTGGAAACGGCGACCGGTAGTCGAACTGCGCGCTCAGTCGACCGAGCCTGCCGGCACGACCCATTCACATCGCTGGCCGGTGGCAGCCGCAATGCGGTCGAAGTCGGCGTCATAGTGAAGGACGGTGAGACCGCGCGCCTCAGCGGCAGCGGCGATGAGGAGGTCAGGTACCTTCCGTCCACGCTGGTGCTTGGCGGCCAGCAGCCGCTGCACTTGTCGGGCCCGTTGCACGTGATCGGCAGTCGTCTCGACGAGGTCGAAGACAGCGAGAGCTTCCACGAGCTGATCCCACTCCCGCGCGCTTCTTGCCGAGTAGCCGATCTCGAGGTCGCTGATGCCTGCGCGTCCGAGTTCGCCAGCATTGGCCCGCGGCTCTAGTGCGGCTCGAACCGTGTGCGCACGCAGCCGGGTGAGGACGCTGGTGTCGACGATGTGGGTCAGCGCCACGCG
>JBKJQZ010000264.1:0-8003 GCA_046594835.1 Acidimicrobiales bacterium | reverse complement strand
TACCGCGATGAAGCGGCCGCCTCGTTCGAGGCCGCGAGTACCGACGAGGCGCTGGCAGACATCATGCGTCGCGGGCGGCTCACCAACGCGGTGACCCCCGCAGGTTTCGGCCTCGCCGGGATGCCGGAACCACCTGAACGGGCGGAGGCAACCTGGCGGAACTCGGCCGAGTTGCGTGCTCACGTCGTGGGCGACGACGAACCGGGGGTCAACGACGAAGCGCTCGCTGCCGCCCGTGGCGAACTCGCTGCTCGCGAGAAGGCGCTGGAAACAGCGTTGCATCGGCTGCGACGCGCCGAGCAGCGCCTCGATCAAGCGCGCGAAGCCCTCGACCAAGCCCGGGTCGGTCACACCGATGCCCAAGCGCTACGCGACAAAGCCGAGCGCTCGTTGCTGCGGCTCGAGTTCTGACCCGTCAGGAGGGCGTGAGCAGCGACTTCTTCCAGTCGCGAAAGCGCGTGTGAACCACGCCGTCGGCGCCGGTGCCGCGAGCGGAGCCGTCGGGCTGAAGCCGCAGCGTCACCTGACGCACGAGGTCGGTGGCGAAGTAGCGCGCGTCGCCACCGGTCGCAGGCCCGGCGCGCCACAGGAGCCAGTCGCCGATGCGGCGCTTGTAGTCGGCTACGGGCGCGCCCGGCAGGTCGTCGCCGAGGTGCAGCAGTTCGCCCGGCGCCTCGATCCAAGCGGTCGCCTTGATGTTGCGATCGCGTACAGGAGTGGGCGGCAAGTCTGCGGTCGTGATCGGTGTGTTGTCGTCAGGTCGTTCGTCATATCGCAGCGCCACGCTGCCATTCTGACCATCCGGTGAAACGCGTCGGTCCGTAGTGAGGACTAGAGACCATGCGCAAGCGATCCACCACCACCAGCACGACTATCAGCGACCCCACGCCCGAAGTCGATAAGACCGCGGCCGAGTGGAAGGCCGAGCTCACTCCCGCCCAGTACCAGGTGTTGCGTGAGTCGGGCACCGAGCGCGCCTTCACCGGCGAGTACTGGGACCGTCACGACGACGGGATGTACCACTGCGCCGGTTGTGGCGCCGCGCTCTTCGCGTCCGACGCAAAGTTCGACTCCGGCACGGGCTGGCCCAGTTTCTTTGAGCCGGCGATGAAAGACGCGGTGACGCTTCACAGCGATCGCGCCCTGTTCATGACTCGGACCGAAGTGCGCTGTGCGCGGTGCGACGGGCACCTCGGACACGTCTTCCGCGACGGGCCGCGGCCCACTGGCGAGCGGTTCTGCATCAACTCCTGTGCATTGGATCTCAAGCCAACCGAGTAACACTCTGGGCGTGAGCCCGATCCTCGTCGACGCTGCGGGCGTCGGCATGAGCCGTCCCAAGCGGCCGTTGTTCCACGATCTGTCGCTCACGATGTCGACGGGCGACCGTCTCGCGATCGTCGGGCTGAATGGCACGGGCAAGTCCACGCTGCTCAATGTGCTGACGGGCAACGTCGAACCCGAGACGGGTGTTGTGCGCCGCGGTCGCGACGTGCGCATCGGCCACCTCGATCAGCGGCCGGTCCTCCACGGCGCGACAGTGCGGGAGGCGGTCGGCAACGGGTGGGAGGCGGAGTCGGTCCTCGACAAGCTCGGCATGTCGTCGTTCCTCGACGCGCCCGTCGACCGCTTGAGCGGCGGCCAGGCCAAGCGCACTGCGCTGGCGCGCCTGCTCGTAACCGAGTCGGACCTGCTCGTCCTCGACGAGCCGACCAACCACCTCGACGTCGCCGCGATCGCGTGGCTTGAGGAACGGCTCGCGCAATTCCGCGGTGGGCTCATCCTGGTGACCCACGACCGTCACGTACTCGACCGTGTGACCAACCGCATTCTCGAACTCGATCGCGGTACTGGTTACGTGCACGAAGGTGGATACGGGAGCTACCTCGAAGCCAAGGCGTTGCGCGAAGAGCAGGCTGCGTCGGCCGAGTCGACCCGCCGCAACCTGGCGCGTACCGAACTTGCGTGGCTGCGTCGCGGGGCGCCCGCGCGCACGCGCAAGCCGCGCGCGCGTATCGAATCGGCCACCAAGATCGTCGAGGGCCGAGCGCAAGCCGCCGCGCGGAGCGACTCGCTCGATCTGCACATGGGCACGCCGCGCTTGGGTGACAAGGTGGTCGAACTCGAGGGCGTTGGTCATGCCTACGACGACGCTCCCCTGCTCTTCGGCGGCCTCAACCTGCTGATCGACCCGCGTGAACGGCTCGGCATCGTTGGTCCGAACGGCACGGGCAAGTCGACGCTGCTCGACATCATCGCGAAACGACGGGCGCCTTCGGAGGGCACGGTCGACTACGGCACGACCGTGCAGCTCGGGTACTACGACCAGATCGGTGTCGCGCTCGATCCCACCCAACGCGTGCGCGAAGCGATCTCGGGTCCGCACCGTGAGGCGGACTGGCGCGATGCCGCGCTGCTCGAGCGCTTCTGGTTCGACAAAGACGCGCAGTGGGCCGAGATCGGCCTGCTCTCGGGCGGCGAACGTCGCCGTCTGCAGTTGCTACTCGTGCTCGCGCAAAGGCCCAACGTCTTATTGCTCGACGAGCCCACCAACGACCTCGATCTCGACACGCTGCGAGTCCTCGAAGACTTTCTCGAAGACTGGCCTGGCGCGTTGATAGTGGTCAGTCACGACCGCGCGTTCATGGAGCGCACGATCGAGGACGCCCTAGTGCTCGATTCCCGCGGCGGCATTGGTCGCGTACCCGGTGGCTACGCGGCGTGGGAGTCAACGTGGCGCACGAACGCAGCGCCCGCTGCGGCTCGTAAGGCCGGCGACACGAGGGTTGGCTCCGCGCCCGTGGTGTCCACGCGGTCGTCGAGCACGCTCGGGCGCCTCATGCGTGACGCCGAGAAGTCGCTTGCCGCGGCGGAACGAGGGCGCGACAAGCTGGTCGCCGAACTCGAAGCTGCCGGCACGGACCACGAGGTACTGCGCCAGGTTGGCACTCGTCTCGCCGAGGCCGAAGCGCTTATCCGTCAGCGTGAGGAAGAGTGGATGGCGCTGGCCGAGGAGGCCGAGTCCTAAGGGTTACTCGGCGATCTCGGCGAGGACTTCGCCGATGATCTTGGTGGCCTGGTGCGGAGGCAGCGGGTCGCCGCCCTCGGCTTCGGCTACTTCCTTCGCAAAGTCTTCGACCGCGTGCACGCCGCCGACGAGCACGTGGCGCAGCGCCTCGGCTCCGGCCTCGGGATCGTCGAGGTCAAGCACGGCTGCGGCCACGTCGTGCGTGGGTGACTCAGCGACGAGGTGGACTGCGTGCATTGCCTCCTCGCGGCCTGACGCGGTTGAGACAGCCGCTTCGCGGTCGGGATTCTGTTGCGCGTCCCATTCGACAAGCGCTTCGTCGTAGCCGCCCTCGCCGGGATGTAGCACGCGGGTGGTGGGCCCTACGGGCTCGTCAACATCGTCGTCCGCGTGGATCCTGGGCGCTTCCACAGGCACAACAAGGGTTCCGTCGTCGTTTCGCACGATGTCCATACGTGCCTGTACCCGCAATCAGGCTCCACGAGCGCGGAACGCTTCATTTCACGACGGGCCACACCGTGCCGAGCCAGAATGCGTGATGTCGATCCGTTTGGTTGCGACCGATCTCGACGGCACGTTGCTGCTGCCCGATGCGTCGGTCTCCCCGCGGGTGGCCGCCGCCGTCGCGCGCGCACAGGCCGCAGATATCGACGTCGTGATCATGACCGCACGCAACTGGCGCTCGGTGCGCGCGATTGCGGAAGCTGCGGGTGTGAGCGGGCTGGCGGTGTGCTCGAACGGCGCCGTGATCTACGACCTCCGTCGCGGAGAGGTGGCGCACGCGAATACGTTCGAACGTGATGTGCTCGGTCATTTTGTCGCCGAGTGCAGACGTGTGGCAGGAGTCGTGTTTGGGTGGGAGACGGCGTCGGGTGCATACCGCACGCCGGAGTACCACGCGCTGGCGAGCGAGGACGTCAACTACGCCGCCGTGTACCTGCGCGCCGTTGAAATCGTTGATGAGTTTCACCCGCCCAACGGTGTCACCAAGCTTCTCATTCGCCGGGCCGGATCAGAGCCCGCCGAACTAATGGCGGAGCTCACATCGCTTGGTCATCCCGTCACGATCACGGTCTCGGGTGGCCCCTTCGTCGAGGTCACGGCGCAAGGGGTCACGAAGGCCCATGCGTTGGAAATGCTCTGCCACGCGCGCGGCATTACCGCTGCTGATGTTGTGGCGATTGGCGATCAGGTGAACGACGTTCCGATGCTGGTCTGGGCGGGGCGCGGCGTGGCGATGGGCAATGCGCACCCCGACGTGCTCGCTGCGACATCGGAGCGGACAGCGACCAACCTCGACGATGGTGTCGCGCTCGTGATCGAGGGGCTGCTCGCGGAGGGCCGCCATACGTGTACCGTCGGCCGATGAGCGACGATCGGCGCGTCGAGATCACCGGCGAGATCGACGTCGCGACCGCTCCAGATATGCGAGCCCGTCTGTACGAAGCGATCGACGCGCGGCCCGGGGGCACGATCATCGCCGACTTGGCTGCGGTGGAGTTTCTTGACTCCGCCGGTCTGGGCGTACTGGTAGCGGCGGCGAAGTACGCGCGTGCGGGCGGCGGCGAAGTGCAACTGACGATGCCCTCGGCTGCGGTGTGGAAGGTCTTCACCATCACGGGTATCGACACACTCTTCGAGATCGCAATCTGACCGACTGGACTCGACTGGGGCTGGGTACTTGGGACCGATGCTCCTCATCCTGTTGATCGTTCTTATCGTTCTGGTCGTCGGCGGCGGATTCGGCTACGGCAATGGCGCGTACCGCAGCGGTGGGCTCGGTCTCGGCGGCGTGCTGCTGATTGTGCTCCTACTCCTGCTGCTCACCGGCAACTTGCGATAGCGCTCCACCGCACACGCGGCCGGTCCCGCGTCTAGCTTCTTGCCGCAGTGGGACATGTGTACCTGTGAATAGGCGGGCTCTGGTCCTCGTCGAGGATGACCCGGGCGACACGCTTCTGGTGACGGAAATGTTGTTGGATGTGGCTCCCGACGTAACCCTCATGTGCTTCACAACGCTTAAGGCCGCACTGAGCGACTGGCCCGACGATGCGGACTGCGTACTGCTGGATCTCGGTCTGCCCGATGCAGTGGGCCTCACCGCGCTGGAGCGGCTCCTCGCGCACGTGCCCGACGTGCCCGTCGTCGTGCTCACCGGCCGGGTGGACGACGGGATCGGTCCGCTGGCTTTGGCTGCGGGCGCACAGGATTTTCTTGTCAAAGGACAGGTCGACGCCGCGGGTCTCGAGCGGTCGGTGCGCTATGCGGTCGAGCGCGGCCGTGCGCTGACGTTCCAGCGCGACCTCATGGCCGCAGACCTCCGCGCGCAGGAAAACACGCGGCTCCAGCGCGGGTTGCTGCCGAGCCCTCTGTTGCAGACCGACGACTTAAAGCTCTCGCTTTGCTATCGGCCCGGCAGCGAGCGCGCTCTGCTCGGAGGCGACTTTTACGACGTCGTAGAGACGCCAACGGGCGTCCACGTGCTCATCGGTGACGTCAGCGGCCATGGTCCCGACGAGGCGGCGTTGGGAGTCGCCCTTCGGATCGCGTGGCGCGCGCTCGTGCTGGCGGGATTGGCTCCTGCCGCGGTTCTCCACGGAGTGGAGGAGGTGCTGTTGGTTGAGCGCAATGACAACGAGCGCTTTGCCACCATCGCCATGGTGTCGCTGGATCCGACCCTGTCGCGCGCCGACATTGTTCTCTGCGGGCACCCCTCGCCGCTACTAATGCGCGACGGCGACGTCTCCGAGCTGCGCGTCAAGACCCTTCCGATGCTCAGCGAGTTGCACCGCTGCGAGGTTGAGCCGACATCGTTCGAGCTTGCGGGCGACTGGGGATTACTGCTGTTCACCGACGGGTTGATCGAGGGGAGGCTGTCTCCGGGCGCAACTGAGCGCTTCGGCACCGATGAACTGATACGTCACGTGCGGCGCCTCACGTCGGAGGGAATCGCGCGAGACGAACTCGCCCCAACGTTGCTCGCCGAAGCAGAGCATTGTCACGGCGGTCCGCTGACCGACGACGTAGCCGTGCTGCTGATCGGTAGCCCGGGCTGGTGGCGCTGATGGCGGCGCCCACTCGCGGAGGCAGCGGGTGGACACTCAGTCGTCGGCTCGGAGCGGCACTCGTTGGGTTCTCGCTGTTGCTCCTTGTGGCCGGCCTCGGTCTCATTGTGGTGCTGCGCCGCGCGGATCGTGCGTTGACGCGTCAGACACAGCGAACATTTCCCGCACGCGTGGCGGCTAGTCAGCTGCTGACTTCCGTGGTCGACCAGGAGACGGGCCTAAGGGGTTTTGCCCTCACGCAAGACCAGGACTTCCTCGACCCGTACCGCAAAGGCCTCGTTGATGAGCAGGAGGCCAGGGCGCAACTGGAGCGGTTTATCCAGCCGGGTGACCCGGCGCGGCTTGCGCTGGCCAACGTTGATGCCGCAATAACCGCGTGGCGCGACCAGTACGCATCGCTGCGGACCTCGGGCGCGAGTGGCACGGGTGCAGACAGCACAACCCGCTTCGGACGCGAGCTGTTCGTCCGCGTACGGCAGACGAATGCTGCGCTCGACGTGCAGCTGACTCGTCAGGTCAATGCGGCGCGAGCAAACGCGGACCGCGACCGGAACCTCGTGCTGGCGGTGCTCGGGCTGATGGCCGTCGCGGTGGCGGCTGCGGTAGTGGGACTCCGGCGTGCGTTGCAAACAACGGTCCTGCGGCCGATGAGCGAACTCGCGAAACAGGTCGCCATCGTCTCCCGGGGCGAACACACCACTGCGATCCGGCCCGAAGGCCCGCCCGACATTCAGGCCATGGGTGCCGGGGTGGAATCGATGCGGCTCGAGCTCCTCAGCGCGTCGGCCGAGGTCGAAAAACAGCGCCGAGGCCTTGAGCTGCGAGCGATCGAGCTGGCGCGGTCCAACGCAGATCTCGAGCAGTTCGCCTACGTCGCGTCGCATGACCTGCAGGAGCCGCTGCGCAAGGTGGCGAGCTTTTGCCAGTTGCTCGAGCAGCGCTACGCCGGCCAACTCGACGAGCGCGCGGATCAGTACATTGCGTTCGCAGTTGACGGCGCGACACGCATGCAGCGTCTGATCAACGACCTCCTCGCGTTCAGTCGTGTTGGACGCACGAGCGAAGGCCGCGTCAGCGTTGAGCTTGCCGCGACGGTCGCGAAAGCGTGGAGCGAGTTAGACGCCCGCGTGCAACAGGCCGAGGCGCGGCTTGAGGTCGATCTGGCTCCCGGCTCCGAGTGCGTCATCGCGGATCCGTCGCTCCTGCACCTGCTGTTCACCAACCTTCTCGGCAACGCAGTGAAGTACCGCCAGCCCGACGTCGCACCGGTGGTGCGTGTCACCACCGTGGCGGAGGAACCAAACGTGCGCGTGCAGGTGGCCGACAATGGCATCGGCATTCCAGACGAGTATGCAGAGAAGGTGTTCGTGATCTTTCAGCGGTTACACGGTCGAGAGGAATACGAGGGCACGGGCATCGGCTTAGCTCTCGCCAAGAAGATCGTCGAGTTCCACGGTGGCGCCATAGCCATCGACGCGTCCCCGCTCGGCGGTACCTGCATCTCCTTCACATTGCCGAGACAGGAGAGCCCGAATGACTGAGCTATTCGCTTCGCGCCCGATCGAGGTGTTGCTCGTTGAGGACGACCCGGGCGACGTGCTGATGACCAAGGAAGCGTTCGCCGACTACAAGATCGCGAACCGCTTGAGCGTCGTCACCAACGGCGAGGACGCGATCGCCTACATGCACAAGCAGGGTCGATTCGCGGACGTGGCCACGCCCGACCTCGTGCTGCTCGACCTCAATCTTCCGCGACGTGACGGCCGCGAGGTGCTGCGCGATATCAAGAGCGATCCGGAATTGCGCCGCGTGCCGGTGGTGGTCCTCACCACCTCGGAGGCGGAAGAAGACGTGCTCGCGTCCTACAACCTGCACGCGAACGCATACGTGCGTAAGCCGGTCGACTTCAA
>JBKJQZ010000216.1:0-10468 GCA_046594835.1 Acidimicrobiales bacterium | reverse complement strand
GTCGGCCCATGCCGCCATGTCGATCGCGGCGCGGTACAACGCGGCGCGTTCGACCGCACTCTTGCCGGGTGCTCGCATATCGAACCGCATCATGAACATGGTGTACCTCGCAAACCTCTAGCTGTTTCACTTTAGAGGGCGAGCAACGGCGGGAGCTCCTCCGTCGCCAGAATTTCCTCGCCCAGCTGACGGGTGAGGACCCGCGCCGATCCGAACAATTCATCGAGCACAAGCACGCGCCGCAGGTAGCGGTGGAACGGGTGCTCCATCGTGAAGCCGATGCCGGCGAGCACCTGTTGGCAGTGCTTGGCCGCGGTGCGGGCGCCGCGACCCGCGAGGGCCTTGGCGATCGCGGTGTGATGCGGAGCGTCGTCTATCCAGGCCGCGTCGAGCGCGGCGTCGGCGGTCTCGATGGCGACGAGCGTCTCCGCCAGGCGATGCCGCACGGCTTGGAACGAGGCGATGGGCACGCCGAACTGCACGCGCTCGAGCGCGTGCGTCCGCGCGAGCTCGAGCATCTTTCGCGACGCTCCCACCAGCTCGTGAGCGACCGCTCGCTGGGCGCGCTGCACTCCCACACCCCAGTCGACTGGGCCGAGGTCCTCCCCCGCCCCCGGGCCCTCGATCACCACCAGACCCGCGGCGGGGTCAACACCAGCGACCGTTCGTCGCGTGAGCCCGGCGGCCGGCACCAACACGGCGCGGCCATCGGCGTGCACGACCACTAGCTGGGTCGCGTCGTGAGCGGCGGCGCCCCCGACCCCGCGCAGGCGCGACCCGTCGCCCGGAGCGTCGCAGCCACCGAGCGCAGGCCACACCAAGGGAGCCTCGACGTCGAGGCCGAGCGCGTCGCGCAACACGACGTCGAGCGACGACGAGATCGCACCTGAGCGTCCCTGCAGATCGAACAGCAGCGCAACCGACGCGCGCGGCTCGACCCTGAGCGCGTCAGCCCAGCCGAGTTGGGCCAGCGCGGCGTCAAGATCCGCCCCGGTCGTGGTCTCAGTCGCAGCCTGCAAGCTGCGTTCAAAGAGTGAAAGGTCGTCGCGGTCCATTACGGCAGCTCCGCGTCGAGAGTCACACGCGCCGGCTCGAAGCTGAACATGCCGCCGATCACCTGGCTCTCGGCGAGCGGGTCGTCGTAGCTCCACGCCACGTCGTCTACTGCGACGTCGCCGTTTCGGTACGACCAGTAACGCGTGTAGCCCTTGTAGTTGCAGTAGGTCACCGTGTCCGAGAGCACGAGAAGATCAGTACGCACGTGCCGCGCCGCGACGTAAAGCTTTGGCGCTAGCGCCGTCTCGAAGACAATGACGGTGTCGTCGGTATCGACCAACACCGCGTCGCCCACCCTCACCCGCAGTCGACGCGTCGTGGGCCGACAGTCGACGCGGTGATACGGATTGGGCGGGTAGTGCACGAGCTTGCGGCCTTCTTCGAACCACTCGTCCACCGCGTCCCACGGCACCCGCCCGTAGCCCGGCGCCTCCGGCTCGGCGTCAAACGGCAACCCCTCGAGTAGCGCGACTGGGAACACGTAGGACAACGGACTGTTGCGCCTATGCACGATCAGCGCGCGCTCGGTGTCGATCACGGTTTTGCCTTCGCGCTTGGCAACGACGCGCCGCGCGTGCGGCTCGACATACACCAGGTCGTCAGGCACGGGCGACGAGAACCACCCGGCCGGCTCCGCTCCCAGCGGGCCGCGCGCGGCGCTAAGCGTCATCAGGCACCCAGCGCGGCAGGCGCGACGCGAGTCCTGTTCAACATCTCGCCTCCTTGAGACGCCGGCAACGGCAACAACGTTCTCCCGATAAGAATAGTTTCGAGTTCAAAATAAATCCGCGCGCCGAATTTTCCACGAGGAGACACCCCATGCGAGTCGTCGTAGTAGGAGCATCTAGCGGTCTGGGTCGCTGTATCGGAGTCGGTCTCGGCCAAGCGGGAGAGCACGTCGCCCTCCTCGCTCGCCGCCGCGAACGCGTGCTCGACGCTGCGGCCGAAGCGGGCAACGGGGCCGTGGCCATTGCCTGTGACGCCACCGATGAAGCTGCGTGCACAGCCGCGATCGCCGAGGCCGCCGAGGCCCTCGGTGGGATCGACGGACTCGTGTACACGCCGGGCGTCGGTCCGCTGGCGCGCATCGAAACGCTCTCGCCCCAGCAGTGGCGTGACGCGTTCGAGACAAACGTCGTGGGTGCCGCGATCACCACAAGTGCCGCGCTGCCCTACCTGCAAGAGTCCAAAGGCGTGGCCGCCTTCCTCTCGTCGGTCAGCGCGTCGCAGACACCACCGTGGCCGGGTTTGTCCGCCTACGCGGTGACGAAAGCCGCGCTCGACAAGATGATCGACGCGTGGCGCGGCGAACACCCCTCGGTCGGATTCAGCCGCGTCGTCGTGGGCGACTGCGCCGGCGGCGAGGGCGACGCCATGACCGAGTTCGCCAACGGCTGGGACGAAGACCTCCGCAATGAATTGATTCCGCTGTGGTTCCAAAAGGGTTACCTCGCAGGCAATCTCATGCCGGTGCAGCGCCTCGTGGACGTCGTGCACATGGTCCTAAAGGCCGGGGCCGTTGACTCGATCACGTCGATCACCGCCGCCCCGCGCGCCATGAGTTAAGCGGTCTCGTTCTTGTAGACCGCGCCGCCCTTCATCACGAAGCGGACGTCTTGGGTCAACGTGATGTCGGTGGTGGGGTCCCCGGGCACGGCGACGAGATCGGCGAGCAGGCCCGGTTCGGTGCGGCCGCGGTCATCCACGCTGATCAGCTCGGCACTCATCACCGTCGCCGCGCGCAGCGCCTGCATCGGCGTCATGCCACGGTCGACCATCGCCCACAGTTCCTTGGCGTTCTCCCCGTGCGGAATAGCCGGCGCATCGGTGCCGCACGCGATCTTCACCCCTGCGGCGATCGCCTTGCCGAGCATTGCCCGTGCCTTGGGGAACACCTCGGCCGCCTTGGCCTGCAGCTCGGGTGCGGCCCGGGAAATGTCGAGGCCTTCGGAGAGGTAGCTCGTGGGGACGAGGAACGTGCCCTTTTCCACCATCAGGGCGATCGTGTCGTCGCTTGCGAGCGAGCCGTGCTCGATGCAGTCGACCCCGGCGCGGATGCAGGCGCGAATGCCTGCGTCGCCGTGGGCGTGGGCCGCAACCTTGATCCCGGCGCGATGCGCCTCGTCGACGATCGCTACGAGTTCCTCGTCGGAGTACTGCTGCGCACCGGCTTCGTTGCTGTGGCTCATCACGCCGCCCGAGGCGGAGATCTTGATCAGCCGCGCCCCGTATTTGATCTGGTACCGCACGGCCTTACGCACCTCGGGCACGCCGTTGGCGATCCCCTCTTCGATGCTCAGCGGCATGATGCCGGGTGCGAGGCGTTGGAACATCGTGGGGTCGAGGTGTCCACCCGTCGGCGTGATTGCGTGGCCGGCCGGCACGATGCGCGGCCCGTCGACCCAGCCGTTGTCGATGGCTCGCATGAGGGCGACGTCGAGCAGGTACCCGCCGCTCTTCACAAACAGGCCGAGGTTGCGCACGGTGGTGAAGCCCGCCATCAGCGTGGTCTTGCAGTTGACGATGCCGCGCAGCGTGCGAAACGCCGGGTCGTCTTGCACATCGCTGCGCGGATTGCCGCCGCTCGGGCCCCCGAGCAGCAAGTTGAGTTCCATGTCCATCAACCCGGGCAGCAGCGTCATGTCGCCTAGGTCCACGACCGGCGCGTCGGGCACGGTCGCCGGGTTGACCGCCTCGATGCGGTCGCCCGCCACCACCACGACGGCGTCTTTGCGCAGTTCGCCGTTGGCGACGTCGACCCAGCGATCAGCGCGTACGACGGTGAGATCAGACATGAGGTCTCCTACTTCACGAGCACGGGCAGTGATTCCCACCCGCGCACAGTTGAGGTGCGGGCCTGTACCGCGTTGTCCCAGTCAACTTCCCACTCGGGGAAGCGCTGCAGCACTTCGTCGAGCGCGACGCGCCCTTCCAGGCGCGCCAGCGCGGCGCCGAGGCAGAAGTGGATGCCGAAGCCGAACGACAGATGGCCTTCGCCCGTGCGGTGAATGTCGAAGCGGTCGGGGTTCTCGTACTTGCGCTCGTCACGGTTGGCCGACGCGTTGAGCATCAGGACCGCGCTGCCGGCAGGGAGGGTCTGGCCGTAGTGCTCGACGTCGACGGTTACATACCGAGCCTGCACCGGCGACGGCGGTTCGTAGCGAAGCAGTTCTTCGATCGCGCCCGGCACCAACGAACGGTCCGCGACGAGTTCCTTGCGTTGATCGGGGTTTTCCGCGAGGACTTTGCCCATCCAGCCGATAAGGCGCGTGGTGGTTTCGTTGCCCGCGGCTGCGATCAGGTTGATGTAGTTCAAGATCTCGACCTGGGTAAGGCGACGCGTCACGCCGCCTTCGTCGTCGAACTCGGCCTGCAGCAACTCGGTCATGAGGTCGTCCGACGGGTTGTCGGCGCGCCAGGCGATGTAGTCGGCGAACTCCGAGATCGGCGCGTGACCCACCTGGGACATGTCGGGCATCTCGCCGTCGTTCGCGAGGCGCAGTCCCGCATCGATCGAGTCGCGGATCGCCTCCTGGTCCGCTTCAGGAATGCCGAGCAGGAAGCCGATTGTGCGCATCGGCATCTGGGCGCCGAGATCGGCGATGAAGTTGAAGCCGCCGCTCCCAACGAGCGGGTCAAGGCTACGGGCGCAGAACTCGCGCACCATGGGCTCGATCGCCGCCATCTTCTTGGGCGTGAACACGCGCGACAACAGGCCGCGGTGACGGTCATGGGTGGGCGGGTCTTCGAAGATGAACGTACCCGGCGGCATCTCGATGTCGGCCTTGATCAACTCAAGCAGCGAACCTTTGGCCGACGAATACGTCTTGACGTCAACGAGGCCGCGCTCAACATCGTCGAAGCGGCTCAGCGCGTAAAAGTCGTGCTTCTCGTTGTAATAGAGAGGCTGCTCGTCGCGCAGGCGCTTCCAGACCGGGTACGGGTCGGTGTCGATGACGAAGTCGTACGGGTCGTAATACGGATCGGGCTCAGTCGTTCCAATCGGCGTTCCCATCGGCGCGGACGATACACCCTTGGAAGTCGGAAAGAGATTCCGGTTACACTCAGACAAGAACGCCATTCTCTTTTTGGTGACGGGACGGGCGAGGGAGGCCGCGGTGCGCGTCGGAGTGATGATCGGGCCCGAGCGCGGCCGCTACGCGACGAAGGTCGAGCGCCTGCAAAG
Source organism: Acidimicrobiales bacterium (assembly GCA_046594835.1). GTDB lineage: Bacteria > Actinomycetota > Acidimicrobiia > Acidimicrobiales > JACCXE01 > JACCXE01. The sequence goes on along the minus strand of JBKJQZ010000216.1, from coordinate 5,226 downwards.
CGACGCGCGCTTCGCCGAGGAGTCGGGATTTTCCACCATGTGGATCCCGCAGATCCCGGACGAATTCGACGCGCTCACCGCAGCTACGATCGCGGGCCTCGCGACCTCGACCATTGAGATCGGCACGGCGGTGGTGCCGTTGCAGCCGCGGCACCCGATCGCCCTCGCGCAACAGGCGCTCTCGACCCAGGCCGTGCTCAAGGGCCGCCTCGCACTCGGCCTCGGCGTGTCGCATCACTGGATCATTGAGGACATGCTCGGCCTGCCCTACGCGAAGCCCGCCGCGACCGCACGGGCCTATCTCGATGTGCTCCAAGCCGCCTTCGCCGGACCCGGTGTCGTCGAGATCGAGAACGAGCAGTTCCGGGTGCATAACCCGCTCGACATCACCGACATCACGCCAACATCGGTGCTGCTCGCAGCCCTGGGCCCGTTGATGCTTCGTATCGCCGGGGAGCAGACCGACGGCACCATCTTGTGGCTGGCTGACGAAAAGGCCATCGAGTCCCACGTTGCCCCCAACATCACCGCGGCGGCGAGCGCGGCCGGTCGGTCCGCACCGCGCATCGTCGCGGGAGTGCCGGTGTGCGTATGCGCGGACAGCGAGGTGGAGGTCGCCACCGAGCGCGCCAACCGGTTGTTGTCCGAAGCCGAGGTGTCGCCGAACTACCAGCGTCTGCTCGAGGCCGGCAACGCGCAGAACGTCGGCGACATCCTCGCCGCCGGCAGCGAAGCAGCGGTCGAGAAGCGCCTGCGCGCCTTCGCCGATTCCGGCGCGACCGACGTGTCCATCCGCGTGGTGCCTATCGGCGCCAACCGGGACGAACTCATCACGTCGCGCGATCGCACGAGGGCCTACCTCTCGTCGCTGCGCGGCGAACTGCGCTAGCCCGCGCTCACCAAAGGAGAAACCGTGACCGACACCCCCGTTCTCGACATTCCCGTCTTCGACGCCGACAACCACTTCTACGAAACGAAGGAATCGCTCACGCAGTTCCTGCCCGATCGCTACAAGAACGCGGTCGACTACGTGGAGGTGCGGGGCCGCACCAAGATCATGATTCGCGGCCAGGTGAGCGAGTACATCCCGAACCCGACCTTCGACGTGGTCGCGCGGCCGGGCGCGCAGGAGGACTACTTCCGGCGTGGCAACCCCGAGGGCAAGAGCCGCCGCGAGATCTACGGCGAGCCAATGCGCTCGATCCCGGCGTTTCGTGAGCCTGCGTCGCGCGTCCAGTTGATGGACGAGCAGGGCATCGACCGCTCGCTCATGTTCCCCACGCTTGCAAGCCTGATCGAGGAGCGCCTGCGTGACGATCCGGAACTGACCCACGTTGTGGTCCACGCGCTCAACGAGTGGATGCACGAGACGTGGTCGTTCAATTACGAGGACCGCATCTTCGCGACGCCCGTCATCACGTTGCCGATCGTCGAAAAGGGGATCGAGGAACTGGAGTGGGCGCTCGAGCGCGGCGCCAAAGCCGTGCTGATCCGTCCCGCGCCAGCGTGGGGCATCCGCGGTCCTCGTTCGTTCGCGCTCGAAGAGTTCGACCCGCTGTGGAAGCGCGTCGAGGAGGCGGGAATCCTCGTGGCGATGCACTCTTCGGACTCCGGCTACGAGCGCTACACCAACGACTGGATGGGCTCCCAGACCGAGTTCTTGCCGTTCCAACCCCAGGCCTACCGGATGCTGTCGCAGTGGCGCCCCGTGGAAGACGCGGTCGCATCGTTCATCTGCCACGGCGCGCTGTCGCGGTTCCCGAAGCTCAAGGTCGCAGTGATCGAGAACGGTTCAAGCTGGGTAGAGCCACTGCTCAAGAACCTCGCCGACGTCTACAAGAAGATGCCGCAGGACTTCGCCGAGAACCCGATCGACGTGTTCAAGCGCAACATTTTCGTGAGCCCGTTCTGGGAGGAAGACCTCGGCGCCCTCGCAGACGTGATCGGCGAGGAGCACGTGCTGTTCGGCTCCGATTACCCCCACCCCGAGGGCCTCGCGGATCCGGCGTCGTACGTGCAGCAACTCGCCGGCCAGTCCGAAGAGCGGATCCGCAACATCATGGGCGGCAATTTGGCTCGCCTGATGGACATCGAGACAAAGGTCCTGCGCTGACGCATGCCACTGCACGCCTCGCTTGATCGCGCCGCCGCGCGCTTTGGCGACCGCGCCGCGATTCTCGCGGGCGAGACCTCCTACTCCTTTAACCAACTCGTCGACGGGCGCGACGCGTTTGCTGCGTCGCTCGCCGCGCAAGGCGTCGGCCGGGGCGACCGCGTCGCGTTGCAGCTAAGCAACCGCGTCGAGTTCGTTTTCGCAGTCAACGCGGTATCGCTCCTCGGCGCCGCGTCCGTGCTGATCAGCCCCGCATGGAAGGACCGTGAGGTCGATCACGCAGTGCAGCTGACGCAACCCAAGCTGCGCCTCACCGACGCAACTCTTCCCAACCTGTCCCGCGAATCGACGCGTGACGAGGCGTTTCGCGGGACGAGTTCGGATGTGATGGAGAGCGACGAGGCGATCCTGGTGTTTTCGTCGGGGACGACGGGCATGCCGAAGGCGGTGCAGCACACGCACGCGTCGCTAGCTGCGGGCACCGCTCATTGGATTGACGCGCTCGGGTTGACCGACGTTGACCGATTTCAAGTAGCCACTCCCCCGTCGCACATCCTTGGGCTGCTCAACCTTCTCGCTGCGGCCGAGAGCGGTGCCTGTGTGCGCCTGCACGCGCGCTTCGATCTCGACGAGGTTCTGCGCTGTATCGAGTCCGACCGCGTCACGCTTGAAATGGCCGTGGCCCCGATCGCGTTGGCGATGGCGAACCACCCCGATCTCGAGCGCTACGACTTGTCGTCGCTCCGCTACATCATGTGGGGCGCGACACCGGTTACTGAGAGCGTTGCGCAGACCGTGACGGACCGCACCGGCGTCGGCTTTCTCCCCGCGTACGGCGCGAGCGAGTTCCCCGTTCTTGCCTGCAATCCCGTCGAACGACGCGGCGAGTGGCGCCTCGACTCCGCGGGCCTGCCGCCCGACGGCGTCGAGCTACGCGTCGTCGACCTCGACACGGGAGCGGAGCTCGAACCTGGCGGCGTCGGCGAAATCCAGGCGCGCGGGGCCTCGGCGATGACCGGCTACCTACCGGTCGAGGCAAACGCCGAGGCGTTCGCGGACGGCGGCTGGTACCGCACCGGCGACGTCGGCTTCATTGAGGCCGAAGGCTGGGTGTACCTCACCGACCGGTCAAAGGAAATGATCAAGGTCAACGGCTTTCAGGTTGCGCCCGCCGAGATCGAAGCGGTGCTCCACGGCCACCCCGACGTGCGCGACTGCGCGGTATTCGGCGTCGCCGATCCCCGCACCGGTGAGGCTCCGGCCGCCGCAGTGGAGCTCGTCGAGGGCGCAACCGTGACGCCCGACGCGCTCACCGAGTTGGTGGCCGACTCGCTCGCCACCTACAAACACCTCCGTCACCTCGTGGTCGTCGATGCGATTCCGCGCCTGCCTTCGGGCAAGGTGCTGCGCCGCACGCTGCGCGACGAGTGGGCGCCCCAGTTCGAAGCAACGGAGTAGCGATGGATTTCACCCTGACCGACGAGCAAGAGGAACTGCGCCGCGTGGTGCGCGACCTCGCCGAGCGCGAGTGCCCGCCCGACTTGGTGCGCCGTGTGGTGGAACACGACGACAACGCGGAGTCGGTGTGGAAGGCGCTCATGGCGATGGACATGCCCGGTCTCACCGTGCCTGCCGACGAAGGTGGCAGCGGCGCGACGATGGTCGAGCTGTCGCTCACGCTTGAGCAACTCGGTTGGGCCGCCGACCCGTCGCCGTTCCTCTCCACCACCACGCAGTACGTCCCGCTCGTGCGCGACTGCACACGCGGCGACGCCCGCGCCGAGCGGCTTGCGGCAGTGTGCGCGGGCGGCACCGGCGCGGCCGTGTTCGCACTTGCGGGGATCACGGCGGTACCCGACGGCGACGACTGGGTCTTAGGTGGCGCAGCCCGCCACGTCCTCGACGGCGACCGCGCCGCCGAGCTCGCCGTCGTGGCCGACACCGGCGACGGACTCGGCGTGTTCCTCGTGCCCGGCGCCGACGCGACCCGCGAGCGGTCGCCCTTATTCGACGGCAGCCTCCACGCCGGACTCGTCGACCTCAACGGCGTGCGCGTGCCAGCGGCGCATGCGTTTGTGGGCAACGAGGCGGCCATCGCGCGCGCGTACGACGAAGCGGTTGTTGGTTGGGCCGCCGTGATGGTTGGTGCGTCGCAGCGCGTGTTCGACATGGCGCTTGATCACATCCGACAGCGCAAACAGTTCGGTGTAGCAATCGGATCGTTCCAAGCGCTCAAGCACATGGCCGTCGACGTGTACGTGAGCATCGAGAAAGCGCGCGCGCTGTACCAGTACGCCGCGCTGGCGATCGCCGAGGACGACCCGCGTCGCGCCGTCGCATCGTCGCTTGCCAAAGCCGCGGCGGGCGAGGCGCAACGCATCGCGGTGCAGCACGGCGTGCAGTTCTTCGGCGGCCTCGGCTTCACGTGGGAAAACGACCTCCAGATTTTCGTCCGCCGAGCCAAGGTGGGCGAGTCGCTGTGTGGCACTGCGATCGAACATCGGCGCTTCGTGGCTGAGGCCACACTCGCCGACCTCGCGGAAGGCGCGAGCCGATGAGGTTGCGTTTCGACGAAGCCACCGAGTCATATCGAGCTGAGTTCGCCGCGTGGCTCGAGGCCAACGCTCCGTCGCCCGATGAAACCGGCGAACGCTCGCTGTCTTCCGCCCACATCCCCGCGTGGGCGCGGGCGTGGCAGCGCAAGATGTTCGACGCCGGCTGGCTCGTTCCCGGCAACGCGCCGGAATACGGCGGACGCAACGCGACCGTGATCGAGCAGTTCGTTCACATGCAGGAGCTCGGTCGCCGCAAGATCTACCAGAGCTTCAATCCGCAGGGCCTGTCGATCATCACGCCGTCGATCCTCGCCTTCGGGACCGACGAACAGAAGCGGCGTTGGGCGCTACCGGTGTTGCGCGGCGAGATGACCGCAGCGCTCGGAATGAGCGAGCCCGACGCGGGGTCCGACCTCGCCGGCCTACGTACGCGCGCCACCCGCGACGGCGACGTGTTCGTGGTGAACGGACAAAAGGTGTGGACGTCGGGCGCGCACGACGCCGATTTCATTCTTGCGTTTGTGCGCACCAACCCCGACGCGACCAAGCACAAGGGCA
>JBKJQZ010000134.1:0-10518 GCA_046594835.1 Acidimicrobiales bacterium | reverse complement strand
GCTGGTGCACGGCATCTTGCATCTGCTCGGTATGGATCACACCGAAGACGCCGACGCCGAGAAGATGGAAGCGCGCGAACGCGAACTACTCGCGGAGTTCCACGCGCAATGACCTCCACCGACGTCCTGATGTTCGCAGGTGCGGTGGTGATGGTGTTCTTCGCGAGCTTCCTCGCGATGGCCGAGACCAGCATCACGCGCATGAGCCGCCACAAGGCGACGGTGTTCGCCGATGAAGGCAAGCGCGGCGCCAAAGAACTCCTCCGCATCACCGAGCACCCCGAGAAGTACCTGAACCCCGTCCTCCTAGTGGTCCTGGCGTCGCACCTCGCGGTTGCGACGCTCGTCGGCCTGGTGGCTGAACAGGCCTTTGGTACCTGGGGCGTCCTGCTCGGCGTCTTGTTCGAAGTCGGCTTCTTGTTCGTTGTCGGCGAGGCGGCGCCCAAAACCTGGGCCGTGCTCAACAGTGAACGAGCCGCGCTGTTGGTTGCGCGTCCCGTCGTGGTCATCGGCGACTTTGCTCCGCTGCGGTGGATCGCTCGCGGCCTCATCGGTGTTTCGAACGCGCTGCTGCCCGGTAAGGGCCTCAAGCAGGGCCCCTACGTTTCTGAAGAAGAGCTCCTGGCGATGACCGACGCCGCCGCGGATGACGACGTGATCGAGCAGGAGGAGCGTGAACTCATTCGCTCCGTGTTCGAGTTTGGCGACACCGTTGCGCGCGAGGTGATGGTGCCGCGACCCGACATCGTTGGGGTCGAAGGCGGCCAGGAAGTCTCCGACGTGATCGACCTCGCCATGCGGCACGGCTACAGCCGCATTCCCGTCTACGACGAGAACATCGACAACGTCATAGGTGTCGTGTTCACCAAGGACCTCATGCGCGCCGAGCGCGAGGGCCGGGCCGAAACGCCGGTGCGAAACTTGGCGCGCGAGGGCCTTTTTGTCCCCGAGAGCAAGCCCGTCGCCGAGTTAATGCGCGAGATGCAGCACAAGAAGCTGCACCTCGCCTTCGTGCTCGACGAGTTCGGCGACACCGCGGGGCTCGTCACGCTCGAAGACCTGATCGAAGAACTCGTCGGGGAAATCACCGATGAGTACGACGTCGAGGAGGCGCCGATCGAGCGCCTGGCCAACGGCGAGGTGCGGGTCAACGGCAAGATGCCCATCGACGAGGTAAACGATCTGCTCAAGATTCAACTGCCCGAGGGCGACGACTGGGACACCGTGGCCGGGCTGTTGTTCAACAAGATGGGTCACGTGCCCGTCGACGGCGAAGGCGTGAAGTGCACAGGTCACACGCTCACGGCCGAACGCGTGCAGGGTCGGCGCATCGGCCGGGTCCGCATCAAGGTCGTCTCCGACCGCTCAGAAGCCGAGGATTAAGCAGTGCGTTCAGGGTTCGCAACGTTGGTAGGACGACCAAACGTGGGTAAGTCCACGCTGCTCAATCAGATCCTCGGCGAGAAGGTGTCGATCGTCTCGGACAAGGTCCAGACCACGCGTCATCAGGTGCGCGGCGTGCTGACCCGTCCCGACGCGCAGATCGTGTTCGTGGACACCCCGGGCGTGCACAAGCCGCGCACCCGGCTCGGCACCCGCCTCAACGCAACAGCTGAAAACGCGCTCGACGGCGTCGACGTTGTCTGTTTCGTCATGGACGCCACCGCGCCGATGGGTCGCGGCGACCAGTTCGTGGCCGCGATGTGTCCGCGTGATGCGTTGGTAATCGTCAACAAGATCGACCGTGCATCCAAGGACAAGGTCATCATCCAGTTGAGCAAGGCGTCCGAGCTCAACATGGCGGACTACTTCCCGATCTCGGCGAAGACGGGCGAAGGCGTCGACGTGCTCGTCGACGCGATTGCCTCGCGTCTGCCGGAAGGACCGCTGCTGTACCCAGCCGATCAGCTCACCGACACCTCGGATGAGGCGTGGGTGTGCGAGTTGGTACGCGAGCAGCTTCTCGCGATTCTGCGCGAGGAACTGCCGCACTCGGTGGCCTGCCGCGTTGTCGACTGGGACTGGCCCGTGGTGAAGATCGAGATCCTGGTGGAGCGCGAGTCCCAGAAGGGGATCGTGATCGGGCACAAGGGCGAGGTCCTCAAGACGGTCGGCATCGCCGTGCGCGAGCAGATGCCCGAGGGCGTGTTCCTCGATCTCGTCGTGCGCGTCGAGAAGGACTGGCAGCGCCGCGACGCGGCGCTCGACCGACTCGGCTATTGATGGCGGGCCGCTTCGTCATCTTCGGGGCCGGCGCCATCGGCGGTGTGGTCGGCGCGATGTTCGCTCGCGCCAAACAAGACGTCGTCCTGATCGCACGCGGTGCGCACGCCGCGCGCATGCAGACCGACGGCATCGTGCTGCAACACGGCGACGACGAAGAAGTGCTTTTCCCGACGGTCGTCACGTCGGTCAACGACATCACGTGGCGCGACGACGACATCGTGATGCTGTCGATGAAGTCGCAGGACACCCTCGACGCAGTGCGCAGCCTCGCGCTGGTGGCGCCGCCGTCGATCCGGGTGGTGTGTGCACAGAACGGCGTCGACAACGAACGCGTGGTGGTGCGTCACTTCCGCAACACCTATGGCGCAGTGGTGATGATGCCCGCCGGGCATCTGTCGCCCGGCGTGGTGCAGGCTCACGCGTGGCCCACACCCGGGCTCATCGACGTGGGCCGCTATCCAAGCGGATCGGACGACGGCGCCGCGGAGATCGTGCGGTCGCTCAATGCCATCGGCTTCAACTGCGTCGTGCGCGACGACGTCATGCGGTGGAAGTACACGAAGCTGCTGATGAACCTGGCCAACTCGGTGATCGCGTTGTGCGGCTTCGGCAAAGAAGACGCCGCGGAGTTGCGCAAGGCGGCGCGGGACGAAGGCACCGCAGTGTTGCGCGCCGCCGGGATCGCGTTCGCGTCCGACGAGGAAGACCGGGAGCGTCGCGCTGACACGCTGTCGCTGGTTCCGATCGGCGGCAAGACCCGCACCGGGGGTTCCACTTGGCAGAGCCTCGCCCGGGGCACGGGCACCATCGAGACGGACTGGCTCAACGGCGAGATCGTTGGCCTCGGGCGTATTCATGGTGTGCCCACACCCGTCAACGAGGTACTGCAGCGCTTGACCAACCGGGCCGCGCGCGACGGTTTGCCGCCCGAATCAATGGACGCCAGCGAGATCCTCGCGTCGCTTTAGCGCCGCGTTGTTACCCTCCAGCGCATGCCACAGCTACGCCTTGTCGACGCCCGCGACCCCGCGGCCGTGACGCTCGACCGATGGTTTCGCGACGGACGCCTGGTCTCCATCCCGGTCCGTCGCGGCAAGCGACTCCCGATCCTCGACAAACTCGCCCAGGCTTTCGACCTCGGGGTGAAGTACTCCGAGCGCGAGGTCAACGACACCTTGCGCGCCTTTCACCCCGACGTCGCGGCCCTGCGTCGCTACCTCGTGGAGGAAGGCTTCATGGACCGCGCCGGTGGCGGCGGGGACTACTGGCGAAGTGGTGGGAGTTACGCGCTCTCGTGATACGCGCGGAGGAAGGCGGCGACTTCATCGCGGTCTTTGGTGCGCTTCAGTGGCGGTAGTGCGTTGATCAAATCCCAGCGGTAGTTCGCCTTCGCAAGGCGCGGGTCGAGCACCGCGACCACGCCGTGGTCTGACGCACTGCGGATCAGCCGGCCCGTGCCCTGAGCGAGCATCGTGGCGGCGCGGGGGAGATCGATGAGGCGAAACGCGGCCGAACCGGCGCGCTCGCGTCGGGCCATCAACAACGGCTCGTCGGGCCGCGGGAACGGCAGGCGGTCGATGGTGACGAGCGACAGCGTGCGGCCCGGTACGTCGACGCCCTGCCAGTAGCCCATGGTCGCGAACAGACACGCGGCTTCGTCGTCCGCGAACGCAGCGACGAGCTTGGGCTTGGGCAGGTCGCCCTGGGCCAGGATCGGCACTTGCACGCGCGTGCGCATGGCCTCGGCCGCGAGCTCCATGGACTTCCAACTCGTGAACAACGCGAGCGTGCGGCCGCCGGCTGCGTCGATGAGCAACGCCAACTCGTCGTGGAGTGCGTCGCGGTAGGAGTCGTGCCGGGGGTCGGGCATGTGGGTCGCGCAATAGAGCAGTCCCTGGGTTGCGAAGTCGAACGGGCTACCGGCGTCGAGTTCATCGTGCTGGTCGGCCGGGATGCCCACGCGCCCGGCGAGGCCGACGGGGATCGTCGCGCTCGTGAGGATCGCGGTGTGGTCGGGCCAGAGCTTCTCGGCGAGTGCGTTGCCTACGTCGATAGGTGCAACCTTGAGCACGGGCATGTGTTTTGAGCCCTCGACCCAGCGTACGTAGCTCTCGTTGACGTCGCGCATCATGGAGAGGTCGCCCGCGAGGTGTCCGCCCGCCATCTGCACGCGCGACTTGCTCGGGTCGTCGTCGCCCACGCTCTTGATGGAACTGAGCACCGCTTGGGTGCGCTCGATGCCGAGGGTGAGGACCTCGACGATCTCGATGGGGAGCGCGCCGGCGAGGCGCTGGTTGCGGTAGGGCTCGATGGCGCGCTCGAGCCGATCGCCCGCCGCGATTAGCTCGTCGATCGCCGACGCGTCGCTCGCGCCGACCAGGCGCCGCGCGGTGCGAGCGAGGGCACTGAAGCGCCCGCTTGTGAGTTCGAGGCCGAGAGCCGACGCTGCTATGTCTTCGAGTTCGTGCGCCTCGTCGAACACCACCACGTCGTGATCCGGAATCACGTGGCCGCCGCTCGCGAGATGGCTGCCGTAGAGGTGCGAGTTGACCACGATCACGTCGGCCTCTTGCGCGGCGAGGCGCGCCGACTCGGCGAAGCAGTTGCCGCCCGACGGGCACTTCGTGGCGCCGGGGCATTCCATGCCGGTGACGCTCAGCATCGACCACGCTCGTGGCGAGGGCTCGAACGACAGATCGGATCGGTCACCGCTCTGGGTGGTGCGACCCCACTCGACGAGCTTGATGATTTCCTTCGCGAGCGAGCCGGTGGCTTCCACCTCGTCGAGCTGCATCTGCCCGTCGCCACCCGCCACCTCATTGGCGCGCTGCTTACAGAGGTAGTTCGACCGGCCCTTCAACACCGAGAACTCGAAGGGATGCTTCAGCGTTTTCTGGAGAAACGGGAGGTCCTTGCCGGCCAGCTGATCCTGCAGCGCCTTCGTTGCGGTGGACACCACGATCCGGGATCCGCTGAGGATCGCCGGCACGAGGTAGGCAAGGGAATTGTGCGTCGGGACAAACGATTGCCCTGCCAGATAGAGGTGGGACTCGTTATCGACTGAGATGCATCGAACGGGCCGCGACTCCACGGGGTTCACGGCGACGATGTAACGAAGATTGTTGCGGTGTTGAGTGAAGTTCGTTAGCCGACGCTTTTGCTCTAATGCCTTCCGGTCCAACAGAAACACGCTCTCGTTGGTAGTCCATTGGAGGGTCCATTTCGCCCCACAATCCTTGCCGTTGAGGGCCGCACGGCCTTCACGCACGGACGCGCGGTATCCCAACGAGGCAACCAAGGTCGCCGCATCCCGGAGAAGCCGCTCGTTTGTCAGGCAGAGCTCGATTGCGCCGCAGCGATTGACAGTTCCATCGGTGTCTAGCAACCCCGCGAGCAAGGCGCGCCTCTGCTCTTCGGACGCAAACAGGTACGCCGCTGGAATGTGCTTTTCTCGACGCACCCCCGCCTGGTCAAGCAAACCAACAAACCCTGGCGTCCATTTACAAGCCACATCCAGGCCCTGAATCTGGACGGAGTACAACCCGGGACTGCGGAGCTTGCGGACGACGTAGCCGAGTTCGCGAACTCGCTCGACGATTTCACAGTCGTAAACCGTGATCTGTGCGTTGCCGGTCGAACCATCACCCAACCAGATACCAAGAACGTAGGGATCGATAGGTAGATCGACTTGCGGTAACTGAATCGGGGACGCGTTCTGGATCGAATGATTGACGTGGGTGTGGGGCGACTTCGCAGAGGCCTTCACGCGCAAGGTCGCGGCGATTTCGGTTGTGGTTCTCACCTCCGGAAGAACGCGCTTCGACCGTTGGTCGTGGTGACCAACGCGATTGGCGTCATAGACCTGCGCTCGACGAGCACTTATTCGAGCGCGCCGCGTACTTGTGGTCCAAAGGTGTTCCGCATCAGCAACGAGCGTGGAGCCGTCCGAGAACACCACTTCAAAACACTCACGCTCATGAAGCGCGTCGAACGCGTGGGTCACCAGGACAGGCCGCCCGTCCTCACCGAAGACACGGTCGCCGCGCTTGATGGCGCCCATCCGAACAAACCCTCTCGGAGTAGCAATGAGAGTGTCCACGTCCAAGGCCTTACCAGTGCCGGTACCGGCCTGCACGATCAGGTGAGTGCGGGAGTCGATCGCGTGCTCGACGGCGACGGCCATTTCGACCTGCCCGTCGCGGACCTCGCCCCCTCCGGGCAGGCCCGCGACCACGCCCGCGAGCGCGCGTGTCAGATCGTTCTCCGCCATTGCCTCGACCTTACGACCGGGGTGTTACATCGCTAGGCATCTGCCGACGGGAGCGCGGTGGGGCGGCCAAGAGCGCCCAACTGCGACACGTCGCGCGGGAAGAACAGCGAGATCGTCCAGTCGCTGACGACGCGGGATTTACGTGCGAGGCCCGGCATCATCAGCAGGTGGTAGCTGCGGCCCATGAACCACGCGAGTGGGCCGGTGACGGTGAGGCGCTTCACTTGGGCGACGCCTTGGTTGCGCCCAAGCGTCACCGCGAGGCCGCGGTTGCGGTAGCGAAACGGGATCGCCTCACCGACGCCGATGCTCGCGGCCACATTGGTCGCGGCGATCACGCCTTGGCGCAGCGCGTGCTGTGCGGTCGGCGGACACGGACGTCCGTCCTCGGCCGGGTCGGGCACCGAGGCGCTATCGCCGATGACGAAGGTATTCGGCGTGCCCGGGACGCGCAGGTGATCGTCGACGGGCACCCGGCCGCGCTCGTCAACCGTGAGGCCACTCTCGCTCGGCAACGAACTTGGTCGTTGACCCGCGGTCCAAACAATCGTGCCCGATGGGAAGGGGGCCACGACCGTGTTGCTCACGTGCACCGTCGCCGCCTCGCAACTCATGAGCTGCGTCGTGAGATGCACCTCCACGCCGTTGCGCCGCAGCGTGCGTTCGCAGTAACGCGCCAGCCGCGGGTCAAGGCCTGGGAGCAGGGAGTCGGCCGCTTCGACCAGCACCCAGCGCATGTCGCTCTTGCGCAGCTTCGGATACGACCGCTTGATGGCGTCGCAGGCGAGCGACTGCAACTCAGCGAGCGCTTCGACGCCGGAGTAGCCGCCACCGACGAAGGTGAAGGTGAGCAGCTCGCGCCGCAGCGCGCCGTCGTCAGTCGCGTCGGCGGCTTCGAGTTGGCGCAGCACGTGGTTGCGCAGCCAGATCGCGTCGGCGAGCGTCTTGAACCCCACGGCGTGCTCGAGGAGTCCCGGGATCGGTCGCGTCGTCGGTTGCGAGCCGGGGGAGAGGATCAACGCTCGGAAGGCAACCTCGTGCGTGTCGCCGTTGAGGTCGACAACCTTCGCGGTGCGGCCGGCAACGTCGAGCGAGATCACCTCGCCGGTGAGCAGCGTCGTGCGCGGCAAGAATTCGCGCAGCGGGATGACGGCGTGGCGTGGCTCGAGCGTGCCCGATGCAGCCTCCGGGAGCAGTGGCGAGAAGAGGAAGAAGTTCTCCGACGCAACGAGCAGCACGCGCTCGGATCGTCCCTGAAGGAGCGCCTCGAGCTTCCGAGCCGCGAACGCGCCGCCGAACCCACCGCCCACGACCATCACGTCGTACTGGTTCATCGTGCCGGACCTCCTTGTGAAGGAAATCACAAAGTAGCAGCCCGCCGAAGCTACGTGGCTTTCCCCGGGTTCAGGATCTCGTTGGGGTCGAACACCCGGCGGATGCCGTCCATCAACGCACGCTCCGTGGGCCCAACCTGGTTGGCGAGCCACGGCAGCTTGATCTGACCGATGCCGTGCTCGCCGGTGATGGTGCCGCCGAGCGCGAGGGCGACGTCGAGGATCTCGCCGAACGCAGCCTTGGCGTTCTCGAAGGCGGCCGCGTCGGCCGGGTCGTAGACGACGGTCGGGTGCAGGTTGCCGTCTCCCGCGTGGCCGAACGTGGCGATGGTGAGGCTGCGACGGGCCGCGATCGCTTCAACGCCGGCGATGAGTTCAGCCAGTCGCGGCTTCGGTACGCCCACGTCGTCGAGCAAGGTTGCGCCGCTCGCCTCGAGCGCGGGGATCGACGAGTGGCGCGCGTGCAAGAACGCGGCACCCTCTTCGGGGTCGGTGGTCGCAGCGGTGAAGGTCGCACCGACATCGAGGCAGGCTTGTTCAGCGAGGACGACGTCGTCGCCGGCTGACGCGCTGTCGGACTGCAAGATCAGGAGCGCACCCGCATTCGTGTCGAGACCCATGTGGAGGTGGGCTTCGACGGCGTTGATCGTGGCGCGGTCCATGAGTTCGACGAGCGAGAACTCGGCGACCGTGTCGATAGCTAGTACGGCTTCGCCCGCGGCCTCGGCGCTCGCGAACACCGCAACCAACGTTGCGGCCGGACGAGGAGCGGGCCGCAGCCGTACCGTCACTTCGACGACTACCGCCAGGGTGCCTTCGCTGCCGATGAGCACCTTCGTGAGGTCGAGGCCCGCCACGTTCTTACGGCAGGCGCTGCCCGTCTCGATGACCTCGCCGCTCGGCAGCACGGCCTTGAGCGCCGCGACGTGATCGCCGGTGACGCCGTACTTCACGCAGCACGCGCCGCCCGCGTTGGTCGCGACGTTTCCGCCGATCGAGCAGATCGCACGCGACGACGGATCGGGCGCGTACCAAAGGCCGTGTTCGGCCACGGCGGCGGCGAGGTCGCCGTTGAGGAGGCCCGGCTCGACCGTCGCGGTGCGCTGCCCGACGTCGATGTCGATGATGCGCGTCATGAGGGCGGTCGACAACACGATGCACCCGTCGATCGCGTTTGACCCACCCGCAAGCCCGGTGCCCGCGCCGCGCGTCACGACCGGAGTCTGGGTCTCGGTCGCGACCTGCAGTGTGGCCACAACGTCGGCAACCCTGCGGGCCCGCACCACGACGAGAGGCTTGCCCGCGGTGGCGGTGAGGGCGCGGTCGTGGCGGTACTGGTCCATCACGTCGGCATCGGTGACGAGCCGGTCGGTCTCGAGCCGGGCCTGCAGCTTTTCGATCACCGTGGACACAACGCCAAGCGTAAGGCCAACTACCGTCAAGTCCTCCTGCCCACCCGGCATCTCTGGGTCGGGTCGCTACGCTCGCCTTCCGTGGCCGCGAAAAAGCTCCCGAAAGGCATTGATCCCACGCGAGTCCCGCGGCATGTCGCGTGCGTGATGGACGGCAACGGCCGCTGGGCCACCCAGCGCGGCCTTCCCCGCACCGAAGGGCACGCGGCGGGCGAGGAAGCCCTGTTCGACGCGGTCGACGGCGCCCTCGAACTCGGCCTGGACTGGCTGACGGTGTACGCGTTCTCCACCGAGAACTGGAAGCGGCCCGTCGACGAGGTGCGCTACCTCATGAGCTTCAACGAGCGGATCCTCACGGACCGTCGCGACGAACTGCACGACCGCGACGTGCGCATCACCTTCGCCGGCCGGCGCGACTGGCGTGTGCCGAAGCGCCTTCTCAAGCGCATGGATGAGGCCGTTGCGCTCACCAAGAACAACAAGACGATGACCCTCACCATCGCGTTCAACTACGGGGGGCGCGCCGAGATCGTCGACGCGGTGAAGCGGCTTGTGGCCGATGGTGTCAAGGAAAACAAGATCGACGAGAAGGCGATCCGGGCGCGCATGTACGTGCCCGGCATGCCCGACCCCGACCTCATGGTGCGCACGTCGGGCGAATTCCGCATCAGCAACTTCTTGCTGTGGGAGCTCGCGTACAGCGAGCTCGTGTTCACCGACGTGCTGTGGCCCGACTTCCGTCGTGAGCACCTCTTCGAGGCGGTGCGCGAGTACCAAGCACGCGAACGTCTTTTCGGCGGCGCCCGCTGATCAAGCACTACTCCGACCGTGCCGTGGTCCTGCGGACGGTGCCGCTGGGCGAAGCCGACCGCATCGTGACGCTCATGACCGAGAACCATGGCCGCGTGCGCGCCGTCGCGAAGGGCATCCGTCGTACGTCGTCAAAGTTCGGTTCGCGGCTCGAGCCCACGACCCACGTCTCGCTCCAGCTCTACCTGGGCCGCGAGCTCGACACGATCACGCAGGCCGA
The DNA here is from genome assembly GCA_046594835.1 of Acidimicrobiales bacterium. Classification (GTDB taxonomy): domain Bacteria; phylum Actinomycetota; class Acidimicrobiia; order Acidimicrobiales; family JACCXE01; genus JACCXE01. Next base: position 246 of record JBKJQZ010000134.1, on the reverse strand, counting down.
GACCGTCGCCCACATGCCTGCGATTCGGGAGGACCTGCGCCGCTTTGGTCGCGCCAACGTGATGCTCGAAACCGTGGATCAAGTCACGCCCGAGCGCGAGCCCAACCCGGCGCTGTACCGCATGCTGGTGGGCGGCCTCACCGAACTCGACCGCAACGATGCGCCGCTCATGCTCGCCGGCTTCCTCCTGAAGCTGCTCGCCCTCGAAGGCTTCCAGCCCGCGCTCGACGGTTGCGTCGCGTGCGG
>JBKJQZ010000082.1:0-6300 GCA_046594835.1 Acidimicrobiales bacterium | reverse complement strand
CAAACGCGAACCGGGCACCCCTGATGTCGGAAAACGGCATCAGGGGTGCCCGGTTCGTCGTTGGTCGACCTAACTAACTCGGACGGCCGCCGTGGTGAGGGCGGCGAGCGACGCCGCAACTTCACGGGTGAGTTGACGGGCACGCATTGGCGCGCCGAGGCGCTGGCGGAAGAACGTCAGCGGATACCCGTGCCAGCGCACGGTGACGACGCAGTGGTCGCCCCGGTCTGCGATCTCCCAGAACCAGTCGACGTATGACGGGTTCCGATCGTCTGAGGTTGAGGCGTACACGAAGCGTCGCTGCTCGGGGTCGAGGTGCGTGACGGTAGAACGGCTGCGCCAACGCGGCAGCTTGGGCACGTGCATGGTGACGATCCACTCCGAGCCGACTTCGAGCTCGACCGGGCCGTCGACCAATCCCTCAACCGCTGCGTTCCAACGGTGCAGGCGGTTGATATCGGTGATCAGCGCGAACACGTCCGCAGCGCGCGCGTCGACGCGGGCCGAGACCTCGCCGCGGAAACGGGGCTCGGCCTCGGTGGTCACTGTGCCGCCGCCCGGGCTTGCATGTACGCCACGATCGCGGCGTCGGTTGCCTTGAGTTCGTCGGCGGGGCTGAACATGACCGTCTCGGTGCCGGCCTCGATGCTGGTCGGGACGTGGCCGGGGGACATGTAGAAGGCGTCGCCGGCGTCGTAGGTCTCTTCGCGGTCGGCGTATTTGACGATCCAGCGTCCCTTGATGACATAGCCCCAATGGGGGCACGAGCAGTGGCCACCGGGAAGACCGGCGAGCATCGCCGTCATGTCCTGGGTCTCGCGCACGTCGACGAAGGCGGCCGTGTAGCCGTCGAGTTCCTCGGCGCGTTCAGCGACAACTCCGAAGTCCTGGACGGTCCCTGAGGTGGGTGAAAGTTTGGGCATTTGGTTGCTCCCTTTGGTCGTTGTGACTAACAGGAGCGACGGTACGGACCACCTCGCGCGGTCGCATGAGGCGTTCGCCTTATCTATTGCCCGGATTTACTGCCTGGATCTATTGCCTAGCCAAGTCGTCGTCAATGAGTAGGCCGTGTTGCATTGCGAACAGGCTTGCCCCCGCGCGTGTCTTTGCGCCGATCTTTGTGTAGATGTGCTCGACGTGATTGCCCGCGGTCTTGGGCGCGATCGTCAGCCTCTGGGCGATCGCCCTGTTGGTCATGCCGCGGGCGACGAGGCGCAGCACTTCGACTTCGCGCGCGGTGAGCCCGGCGACGTCATCGCGTCGTTTGCTCACGCGATGCCCCGTGGACGCGAGTACCGCGTCCACTGCGTCGGCATCGAGTCGACCGGCAGCGACTTCGCTGCGTAGCTCCGCGGCCGCAGCGTCGGGCGGCCGCGCGTCGCGATAGGGCCGCTGTTCGCGCATTGATTGGTAGACGTCGGCCGCGGCGAGCACACGCGCCGAACGAGAGATCGCGTTGCCGGTCAGGCCACCCGGATACCCGGAGCCGTCGAGGCGTTCACGGAACTGCACAGCGATCGTTGAAAGCTCAGCGAGCTTGGGCGACTGACGGAGCATCCGCTGAGCCAGGTACGGGTGAAGCCGCACGTGTTCCCACTCGCCGGTGCCCAGGGGTCCGGGCTTGTCCCAGATGGCGTTGGACACACCGAGGCGGCCGAAGCCGATCACCATCGCGGCGCGTCGAAGCGTGCGGACTTCGTGTGCCGCGAGGCCGGCGTGGCGCCCCGCCGCTTCTGCGAGATCGGCGACGGCGACGGAGTGCCCGAGTGTGTAGGGCGATTTGAGGTCCACGAAATTCGCTACCGCTTCGAGCGCCGAGTCGAACTCGTCCTCGGTCAACGGACGCGACAGTGACGGCTCACCGTCGATCACAACTGCCCACGAGTTCACCGACTCGAGCCCGGCGAAGATCTCCTCGGCGTTTGATTCGATTAGGTCAGCGAGTTTCGGGTCGAACTGCTTGCCACCCTGTTTGCGCGCGATCGCTGTCGCAGCATCGATGCCGCCGGCGCGGAACGCGGCCTCGGTGAACTCCGCGACTGCGGCGATGCGCGCCGCGAGCGGGACGTCCTCGCCCTTGACCGCGCCGGGCCAGCCCTTGCCGTCCCACTGCTCGTAGGACGAGCCGACCGCCTCTACAACATCGGCTGGAAAACCGAGCTCCTCGGCGAAGCCGCGCGCGAGCGCGGCGTGACCATCGACCATTGCCGCAACTTCCTTGTAGCCCCAGCGCGCGAACTCGATACCGATTCGGAACCGCTCGAGCAGAGGACGCCCGACGCCCCCTATGAACTTGACGCCGCCAACAGCGGACTTCACGCCGTGCAGTCCGTGGGTGTATTTCGTTTCCTTCATGCGGATGTCGTCGCCGAACCACTTGGCTTGTTCGTGCGCGTCGGAGTGGCACGCCACGTTGACCAGTAGCGACGCGTTGTAGAGCACGTAGCGTTCGTGGTCGTCCAGGCCCATAAGATCCGCGAGGCGCAGCGCGATCACGCACTGGCGCAGCACGTGTTCCATTGGTTGGTTGAACCCGAGATCGACGCCGAGCGAAAGCGCCGCCAGCAGTTCCGCGAGTCGAACCTGCTGGGGTGCCTCGGCGTCGGCCATTACCGGATTGCTAGCGCGTTCGGTGGTGACGCGACGCCGTGAAGCAGGTTCAGCGGGGCGGAGGTGAACAGGAAGCTGTAGCGCCCGTCGGCCGCGCAGGCGGTCGCAAGACCGCGCAGATCGAACATCTCGCCAAGCGGAATGCCCAGCATTGGCAGGAAGTAATAGTGACCGAAGATTTCGCCCCGCTGTTCCGGGTCCGCAGCGACTGCCGCGCGCGTTTCCTCGGTGAGAGCCGAGCCTGGTGGCCAGACCTCAAGCGCCGGGTTGTCACCCGCAACCGCGGCGACGTGGTTGTCCCACAACCACGCCGCAGTGATGCGTCCGGGGCGCAGGCCCGGCGTGCGGAAGTCGGCGCCGACGCCGGCGCGCCCGGCCTCATCAAGGGTGCAATACCAGTTCATCCAGCCGGTGTGGACAAGGAGGATGTCGCCGGTCTCGAGGGTCACGCCTTGTGCCGCCAGCGCGGCGTCGAGGTCGGTCATCTCGATCGGGTCCGAGGCGGTCGGGTCGATCGGTCGGCCCTGCTCGGACCGCCACTTCGCGACGTCCACGAGCACGCCGCGCCCGACGATGCCGCGGCGAGCCCAGTGATGCACGCCGTGCTGATCGTCCACGCCGCCGTAATCGCCGCGGGTCGGGTGGAACACGTGGCGGAACCCGTCCCACTGGCTCGAAGACTGCGTATTCCAGTTTTGGAGGACGTCATCGCGATGCGACGATCCAACGGTCACTTCGTGACGGAACTGCTCGCGGCCAAAGAGCGGCGGCCCGGGCAACTCCATGTTCCAGTTCATGGCGAAGGTCTCGCCCGTCCGGACAAGCGTTGCGGCCGCCGCAGCGCGCTCGGGGCTCAACAGGTTGAGGGTGCCGAAGACCTCGTTGCCGGGCCACACCTCCCAGGAGGAGCCGCTGGGCAGTTCGTCGTAGCTAGGAAGTTCTGAGACAGGCAGGTCAGTCACGCGCTGAGGCTATTGGGGGCCTACAGCGCGTGACCGATCAATCTGCCCCCTTCCGGTCAAATTCATTGCTGCAAGCACCAAGAGGTTCGTTGGCGCCCGTTTGAGGTCGTCGGGTACCCACGTCGTATCGACCGAGAGTTCGAGTTGCTCCACCAACGCTTTCCGACAGGCGCGTCGACGCCTGAGTTCAGCAGCGAGGTGTGGTGCGGTGATGACCACATGGCCACCCTGCACCTCATGTGCTGTGGATGGCAACCCCCATAACCCTGTGGATTACTTGTTGGCTTCGCGCCGCGCTCTGATGATTTCGAAGGCGACGGGCGCGGCTGAGAGCACCACAATCACTGCAATTGCCGGCAGGAGGTACTTGTCGATGTCGGGAATCGTCTCGCCGAGGACGTACCCGAGCATGGTGACGCCCGCCGCCCACGCCACCCCGCCGATGACGTTGTAGGTGGCAAAGACACGCCATGGCATCTTGCCGACACCGGCTACGACCGGCGCAAACGTGCGAACGATCGGCATGAAACGGGCCAGGACGATCGTGCGACTCCCGTAGCGGTCGAAATAACTCTGGGCCTTCTCGACGTACTCCTGCTTGAACAGCCGCGAGTCCTGGCGCTTGAACAGCGTGGGCCCGACCCGGGCGCCGAATTGGTAGCCAACCTGGTCGCCGGCCACGGCGGCGACAGTGCAGCCCAAAAGAATTACTGCGAGGTTGAGCCGGCCCTGGCTGGCGAGCAGTCCTGCGGTGAACAGCAGGGAGTCGCCAGGGAGGAAGAAACCGATAAGCAGGCCTGATTCAGCGAAAATCACCGCGATCAGGCCTATGGTCCCGAAGGTCTCCAGGAGGTGTTCGGGGTGCAGCAGTGCATCCATCGGGGGGCACCTTAGAGGGGTCGTTTGGGGAATCGGTGTTTGACAGATCCGATTTCCTCTGCCAACGCTGGAAAAAGAGATATGGCCAAACCACTTGTCATCGTCGAGTCGCCAGCCAAGGCCCGCACCATCGCGGGCTTCCTTGGTGACGACTATTTCGTGGAGTCCTCCGTCGGACACATCCGCGACTTACCCCGCAGTGCGAAGGAGATCCCGGAGGCGTACAAGTCGCTGAAGTGGTCGCGTGACGGCGTCGACGTCGAGAACGACTTCAAGCCGCTCTACATCGTGCCCGAGCAGAAGAAGGCTCTGGTCCGCGACCTCAAGGCGCTGGTGAAGGACGCCAGCGAGATCTATCTCGCAACCGATGAAGACCGCGAAGGGGAAGCCATCAGCTGGCATCTCCTCGAGACGCTCTCGCCGCAGGTGCCGGTCAAGCGCATGGTCTTTCACGAGATCACCCGGGCTGCGATCGAAGAAGCGGTGGCGAACCCGCGCGAGCTCGACATGGCGTTGGTCGACGCCCAGGAGACCCGTCGCATCCTCGACCGCCTGTACGGCTGGCGCCTGATCGAGGTGCTTCGGCGCAAGGGCCCGGGTGGCGCAACCGCGGGCCGGGTGCAGAGCCCGGCGATTCGGATCGTCGTGGAGCGCGAGCGGGAGCGCATGGCGTTTCGCTCGGCGAGCTACTGGGACATCGATGCGATGTTCCGCAAGGACGACGCCTCGTTCAAGGCCGACCTGCTGTCGGTGAATGCGCAGCGCATCGCGACCAGCAAAGACTTTGAGGCCACCACCGGCGCGCTCAAGGGCGACCGGCTCCTGCTCGATGAGAACACCGCACGTGGCCTCGCCTCGCGTCTGGCGGATCGCCCCGTCACGGTGCGCAGCGTCGAGGAGAAGCCGTACAAGTCGTCGCCGAAGCCGCCCTTCATCACCTCTACGTTGCAGCAGGCTGGTAACAACCAGCTCGGGATGACTGCGCAGCGCACGATGCGCGCCGCCCAGTCGCTGTACGAGAACGGCTTCATCACCTACATGCGTACCGACTCGACCACGTTGTCGGCTCAGGCGCTTGCTGCGGCGCGGGCCACGGCCACCGAACTCTTCGGCGCCGACTACGTGCCCGAGTCGCCGCGTCAGTACACCAAGAAGGTCAAGAACGCGCAGGAAGCACACGAGGCAATCCGGCCTGCGGGCGACACGTTCCGGCACCCCGACGCCGTTTCTCGCGAGGTCGATAACGACCAGGCCCGGGTGTACGAGCTCATCTGGAAGCGCACCGTCGCGTCGCAGATGGCCGACGCACGTGGCAACACCGTGTCGGTCCGGCTCGTTGCAGCCACCGAGGAGAACGAGCAGTGCGAATTCTCGGCGTCGGGCACCGTGATCACCTTCGCCGGTCATCGCGCCATCTACGTCGAGCATGCGGACGACGGCGATGAAAGCAACGAGCGTGTCCTGCCACCGCTGACCGAGGGCGAGAGCGTCGTCGGGGAGTCCTACACACCGCAGGGCCATGAAACAAAGCCCCCGGCGCGCTTCACCGAGGCGTCGCTGATCCGCGAGCTCGAGGAGCGCGGCATCGGTCGCCCGTCCACCTACGCGTCGATCATCAACACGATCCTCAACGAGAGCCGCGGCTTTGCTTTCAAGAAGGGCAACGCACTCGTGCCCACGTGGGCTGCGTTCGCGGTGGTGCAGATCCTCGAGCAGCACTTCGGCCAATACGTCGACTACCGCTTCACCGCACAAATGGAAGGCGACCTCGACCTCATTGCGTCGCGTCAGGCCGAGCGCGTCCCGTGGCTGACCGGCTTCTATCTCGGTACCGAAGCCGAGCCGGGCC
>JBKJQZ010000323.1:0-5875 GCA_046594835.1 Acidimicrobiales bacterium | reverse complement strand
GGCTCGGGATGTGGTGGGCCGCTACGTCGCGGGTTCGTTGACGGTCGCAGGCATCGCTGGGCTCTTCACGCTCGTCGCCGGCCTCGTGCTCCGGGTGCCGCTCGCGCCCTTGCTCGCAGTGTGGGTGTCGATGTGGGATCTCGTGCCCCAGATCGGCGGCGCGGCGGGCGGTGTGCCCTTCGTGCTGCTCGCCTTTACCCACAGCCCGCTCACCGGCGTGATCAGCGCGCTGCTGTTCATCCTTTACCTGCAGCTTGAGAACAACGTGGTGCAACCGCTCCTCGTGGGACGCGCCGTGCAGCTTTCGCCGCCCGCCACCATGGCCGCCGCCCTCATCGGCGTGTCCGCCGGTGGGGTAGTGGGTGCCCTTCTGGCGGTGCCGCTGACCGGCGCGGCCAAAGCCATCTACCTCGAACGGCGAGCCTCGACAGCTAGCGTCAGAGCGATGGTCCGGGCTGAGCAAACATTCGAACAGACAACCGAGTGACGACGCCCTACGAATGGATCGACACCGATGCAGGCTTCGCTGATGTCTGCATCGCGGCCGCAGCCGCACCGTTTTACTCCGTTGACACCGAGTTCCACCGCGAGCGCACCTACTACCCCCACCTGGCGCTGATCCAGCTTCGCTGGGCCGAGGTCACCGTGCTGGTCGACTCTCTCGTTGTTGACATGACTCCGCTGGGCGACCTGTTGCAGAGCGATGCGCTGGCCGTGTTGCACGCGGCGGATCAAGACCTCGAAGCGTTCCGACGCGCGTGTGGCGTGTTGCCCAATGAGATGTTCGACACGCAGATCGTGGCGAACTTTGCGGGCTTTTCAACGCCGTCGTTGGCCTCGCTCGTCGAGAAGATCGTGGGGGTGAAGTTGCCCAAGGGCGACCGCATGACCGACTGGACGCGACGCCCGCTCACCGAAGGCCAGCGCGTCTACGCGGCGTCCGACGTCGAGCACCTCGCGATAATCCGCGACCACCTCACTGAAGACCTCGAATCACGTGGCCGGCTCGAGTGGGCAATCACCGAGTGCGCGGCCTCGCTCGCGCGCGCAACTGCGCCGGGTGACCCGTCGGTCGCGTGGTGGCGCATTAAGGAAGCGCGTCAGTGCCGCGGCGCGGCGCGTGCCGTCGCGCAGGAGATTGCCGCGTGGCGCGAGCAGCGCGCCCAGGAGACCGACGTGCCCGTTCGATTCGTGCTGCCCGATCTCGCGGTTGCCGGTATCGCGCAGGCCGCGCCGACCAACCTGCAGCAGCTCAACGCCGTACGTGGCCTCGCCGGACGCGGCCTGCGCGGCGATGTGGCCGAGCAGGTGCTCGCCGCAGTCGAGCGGGGCAGGCTCCTCACGCCCGAGCAGCTCCGGGTCCCGTCAACCGACGACATCGAGCGCGAGCAGCGCCCCGCCGCCGCCCTCGCCGCCGCCTGGGTCGCGCAGCTCGCCAAGCAGGAACGCATCGACGCCACCACACTGGCGACTCGCGCCGACCTCACGTCGTTCCTGGCCGGCGCTCCCGAGGCCCGTCTGCGTCAGGGTTGGCGCGCGGAACTGGTCGGCAAGCCGTTGGCCAAGCTCGTGGCGGGCGAAGCTGCGCTCGCCTTCGACGGCAACGGTGGCCTCCTGCTCGAGGAGCGCTCCGGCTCGCCCCTCAAAACCAGCCTGTAGGCCATCTACCCCTTCGGGCGCAGGTCGATCCGGAAACTCAGGATCCCGTCGTCGAGGGCCGCTTCGGCGTCGCCGAGCATGGCGAAGTCTGAGAAGTCGACCCGGGCCTGCTCGAGGAACCGCTCCCGCTCGGGGCCCTCGATCGGGGGCATTCCGCGCTTCTTGACCGCGTCGGCCCGCTCCCGGAACCGCTGGATCATTGCGTTGGCATCAAATTCCGGCACCCGACAAACGTAGTGGCGACCTCGGGATACAGTGGACGGGTCACATCAGTTGTAACGGGGAGCCCAGAGAGAGTGGCGCAATGAAGAAGGGTCGGCATCGCCGTTTTGAGGAAGCGCGAGCGCTTAAGCACACCGACGGTCCGCGCGCCGAAAAATGTCCTGAGTGCCACTCCGAGCCCGGCGACGCGCACGCCAGCTGGTGTTTGTACGAAGACGAAGACGACGACCTCGGCCTCAAAGGCCTGCTCGACTGAGCGCTTAGCCGCGCTTGACAGGGTGAGGTAGATGCACGGGATGGGGCAGTGGTCCTGCTCCGATCACACGGCCGTCCATGTATTGGGCAAGCTCGTCGTAGACCGCCTCGCCCGCGATCCCAACTAGCTCCGGCTTGAGCTCCCGGTAGACGGCTTGATCACCGACAAACGCCTCCGGCGCCTCGGTGCACCACCAGGCGAACTCGTCGCCACCCTCACCCCAGTGCGACCGCGACCACTCCGTCACCGTGCTGGTGACCCGGCCGGTGTCGTCGTCGGTCTCGTCAAAGCGCCGGAGCGGTAGCTGCCAGCAGACGTCGGGCTTGAGTTCGGCGTGGGGAATGCCCCGCTCGATTGCGGCCACGTGGAAGGCGCAACCCGGGCCTTTCGCGAAGCCGGGGCGGTTGAGGAATATGCACGCGTCGTCGACGAGGCGGCTCGTGATGTCCCCGCCGTCGGTCTTGCCGCGCTTGATGATGCCGTTCTTGCCCTGCTCGATGAACTGCCACTGATCGGCAGTAAGCGTCTTGGCCGCAGCCTTCACGCGGGCCACGTCTGCCTCGTCGGTGAAGTGCGCGCCGTACGAGCAGCAGCCCTGTACCAGTTCGGGCGCGGGCTCGGTGAGCACGCCCTGGCAGCCGTTGCCGAAGATGCAGGTCCAGCGGCTCGCGAGGAAGGTCACGTCGAACATCCAGAGGCGGTCTTCCTCGGGGTCCTCGATGGAGATCCATTCACGGGGCTGCTCGGGTGTCACAGGGCGACGGTAGCTTGTCGCTCAATGCTTTCTGATCTTCGCGACCGCCTCGAGTCCATCGGTGAAGAACTCGCCGACGAAGCCCTTAGCCGTCTCCGCGCGGCCACCGAGGGCGACACCGACGCTGCGGCCCAAGAGCGCATCATCACCCGAGCCCGGCGTGCCGTGGAGAAGGCCGTCCACCTCCTCGACGGCGCCCCTACTGACGACTGAGCCAGAGCGGAGCTAGAGCTTGTTGAGGGCGTTGATGAACTCGCGGAGGCGGTGATAGCTCATCAGGTTGAAGCGCATGGCCAGGCGGCCAAGTTCCAGCGCGTCGTTGTCGGCCTTTTCGGATTGGCTCGGGTCGACCGGGTGGATGTCGCCTTCGACGAGCATGTCGCCGAAGGACGCATTGAACTCGGCGAGCTGATCGGGCGACGGCAGCGTTTTCATTCGGAGCACGAGGTTGCGGCCGACGAAGCGCAGCGACTGGTAGTTGGCGTAGAAGCTCAGGATCTCGGCGGTGGCTTCGGGCACTGAATCGGTACGAAGCCAGAAGGCGTCGTCGCCCGGAGTGATGAGCCCGACGCTCGCGACCTGTTCGATTACGAAGCGCTCCCACTCGCGCCAGTAGGTGCCGCCGAGCGAGTCGAGCAAGACAACCGGCGCGGGTTCCGCTTTGCCCGTCTGCAGAAGCGTGAAGAGTTCGAATGCTTCGTCGAGCGTGCCGAAGCCCCCGGGCAAGACCACGTAGCCGTCGCTCTCCTTGATGAGCATCAGCTTGCGGGTGAAGAAGTACTTCATCTCCACCAGCTTCGGGTCCTTAGCGATAAACGCGTTGGCGCCCTGCTCAAACGGGAGACGGATATTGACGCCGAACGCGTTCGCACGGCCTGCACCCTCGAGCCCGGCTTCCATGATTCCGGGACCCGCACCCGTAACCACCATCCAGTCGGCCGCAGACAGTTCGCGCGCCATCTCTTTCGCCTGGGCGTAGAGGGGATCGTCAGGCCGCGTCCGGGCCGAGCCGAACATCGTGACCTTGCGGCGGCTGCGGTAGGGGGCGAAGGCGCGAAACGCAGCCCGCATCTCTCGCAGCGCGGTGGCGGTGATCTTCAGGTCAAGGCGCGACGCATCGTCCGTGGCGAGCCGAAGGGCGGTGTTCACGATGTCCGCCATCACATCGCGATTGGCGAGCGTTTCCATCTCATCGAGGAGACCATTCACGCGTTGGTCGAGTTCAGCTCGGTTCAGCTTGGACATGTCAGCCCCACGTTCGTACCTGGTAGAGCCCTAGGGCGTATTCACTCCACACGCGATTGTCGCTATGACACTGCGAATCGCACACGCAGGTGCTCGTCGGCGTCGCAGCTACCACCACTCCTCCGGGAGTTTGGCTTCGATGCTGCGGATGTTCTCGCGTAGGCAGGTCGTGCAGTAGCGCAGGATGCGTTTCCGCTCGGTTTCCATCGACCAGCCGAAGGGAACAGAGTCCTCTTCGCATTCCTCCTGCGTGCCACAGCGGGCGCAGGTGGCGGTCACGCAGGGGTGAGGCGACCGTAGAGCGTGGTGCGCTGCACGAGGCGGCGGGCGCCTCCATCGACTGCGTTTGCGCGGGTCACGATCTCGCCGAAACCGGCCTCGTCCATCATCTGGCCGTGGTTCGCACCCGCCGCCCGGCTGATGTTCTCGTCCATCAACGTGCCGCCGAGGTCGTTGGCACCAGCGGCGAGCAGTTGACCCGAACCAGGCGCTCCGAGTTTGACCCACGACACCTGGATGTTGTCGATGCAACCGGCGTACACAATGCGAGCCACTGCGTGCATGAGCAATGACTCGCGGAAGGTCGGGCCCTGCCGGCTCTTGCCCTGCAGGTACATCGGCGCCGCCATGTGGACGTAGGGGAGCGGCACGAACTCGGTGAAGCCGCCCGTCTCGCGCTGGAGTGCACGGGTGCGCAGCATGTGACGGGCCCAGTGCTTGGGCTCTTCGATGCTGCCGAACATGATCGTGATGTTGGAGCGCAGGCCCACGCTGTGCGCGACGCGGTGCACCTCGAGCCACTCCTCCGTGTTGACCTTGTCCGGGCACAGGATCGCCCGGACTTCGTCGTCAAGAATCTCGGCTGCGGTACCGGGCAGCGTCTTGAGGCCGGCCGCCATGAGGCGCTTGAGGTACTCCTCGAGTGTCGCTCCGGAGCGACGCGCGCCCTCGCTCACCTCGAGCGCGGTGAAGCCGTGAATGTGGATCGTTTGTGACGCGGCGCGCACGGCGTCGATTACGTGCAGGTAGTAGTCGCCGTCGAAGTCAGGGTGGATGCCCCCTTGTAGGCACACCTCGGTCGCACCGAGCGCTTCGGCCTCCGCGACGCGATCGGTGATCTCACTCAGCTCGAGCAGGTACGGAGCGCCCCGTAGGTTGAGCGAGAGCGGGCCCTTCGAGAACGCGCAGAACTTGCACTTGAAGGTGCACACGTTCGTGTAATTGATGTTGCGGTTCGAGACCCACGTGACGTCGTCGCCCACGATCTGCGAGCGCAACTCGTTGGCGACCTGCGCGACGGCGGCGACGTCGGTGCCCCGCGCACCAAACAGCGTGACGATCTCAGCTTCGCCTAGTTCTTGGCCCTCGAGCACCCCGGCCAATACTTCAGCGATTGCACCGCTCGCCTGCGCGGGCGCGGGCAACAGGCGTGGCGGCTCGACGTCGCCGCCCGAGCACCAGGGATCAAGCTCGCGGCCGAGGCCCACGGCATCGCTGCGTCGCATCACGGGCGTACGCATCGTCGGCGCCAACCAGCGCTGCGGGTCCTGCACAAACTCGGGATACGCGGTGAGACGCGGCGCGAGACGGAGGCCCCGCGCTTCGGTCTGCTCGCGCAGTGCGTCGAGCGCAGGCCACGGCCGCTCCGGGTTCACGTGGTCGAGCGTGACGGGCGAAACGCCGCCCCAGTCGCCGATGCCGGCGTCGAGCAGCACGCCGAAGTCGTCGCCCAGGTTCGG
>JBKJQZ010000104.1:0-6550 GCA_046594835.1 Acidimicrobiales bacterium | reverse complement strand
GGTCGCCGCGCTCACAACCTCGCGTGGGCCCACCTTGCAGCCGAGTTCTACGAACACGACGTTGACTGATTTCACGAGCGCCTCGTCGACATCGATCACACCGCCGGCGTCCTCGCCCGCGTAGTTGCTCACGGGCTTGTCGCCGTAGCACGGGATCACGCGATCCGACGTGCCGTTGAAGGTCGAGCGCGGGTCGATCTTGTCGCGCAAGGCGGCCAGATACACGAACGGCTTAAACGACGATCCAGCCTGTCGGCCACTGAGACTCGCCATGTCGAACTGCGTCGTGGCGAAGTCCAGCCCACCGAACAGGCTGCGGATCGCGCCGTCGCCCGGCTTCACGGTGGCAACGGCCGTGGTGGGGTCGTTGGCTTCGCCGAGGCGAGCGCGCACCGACGCGACCGTGGCGTCAAACACCGCAGGGTCGAGAGTCGTTTCGATGGTGTAGCCACCGGTGAAGAGCTGCGTGGCGCGAGTCCGCGCGTCGCCACCAAGCGCATCCAGCTTCTTCGCTTCTCGCTCAACGAAGGCAACGAAGTGCGGCGCGCGACCGGCCTGTGCCGCGACCTTGGGTACGACGCTCACCGGTTCGACCACCGAGGCTTTGTACTGGCCGTCGGTGAGCCAACCGCTGCGCTGCATGTTCACCAACACCTGGTTGCGGCGACGGGTGACTTCACGTACGTGATCACGCGGATCGAGGTACTCGGGCGCGCGAATTTTGCCCATCAGCATTGCAGCTTGTGCTGCGTCGAGCTGCTGGGGCGCGACGCCGAAGTAGCCCTTGGACGCAGCGGCGATGCCGTAGGTGCCGTCGCCGAAGTACACCTGGTTCACGTATCGCTCGAGCAACTCGTCTTTGGTGTAGCGACGTTCGAGCTTGCCCGCGTAGAGCAACTCGCGGACCTTGCGAAAGATCGTGCGCTCGCCGCCGGTGTAGTTGATCTTGGCGAGCTGCTGGGTGATCGTGCTGCCACCCTGGGTCTTGCCGCGCACCGTGCTCAGCGCGGCGCGTACCACCGCACCCGGGTCAACACCGGCGTGCTGATAAAAGTGCTTGTCTTCCGCCGCAAGCGCCGCGTACTTCACGTGGTCGGGCAACGACTTCAACGCGGTCGGCTCAAACGCTCGCAACCCGTCGGGCCCGAGGTCGCCGAGCACTGACCCGTCCGCCGCCTTTAGGCGCGTGCCGTGGGGCAGCTTGGAGAAGTCCGCAGTCTTGGGCGCGAACGGCGTACCGAGGAAGAACACGACGTTGCTTACCGCCGAGATCACCACGCGTCGCAGGGGTGGCACTACGGCAATGAGGGTGAGCACCACGGCCGAGACGAGCAAGATCCGACGCCAGTGATAATGACCCAACCGCTCCCGTAGTCGGAGGAGGCGATCGCCGCCAGGGGGACGCGCGGGTTGAGGTTCGGCGTGAGTTGTCATAGGGCCGGGCGGGTTGTACCCACCCGGCCCCGTGTGTAACTACATGATTGTGACTGTTATTACGCCTGGCCGACCGACACCCACACGCCGCCGGTGAAGGCGGTGGAGTAGGCGTAGAAGCCACCCTGCTCTTGCAGATTGGCGCTCCAGATCTTCACGTGCGGACCGCCGCCGGGCCCTGCGCCCGTGACGATCTCGGCCACGCCGTCACCGTTGAGGTCACCCACGGCGACGGAGAAGCCGCCCCGGAAACCAACGTTGTAGGCGTACACGCCGGCGCTGATAGCGCTGCCGGTTGGCGTGAAGGTACGAAGGTGCGGATCGCCGCCGCCACCGGGACCGGTGGAGGTAACAATCTCAGACTTGCCATCGCCAGTGAGATCACCGGCCGCAACGAAGGCCCCACCTGTGAACCCGGCGTAGGGACGGAACTCGACGCCCTGGGTCGCCGTGCCGACACCGGTGTACTTATGGGAGCGCACGAGCGAACCCTGCGAAGCCATGCCGGTGATGATCTCGGCCTTGCCGTCGCCGTCGAGGTCGCCGGCACCAACTGAGACGCCACCGCCGAAACCGCCGTCGTAGGCGTAGAAGCCCGGGCTTACCTCAAGCGAAGCAGGGCTTTGGGTGGCCAAGATGTAGCGGTACGTGCGGACGTGCGGGCCGCCTCCGGCGCCTGCGCCCGTGATGATTTCGTCACGACCGTCGCCGTCGATGTCGCCCGCAGCGACAAAGACGCCGCCGCGGAAGGTGCCGCCGTAAGGCTGCACCGAGAACAGGAGAGCCCCGGCCTTCGAGTACACCGATACGTAGCCAGCGCTGTCGGGCCCGGCCGCACTGATGATTTCATCAACGCCGTCGCCGTCGAGGTCGCCGCGTGCGACGCGCTTGCCGCTCGTCTCGGATCCGTCGAAGAAGCCCGGACCGTCCTTGGTGAAGTCTGGCTTGAAGGTCTGGATGGATGGTCCGCCGCCGGCGCCGGGGCCGGTGGTGATCCTGGGCGCGGCACCCGCAGGGGCGTTGCCTTGAATGGTGCCCGTGCCGGTCTTGTCGGTCGACAGCGCGGCGCCCGTGGGCTCCGACAAGGTGACGGTGAAGGTTTCATCCGGCTCGTTGACGGTGTCCGTCGCGGTTTGCACCTCGACGGTCTTGGTTGTGTCACCGGCCGCAAAAGTCAGCGTCGTCGCTGGGAGAGCCGTGTAGTCGGCCGGAGCGGTGGCCGTCCCGTTCGCCGACGCGGCCTTGACGGTGACGGTCTGGCTCGCAGCGGGTGCGAGGGTGACCGTGAAGGTGGCCTTGCCACCTTCGGTCGCGGACGCATCGCTGATCGACAGCGACGACGTGCCGTCGTCGTCGGTGATGGTGCCGGTCTGCGAGGTGGGCGTGCCGATCGTGCCGTTGGTCGGCGCGCTCAGCGTTGCGGTCACCGTTTCGTTGTTCTCGTCGAGCGAATCGGCGGTAACGGGCACATCCGCGTTCTTGGTCGTGTCGCCGGGGGCGAAGGTGACCGTGATGGGCGTGGTGGTGAAGTCGGTGCCCGCGGTAGCGGTGCCGGCCGACGGCGTAACCGTGACGGTCACGGTCTTGCCCGAAGCCGAGCTCAGGTTCACGGGGAAGCTGAGCTTGTTAGTGGCCGAACCGCTGCCTTCGATGACGCTCGGCGCAGCGCCGAAGGTGATCGTCGGTTGCGCGTCATCGTCGGTAATCGTCACCAGGCCGGTGCCATCGGCAATGGTCGCATTCGATGGCGTCGACAGGGAGACGTTGAAGGTTTCGTCGGTCTCGTTGAGCGAGTCGGCGACGATGCTCAGTGGAATGGTCTTGGATACTTCGCCGGGGGCGAAACTCAACGTGCCACTCGCCGGGGCGTAGTCGGTCGTGGCCGTGGCCGTGCCGCCACCCGTGGCGTAGTTGACCGTCACGGTATTGCCCGACGCCGTCGACAACGTGACCGTGACTGTTGAGGCCGTCGGCGCCGTGCTCGTGCCTTCGGCAACCGACTTGTCGGCGACGCTCAGCGTCGGGGGGTTGTCGTTATCGGTGATGGTCGCGGTTCCCATCGATGGAGAGCCGAGCGTGGCGTTGGTCGGCGCAGAGAGCGCAACCGTGAAGGTCTCGTCGGCCTCGTCGATCGTGTCGTCCGTGGTCGGGATCGGAGGAACGGTTTTCGTCGTCTCACCCGGAGCGAAACTCAGCGTCGTCGACGCGAGAGCGGTGTAGTCGCTACCGGCGGTTGCGCTGCCGTCAGCCGACGCAACCTTGACCGTGATGGTCTTAGAAGACGCCGCCGAGAGCGTCGCCACGAAGTTGGCGTTGACGCCCTCGACCACCGACAAGGCGCCAGTGATCGACACAGTCGGCGCACCGTCGTCGTCGGTGATGGTGCCTGTCTGGGTCGCCGGTGTGCCGAGCGTTGCGTTGGTTGGCGCGCTCAGCGTGGCGGTGACGGTTTCATTGTCTTCATCTACGGAGTCGGCCGTAACCGGCACGCTCGCGTTCTTGACCGTCTCCCCCGGAGCGAAGGTGACCGTGATGCCCGTGGCGGTGAAGTCGGTGCCCGCGGTAGCGGTGCCGGCCGTCGGCGTAACCGTGACCGTGACCGTCCGACCCGACGCTGCGCTCAGCATGACCGGGAAGTCGAGCGTGTTCGTGGCCGTCCCGGTGCCCTCGCTTACCGACGGCGCGGTTCCGAGTGCGACGGTCGGGGCCGTGTCGTCATCGGTGATGGTCACCACGCCCGTGCCGTCCGCGATGGTCGAATTGGCGGGGTTGGAAAGCGTGATGTTGAACGTTTCGTCCGCTTCGTCGAGGGAATCGGCAACGACGCTGAGGTTGATCGCCTTGGTGGTCTCGCCCGGGGCGAAGGTCAACGTGCCGCTCGTGGTCGCATAGTCCGCCGATGGCGTCGCGGTACCGCTACCGGTGACGTAATCCACGGTCACTTGCTTCGAGGATGCGGCCGACAGCGTGACGGTGGCCGTCGACGCGGTGGGCGTGGCGCTCGTGCCTTCGGTGATCGCCTTGTCGGCGACCGTCAGCGTGGGGGGACTGTCGTTATCGATGATTTTGGCTTGGCCCGAGGTGTTGGACTGCGTGCCGTTCTGAACCGACGTGATGTCGAGGTGGAAGAACTCGTCGTCCTCGTCGAGGGTGTCATCGACCGATGTGATCGAAACCGTCTTGGGCCCAGCCGAGGCAACGGTGAAGGTCACCGAACCGACGGTCTTGGGGTAGTCGGCGGGCTGCGTGGCCGGATTGCCGGATCCACTAACTGGCCCGTCGACGGTTGTGTAGTTGACGGTGACGGTCTGCTGCACCGTCCCGGTGACGGTGAAGGTGAACACGGAATTGCCGCCCTCGGTCGCGTCGGGAGCGTTGCTCACCGACACGCTCGGAATGGTGCCCGCGTCGTCGTTCTGGATTAGCTGCGTCGCCGAGGACGGCGATCCGATCGTTGCGTTGACCGGCGTCGAAAGGTCGACCGAGAAGGCTTCGTCGGGCTCGACGAAGGTGTCGCCGTTGATCGACACCGAAACCTGCTGTGAGGTGACGCCGGGGTTGAACGTCAGCGTGCCGCTCGCCGCCGCGTAGTCGGCGGTCGAGCCGGCCCCGGTGGCGGAGGTGGCGGACCCATCAACTGTCGCGTAATTCACCTTGACGGTCTTGGTCGAAGCTTGCGCGAGGCTCACCGTGAAGGTCACCGTCTTGGGCGTCGTGGTGCTGTTGCCCTCGGTGACGCTCGGTGTGTTGGCGGTAATGGTGACCGCCGGACCGGCGTCGTCATTGGTAATCGTGCCGACACCGCGCGCATCGGCGATCGTCGCCGACGTGGGACCGGACAAGATCACGTTGAAGACTTCGTTGAACTCGTCGATGTTGTCCTTGTTGACATTCACCGTGACGGTCTGGGTCGTAGTGCCCGCCGGGAAGTTCACGGTCGTGGCGACCGCGCTGTAGTCGCTTGCGCTGCTGGCAACCGGGATTCCGGGCGCGGTGGGATCGGTGGGCTGGACGGGGTCGCCGGTAGCTGCGTTCACCGTGACAACCCGACCACTGGCCTTGCTGAGGGTCACGGTAAACACGAACGGGGTGACGCCCGAGCCGCTGCCTTCAAGCTGGGTGACGTTGTTGATCGTGAGACTCGGCGCGGTGTCGTCGTCGGTAATCGTGACGGTTCCGTGCGGGGTCGCAGCGATTGCCGCTCCGCCCCGTGGATTGCTGGCGACAACGCGGAAGGTCTCGTCGTCCTCGTCGAGCAGGTCGCCGGTAATGGCAATGTTCACCTGGGCCGTCGTCTCGCCCGGGGCGAAGGTGACGGTGCCGGAGGCTGCGGTGAAGTCTGAGCCTGCGGTCGCAGTTCCGTTCGTACCGCCCGTGGCGGTCGCGTAGTCGACGGTGACGGTCGAACCACTCGCCGAAGACATCGTGAAGGTCACAACAGCATTGGTCGTGCCTGCGTTGCCCTCGATCACATTGGGTGAGCTGACCGACACGATCGGCTGGGTCTCATCGTCCTGGATGGTCGCGGTGCCGATGGCAGTGCCGAGCACGGCGTTGCTGGGATTGCTGATTACTACGTCGAAGAATTCGTTCGGCTCCGTGATGTTGTCGCCGATGATGGTCACGTTGACCACGCCGCTGGTCGAGCCCGCCGGGATCGTGAGCGTGCCGTTGGTGGGGATGTAATCGCCGTTGGGGGTTGCGTTCGGCGTCGACGCGGACGCCGCGGTCGTGTAGTCGACCGAAATTGATCGGGTGCTCGACGCGCTCAGGTTCACCTGGAAGGTTGCGTTGTTCCGCGCGTTGGTGCCGCCTTCAACAACGCTCGTGTCGGCGATCGAAACCGTTGGCGACGCGTCGTCGTCGGTAATCGTCGCAGACGCCGTGGAGGTCGACAACGTTGCGTTGTTGGGGTTGGACAATGAAAGCGAGAAGGACTCGTTCGCTTCGTCGATGGTGTCGCCTTTTACGGGGACCGGGATCGTGGCGGTGGTCGCGTTAGCCCCGATCACGAGCGTGCCGCTCGTGCCGACGTAGTCGACGTCCTGGGTCGCCGAACCAGACGACGTTGCGTAGTCGACCGTGATCTCCTGGTTGACGGGGTTGGTCACGGTGA
>JBKJQZ010000095.1:0-16153 GCA_046594835.1 Acidimicrobiales bacterium | reverse complement strand
GAGTCTGTAAACGAAAAAACCGCCCGGCTCTACGAGCGGACGGCGAAGCGCTTCTGCGGAGGTCGCAGAAGCGCTAGGTGATAACGATGATTACGAAAGACGTATGCATCGCCCAAGAGTGTAATGCGTTTTGCCTTGGGCTGTATCTTCATGCGCCTATGGCTTCGAACCAGCTGTCTCGCGACGCATACGACCGCCTTGCCAAGGAGCTCGACGAGCTCACCGGCGTCGGGCGGGTCGATATCGCCAACGCGATCGAGGCTGCCCGGGCCCTCGGGGACCTTTCTGAGAACGGCGATTACCACGCCGCCAAAGACGCACAGGGCCACATGGAGTCGCGCATCCGCAAGCTCCAAGGACTGCTCGACTACGCCGAGATCGTTGAGGTCGCGGTGAGCGACGAGGTAGTCATCGGTTCGGTTGTGGCGGTGAAGTTCGAAGGCGATTCTGACGAGGACGCGGACCGTTACCTCGTGGGGTCGATCGAGGAGCGCCGCGAGGGCGTCGAGGTCGCATCGCCGGACTCCCCGCTCGGGAACGCCCTGCTTGGCCACAAGGCGGGCGACACGGTGGAGTACGAAACACCGACCGGCGCCAAGCTCACGGTCGAGATCGTCAGCGTCGGCGCCTAGCTCGTCTACGCGAGGTCGAAGACCTCGTGCGCGGCGTTCACCGACTTACCCGTCGACGCGCCACCACCGATGAGGTGGAGCCAGCCGTCGACCACGCCCGCGGCGAGGCCGTGACGCGGCACGCTCATCGTGAAGCGCGTCGTCCACGTGCGGGCGGCGATGCACTCGACGGTGCCGACGACGCCGCTTGCGTTCTCACCGCCACTAATGCAGAGCCCTCCTGCAGCCGCACCCGAGCGCGCGACGACAAGCGCAGATTCGGGGCGCCAGGTTCCTCCCGGCTTCCACGATTCCACGCCGCGCAGCGCGGTGCTCACGCCTTCGGTTCGACCCCCGGCCACGTAGACGCGACCGCCGCCGACTACCACCGAGGCGTACGCGCGCTTGCGCGCGATGGGCGCGCCCTCGCTCCACTGCGCGGCACCAGCCCCGAGCGTTTCGACCGTGTCGAGGGCGGCGCCATCGGTGGTCGCGCCACCCACCACGATTAGCGCGCCGCCGAGGGCGCCCACGGCTGCGCCTCCCCGCGGTGTGCGGAGCAGCGGGCCCGTTTCCCACTCAGTACCGCCAGGACGGACTCGGTAGGTCTCGGCGCGCGCGACCGACTGATCGCCCTCACGACTGAATCCGCCAATGGCCCAAAGGTCACCGTCGAGGACGCCGAGGGCCAGGTCGTGCAGCGGCATTGGAAGATCGGGGCCGCGGCTCCACGCGCCCGTCACAGGGTCATAACTGTCGACGCGTTTTGACGCCTCGCCCGACGCGTCAAAGCCACCAGCCACCACGATCACGCCCTGCCACGAAGCTCCCCCAACCGCCGTGCGCGGCGCGGGCATCGCAGTGGCTGCGGGCGCCACGCGCGGGGCCGCCGTTACCGTCGTGGAAGTAGGCGCAGCCCCCGGGGTTGACGCGCCGCGCGTGGTCGTGGTGGTGGCTCGAGCAACTGCGACTCCACCGAAGGGCGCGGTGGGCGCCGGGGTCGACGTCGGCACCACCGCCGCAGGGAAGCGGTGCCGGGTGGTCGGAGGGGCGTCGGTCTCGAGCGAGTCGTTGTTGCCACACGCGCCGGCGACGAGCGCGACAACGCCGATCACTCCCCACAGATGCCGCGACCTCACGCCACAAGTGTGGCGCGGGCTGACACCGGTCCGGTCGCGCTCACGCGTGCACGAGGGCTCGCTCAATTTCGCGGGCGGCGGCCACTACTTTCGCACCGTGCTTACGCCCGGGCGCGCGGCCCAACCGGTCGACCGGGCCCGACACCGACACCGCCGCGACAACCTCACCGTGGTGCACCACGCCGGCGCTGACCGACGCCACCCCTGCCTCGCGTTCCTCGACGCTTGCGACCCAATTGGTCGATGCCGTTTCACCGCGTAACACCTTGCCCGCCGAGCCGCGTGCGAGCGGCAAGACAGAGCCAACGGCCACGATCGTGCGTAGCGAGTGCGGCGATTCGGAAGCAAGCAGACACACCCGCGTATCGCCCCGGCGCACGTACAGCTGCGCGCTCTCACCCGTTTGATCGCGCAACGCGGCGACCACCGGGGCCGCGATGGTGACCAGGTCGCTGCCAACTACGCGCGGCCCGAGCACGAACCGCCCGGCGTTGTCGCGGTCGACAAAGCCGTGCGCCTCGAGCGCGATCGCGAGGCGATGCGCGGTTGCTCGCGGCAGGCCCGCCGATGCTGCAAGCTCGTTGAGGGCCAATGGTCCGGCCGCGAGCGCGTCGAGCACCGCAACCGACTTGTCCAGCACTCCGACGCCCGTTACGATCCGTTCCACTGTTCGGGAATGTTATCCCAGATTGTGAGACAGCACTAATGACACGGCAAACGGCAAAGACACTCAGTCAAAAGGTGTGGGAGCGCCACGTCGTGCACGCCGCGCCCGACGAACCCGACCTGCTGTTCATCGACCTGCACCTCATTCATGAGGTCACGTCGCCCCAGGCCTTCGACGGCCTGCGCATCGGCGAGCGGACGGTGCGGCGCCCCGATCTCACGCTGGCGACCATGGACCACAACGTGCCGACCACGAACCTGCTCGAGCCGGTGGCCGATCCGATCTCACGGCGCCAGATGGAAGTGCTCGCCGAGAACTGCGACGAGTTCGGCATCACGTTGTACCCGATGGGCCACAAGGACGCCGGCATCGTCCACATCATCGGCCCCGAACAGGGCCTCACGATGCCGGGCATGACGATCGTGTGCGGCGACAGTCACACCTCCACCCACGGCGCATTCGGTGCGCTCGCGTTCGGCATCGGTACCAGCGAGGTTGAGCACGTTCTGGCCACCCAGACCCTTCCCCAGCGGTCGGCCAAGACGCTTGCGGTCGTGGTCGAAGGCGAACTGCAGGACGGCGTTACCGCCAAAGACGTCACCCTGGCGATCATCGGCGAGCTCGATACGGGCGGCGGTATCGGGTACGTGATTGAGTACCGCGGCTCGGCGATTCGTGGCCTGTCGATGGAGGGCCGCATGACGCTGTGCAACATGAGCATCGAAGCGGGCGCACGCGCCGGTCTCGTGGCGCCGGACGAGACGACCTTCGACTACCTGAAGGGCCGTCGTCACGCGCCGAGCGGCGCGGACTGGGACGCAGCCGTGGCCGATTGGTCGACGCTGGTCACCGACGACGACGCCGTGTTCGACAAGGTCATCGAGATCGACGCGGCGACCATCGAGCCCGGCGTTACGTGGGGCACCAACCCCGGCCAGGTCATACCGCTCTCAGGCCGCATCCCTTCGCCCGAGTCGTTCGACGATCCGATTTTGCGCAACGCGGCGGCGCGGGCGCTGGAGTACATGGGCCTCACTGCCGACACGCCGATGACCGAGGTGCCCGTCGACACGGTGTTCATCGGTAGCTGCACCAACGGTCGCATCGAGGATCTGCGGGCCGCGGCTGCGGTGCTCGAAGGCAAGCAAGTCGCCGCCGGTGTGCGGGCGATGGTCGTTCCCGGCTCGAACGTCGTGAAACAAGTCGCCGAAGCCGAGGGCCTCGACAGGATCTTCACCGCCGCCGGGTTCGAATGGCGCGGCGCGGGTTGTTCGATGTGTCTCGCCATGAACCCGGACAAGCTCGCTCCGGGCGAACGAGCCGCGTCCACCTCCAACCGCAACTTCGAAGGCCGCCAAGGGCCCGGCGGCCGCACGCACCTCGTGTCCCCCGCCGTCGCCGCCGCCACCGCAATCGCAGGCCACTTCGCTCATCCAAAGGACGTCTGACATGCCAGAGCCGATCATCACGATTCAGGGCACGGCGATCCCACTCGATCGCAGCGATGTCGACACCGACCAGATCATCCCGGCCGAGTGGCTCAAACGCGTCGAGCGCACAGGCTTTGGCGAGGGGCTGTTCGGTGCGTGGCGCAAGGACGCGTCGTTCCCGCTGAACGACACGCGCTACGAGGACGCGTCGATCCTCATAGCCGGCCCGAACTTCGGCACCGGCTCGTCACGCGAACACGCCGTGTGGGCGCTCACCGACTACGGCTTCAAGGCCGTGATCTCGCCCCGCTTCGGCGACATCTTCCGCAACAACTCGACCAAGGCCGGGCTCGTGCCCGTGCAGGTCTCCGACGCCACGGGCGCGGCGTTGATGAAGGCGGTGCAAGACGACCCGACGCTCGAGATCATCGTGGATATCGCGTCGCGCACCGTCGGCTGCCTCAAGGCCGGTATAGAGGAGGAGTTCCCCCTCGACGACTTCACCCGCATGCGTTTCCTGGAAGGCCTCGACGACATCGGCCTCACCCTGCGCAACGAGTCGTCGATCACGACCTACGAGTCAACGCGTAAAGCCTGGCTGCCGCGGGTCGGCTAACCCCGCAGCTCTTTAGATCCTGCCCATCGCTACGGATACACCGCCGGAGAACCCGGGGTACGCCGTGGCGGCAAACACCGGACCGGCCTGCGCGTCTCCGTAGCCCTTTTTCGTCACGACGAGTGAGCCGTTGCGAACCTGGCCACCGGTGATCTCGTCGACCGCGTCGGCGTCGGCGTTGCTCATCGCAACGGACCAACCGCTGGGTTGCGGCTCGCCGTATTGAAAGAACACCTGCCCAATTTGGGTTCCGGTCGCGGTAAACACGCGGGCGTAGGGACTGCCGCCGTTGAGGACGCCCGGCGTGGTGACGATGTGCGCCTGATGATCGCCATCGACGCTCGCACCGACAAAAACGCCGCCCGCGTAGGCAGGGTCCTCGGGGTACATGCTGAGGACGGGCGTCGGAATGCTGCCGTGGATCTCGCCGAGCTTGAAGCCGCGTACGTGTGGGCCTCCGCCTGGTCCCGCACCGGTGACGACTTCGGCCTTGCCATCGCCGTCGAGATCGGCGGCCGCAACGCGCACGCCGCCGGTGAAGGACGGTTCGTACGCGTAGAAGTTCGCAACCGTCAGCTTGGCGTCGAGGCGAAGGTCGAAGACCTCGACGTGGGGCCCACCACCCTCGCCGGCTCCTGTGATCACTTCGGCCTTGCCGTCGCCGTTCACGTCGGCGGCGGCCACGTAGAGCCCGCCGGTGAAGCCAGGGGAATCGGTGAAGAACTCCTCGATGAGCGCACCGTCCTTGCCGCTAAACACCTTGACGTGCGGTCCGCCACCAGGCCCCGGACCGGTGACGATGTCGCCGAACCCGTCGCCGTCTACATCGCCCATCGCGACATGTACGCCGCCGAGAAAGCTCGTGTCGTACGCGAAGAACTGTCGGTCAACGAGACCGGTCGCAACGTCGAACACCTTGACGTGCGGTCCGCCACCTGGGCCTGCGCCAGTGGCGACCGCGTTGAGGTGCGCCGCTGCCGCAGCGCTCGAGGACACCGCGACGCTAGAAAGCGTGACGGCAAACGCGAAAACTGCGAGGCGACGGCGCACCTTGGCCCTTAGATGTCGCCGACGGCCACAGTTATGCCGCCCGTGAAGCCTGGGAAGGCACTTGAGACGTCACCCTGCTGGGCCTGCGGGAGGTCGAAGACGCGGTAGTTCGGGGCACCGCTGGCGTTGCCGACGACGTACTCGTCGGCCCCGTCTCCATCGGCGTTGCCGATTGCGACCGTCGCTCCAACCGTGCCGACCTGCGGGATGACACCACCGATTTCGGAGCCGTCCACGCTGTACACCTTCACGTGCTGGCCGCCACCGGGACCTGCGCCAGTGACGATGCGAGGAGTCTCGCCCTGCTTGTGCGCACCGACGAAGACGCCGCCGGTGAATGAGGCGCCGTAAGCAAACCATTCGCCAACCAGGGTGCGGCTGCCGAGAGACAAGCCCGGCTTAAAGATCGCGACATGCGGTCCGCCGCCCGGGCCGGCGCCAGTGACGACTTCGGCCTTGCCGTCGTTATCGGCGTCGACGCCGGCGACGCGCACACCACCGGTGAATACCGGATTCGTGCTGTAGGCGTAGAACGAACCAAGCAGACCTGAGTCGGCGCCGGTGTAGCCCTCGGCCGTGGCCGCGACCCCGCTGAAGACCTTGACGTGTGGACCGCCGCCATTTTGCACGCCGGTGATGATGTCGTCCTTGCCGTCACCGTTTACGTCGGCCGCTGCCACATAGACACCTCCGTTGAAGCCAACTGGATAGGCGAAGAACGAAGCAATCACCTGTCCGGTCTTGCCGCTGAAGACCTTCACGTGCGAGCCGCCACCGGGGCCTGCGCCCGTGACGATGTCGGCCCAGCCGTCGTTGTTGACGTCACCCAGTGCGACATCGACGCCGCCCTTGAAGCCGAGGTCGTAGGCGAAGAACTCACGCTGAAGCTGACGGTCCGAACCCTTGAAGACCCTCACGTGCGGGCCGCCCGGGGCGAGTGCACCGGTCACGACCGCGCCCTGGATGTGAGGCAGGTTGGCGGGCACGGTGGTACTGGTCGTGGTGGTCGGAGCTGTCGTCGTGGTCGTCGTCGCCGCCGGGGGCGCCGCCTTAGGCTTGATACCGGACTTCGTGTCGGTGACGGTGCCTGCCGGCGGGCCGACCGTTGTCGCCTTCATTGCCAAGGTGCAACCGGCAGGCGTCTGCGCCGTATCGAGCCACTTGACAGCAAAGGTCTTCGCTCCCATGTCGGCCGTCACGAACGTATACGGCGTGCTCGAAGACTGACCGTTCACGAGGAAGTCGTCGTTACAGGTCGAGTCGTCCCAGTTCAGCGTTCCCCCCTAGCCGGTGTCGATGTCACCGTTTGCGTTGCGGAAACTCACCGTGACCAGATCGTCGACGCCGATCGTCGGCGTCAGGTCAACCGCTCCCGCGCCCGACGAGTCGAAGCCACCGGTCGTGGCCGTCTGCGCCAGGACGGCGACGGTCGCAGTATCGGTGTCGCTGTCGGGATCGGTTCCAGGGTCGGGGCCGTCGGCCAGCACCGCGGTAACCGTGAGTACTTTGCCGGCGCCCGGGGTGAGCCAGCTGACGCTGAAGTGCCGCACACCGCCGTCCGCCGGGGTGAAGGTGTACTTGAACGCGTTCGCCCCGGAGCCGCTGTTCGGGGTGACGGTGAAGCAATCGACGCAATCGGGGGCAGAACCCACGGCGCTGAAGGTGACGGTGCCGGTGTAGCCAGCATCGATTTGCGCACCGGCGTCGCGCAGGTCGACCGTGATGTCGTCGCCGTAGCCCACTGTCGCTGTGGTATCCACGCCACCCAGGTGGACGGACTCAGCGTTACCAGCGGTGGCGGGACCAGCGGCGAAGACCAGTCCGGCGCCCGCCATTACTGCGGCGGCGATAGCTGTCTTGGCTCGGGATCGTCTGAAAAATCGGGCGCGAAAGGACAATTGAACGCGTTCTGACATGTGTATGAACCTAACCCATACGGGTAAAAACGCACGCCAACTAGCGCTACGTTCCTGAGATGATGCGGAAAACCCTCAAAATCGCGCTCCGCTTGGGCGTGTTGGCAGCGATTGGCCTCGTTATCAAGACGACTGCCGACAAACGCCGCACCCCCGCGACTGTCCGCAATGTCGCGCCTCCGACACCGCGCCCCGAACCCCAGCCCGAACCCGAACCCGAGCCCGAACCGCACCGAGCGGAAACCGTCGTCGAAGCGCCGTCGAGCGTTTCTGCCGCTAGCGACCCGCACGCAGAGTCGCTTGGCGCAGCGGAGCAGCCGGCTGCCCTCGACGAGTCGACCGTTGCACCCACACCGGAACCCGCCATGAGCCCGACGACGGAACCCGCCCCGACGCCCGCACCGAAGCCGCCGGTCGCTCCTGAGGCTGTAGAGCAACTGGAGCCAGAACCGCCGGAAGCGCCCTCGCCGCCGCCCACCGTGGCGACTTCGCCACCCACGCCCGCCGTCGAGGCAGCGAAGCCACCAAAGACGGCGAAGGCGGCGAAGAAAGCCGCGGCGCCCCGCAAAGCCGTCACGCGCAAGGCGCCCGAACACGTCCCGCCCGACACGCCGGTCGCCGCGCTTATGTCGTGGGTTGAACCCGTTGGGAGCGTGTGCCCGCCGTCGCATCCGATCAAGGTCAAGCTCGGCAGTCGCGTGTTCCGTCGCCCTGGCACGTCCAGTTACGACAACAGC
Source organism: Acidimicrobiales bacterium (assembly GCA_046594835.1). Lineage (GTDB taxonomy): Bacteria > Actinomycetota > Acidimicrobiia > Acidimicrobiales > JACCXE01 > JACCXE01. Next base: position 7,987 of record JBKJQZ010000095.1, on the reverse strand, counting down.
AAGCCCGATCGTTGCTACGCGTCACCCGGCGCGGCAGAACGCGCCGGGTTTCAAGAAGCCCAGCGCTAGACGCGCAAGTCCCGCACGATCTCGGCAAAGCGCACGAGGAAGGCCGCCTCGTCGAGTCGCTTCCGGCGTAGCCAGCCCGTGACTTCGTCGTTGCACTTGCTGGCGTTGCACGACTTGCAGGCCGGTACAACGTTCTCGAGTGTGTAGCGCCCACCGCGCGAGATAGCGAGCACGCAGTCGCGCTGGAGATCGTCGGCCACCATGCCGCAGTAGGCGCAGCCGACCCACGCGGTCTTCAGGTCAGTCCACTGGGTGTCAGTGAGGTCGTGTTCGACTCGCGCCATACGCTTTTGCCGCTTGCGCGCATAACGCTGACGACGACTCGGTGCGGCCACGACGCCAGCGTAGAAACCCTCGACGGATCTATGCGGTGATGCTGCGGGCATCGAGGATGCCCGCTTCGCTGCGCAGCGCTTCGAGCACGCTCGCCGGTACCGGCGCGTCGGTCGCTAACACCATCAACGCCGCCGAACCGTCGCTCGAACGGCCAAGGTGCATGTCCGCGACGTTCAGGTTGGCGTCGCGCATCGCGGCGGTCACCAACGCAAGCATCCCCACGCGGTCATCGTTGCGCACCACGAAGAGGTGCTTGGAAGGCGGGACCTCACAGCTGATGCCGTCGATCGCGGTGATGCGCGACTCGCGGCGCAGACCCGTAATCGAGCCGGCGACGGACCGATCGGCGCAACGCAGCGTCATCACGCTGGCGTGCTCCGTAGCGCCAAGCTTCAGTTCCTTCACGTCGAGCCCGCGTGCCGCAGCCAGCGTCGGCGCGTTCACGAACGAAACCGGCTCGTCGACGAGCGCGTCGAGCACGCCCCGCATGGCAGACAGCGTCGCGAGGCTCACGTCGTTGTCGGCCAGCGGGCCGCGGTACTCAACCTCGAGCAACGACGGCGACGCCTCGCCGAGCAAGCCCGCAAGCAGGCCACCGAGGCGTTCGGCCAGCGCCACGAAGGGCCGCACCGTTTCCGACGCGGCGGCGGCGTTCACGTTCATGGCGTTTGGCACAAAGTCGCCGGCCAGCGCGAAAACCACCTGCTCGGCCACCTGCACACCGGCCTTGTCTTGTGCTTCGGCGGTGCTGGCCCCGAGGTGCGGCGTGACAACCACGTTGGGAAGCCCAAACAGCGGCGAGTCGGTCATCGGCTCGTCGGCGAACACGTCGAGCGCAGCGCCGGCAATGCGGCCCGCCTTGAGGGCGTCGGCCAGGTCCACCTCGTTGACGATCCCACCCCGCGCGCCGTTGATGAGGCGAACGGTCGGCTTCATCTTGGCGAACAGCTCGGCGTTCACCATGCCGATCGATTCCTTGGTCTTCAGTAGGTGAATCGAGATGAAGTCGGCACGACCGGCCAACTCGTCGAGCTCGACCATCTCCACACCCATCTGCTTTGCCCGCTCGGGCGAGGTCCACGGGTCGTACGCAATTACCCGCATGCCGAACGCGTTAGCGCGTTGTGCGACGAGCGAACCGATGCGGCCGATGCCGAGGAGCCCGAGCACCTTGTCGTGCAGCTCGACGCCTTCCCACTTGGACTTCTCCCAACGTCCTTCGACGAGTGCCGAGTGGGCTTGTGGAATGTTGCGGGCGTGTGCGAGCAGCATCGCCATCGCGAACTCGGCGGTGGACACGCCAATGCTGAAGGGTGCGTTCGCGACCATCACGCCCTTGGCGGTTGCGGCGGCCAGGTCGATGTTGTCGATGCCCACACCCGCGCGTCCCACCACGATCAGTTCGTCGGCGGCCTCGAGCACCTCGGCGGTCACCTTGGTGGCCGAGCGCACGATCAGCGCCTGGAACCCCTTCACTGCGTCGAGCAGTTCCGCCGGCGACAGTCCCACCCGCTCCACGACCTCGTGCCCGGCTGCGCTGAGCGCAGCGTTCGCGGACGGAGCGAGCGGTTCGGTGATGAGAACTCGGGCCACGCACCATTGTCGCCCGTGGCCCGAGCCCACCCAAAACGACTAAGCCGTGCGGACCCCCCTTAGGCGGTACGCGCCGTGCCAAACCCCCAAGGCCAACCCCATCGCGACGAGGAACCAACCGGCGATGATGTCGACGAACAGCAGCACCCACGGGCCATCAAGGTTCAACACCTCAGTGCCAATCACCGCAGCGCCGAAACAGGCCGCTGCCGCGAGCAGATACCGCCACCAGTGCCGGTGCATTCCTTGGCCTGGTTCTCGGTACGCCGCGTTCGACCTGAGGAACAGTCCGATTGCGAGGCCACCCGCGCCGAGCGCGGCGAGAAGCACAAGGAACAACGGTTTCGCGGCGCTCCCAAAGAGGGCCATTGCAACCACTCCGACCGCGAGCGACACGAAGCCGACGAGGGTGAGGGTACGGGACTGGGTTTCAGACATAAGGGTCTCCATTCGTTGAGTGATGATCGATGTGAACGCATCACGCAGCAGCGTCGGCCAGACCCGGGCTGCCCCCCGGTCGGCAGCCATTTCCTCAAACAGCAGGACCATGTCCTGGCCGTATTCGTCGCGGAAGCGACGGGGATACAGACCCACCAACGCCGAGTAGGCGCGTCGGTGGCTGGTCGAGGTCACGCCGTACCGAGCCGGTAGCCGCGGGCTTGCACCCGCATTACCAGGGTCTGCAACCGCGCCAACTCAGCCGAGGCGACGCGTTCGCCCTGGGCCGTAAGTCGGTAGTAGCGACGACGCTCGTCGTCATCGCTGCCGCGTGTGCGCGTACTAGTGGTTTCTTCGATGAGCCCATCGGACACGAGACGATTGAGCGTCCCGTAGAGCGTCCCTGGTCCCATCTTGACTGAGCCGTCGCTCAGTTCGTCCACTTCCTGCATCAACGCGTAGCCGTGCTTTTCGCCACCTAGGAGGGCGAGCACCACGTGCAGCGACGCTGCGGGAAGCGGTTTTTCTTGGCTGTCAGCCTTCTTTGCCATATATCGAAGTCTGATATATCAGACTTCGATAGTCAAGACTCGCGCCAACTATTTCTTCCGTACACCACGGCGCGATCGAACTCCTGCAGCTCGTCGGCATCCTCGCCAAGCAACCGAGCGATTTCATCTCGCGTCGTAGCGACGTCGAACGAGTTCGCTGCGACCATGCTGGCGATGTCGATGTAGTCCTTGGGACGATTGAAGAGGGTCTTGAACACAGCGAGATGCATCGGAGCGAGCACAGGGATTTCCTCATCGCCCAACGGCACCACCCGCGCATGCTTCGCCGCGTCCTCGTGAAACGGTGTAGTCGAGAGAAACACGTCTATCGGTGTGAGGCCCCACCGGAGCCGTACCTGGCCATCTCGAAGCAATAAGTCACGCCGCTCCGTCGTGACCTCGATTTCGCTCGGCAGCGCCGCGAGCACAACGTCGCTCGCGGATTCCGGTACGAAAACATTTATGTCGACGTCGATCGTGTTCCGAACCTCAAGCACGGCGTACGCCAACGCGATCGCCCCCCCGAACGCATGCGGAAGAGCTGCGGCAACGAGCGCCCGATGCACCGCCGACACCTTGGCCGCGAATCCGACCGATTCAGCCACGGAAGACTCGCGGTGGAGGCAATTCCCCCGGTCGTCCGCTCTGCGGCACAAGGTCAGCGAACTCCCAGAGTTCGAGCAGCGTGCGCCCGACCGTCTCCGGCGTCGGCCTTCGCGCCGCCAACACAACCTCGAGTCCGGCCGCCTGCACGATCTTGCCGAGTACGCGCCACCCCGGATCGCGCCGACCCGACTCGTACGCACTGATCGTCGGCTGCGCGATCCCCGATCGCGCCGCGAGTTCGATTTGCGTGAGCCCGGTCTTCATACGCACTTCACGGACGATGTTCACGACACCATTATAACGTTCTCGTACTAGTACGAGAACGTTATAATTTACCGAAGAGTTTTTGCAGCCGGGTGACGCCTTCGACGATCGCGTCGTCGCTGGTCGCGTAGGAGAAGCGGGCGTAGCCGGGCGAACCGAACGCTTCGCCGGGCACGAACGCGACCTTCGCCTCATCGAGGGCGATATCGGCAAGTTCGAGCGTGTCGGTCGCAGTGCGTCCGTTGAACGGTTTGCCGAGCAAACCTTTGAGCGACGGGTAGGCGTAGAACGCGCCGTCGGGCATCGGGCAGACAACGCCGGGAATCTCGTTCAGCATCGACACGATTAGCTGCCGGCGCTTGTCGAACGCGGCCCGCATCATGGCTACGGCTGAAAGGTCACCCGACACCGCGGCGATCGCCGCGCGCTGCGCGACGTTTGAGACGTTGGACGTGGAGTGAGACTGCAGGTTCGTGGCCGCGTCGATGACGTCCTTCGGACCAATCATCCAACCGACGCGCCAACCCGTCATCGCGTAGGTCTTGGCCACGCCGTTGAGCACAACCGTGCGGTCGGCCAGTTCGGGTACCTGTACCGGAATCGACGAGAACTTCGCGTCGCCGTACACGAGGTGTTCGTAAATCTCATCGGTCACAACCCAGAGCTCGTTCTCGAGTGCCCACTGGCCGATCGCCCGGACCTCGTCAGGCGTGTGCACCGCGCCAGTCGGATTGCTCGGCGAGACGAAGAGCAGCACCTTTGTTTTGGGCGTCCTCGCCGCTTCAAGCTGGGCCACGGTATGGCGGAAGCCTTGGGTCTCATCGGCGAGCACCGGTACGGGTACGCCGCCGGCGAGTTGGATCGCCTCGGGGTAAGTCGTCCAGAAGGGCGCCGGCACGATCACTTCGTCGCCCGGGTCGAGCAGCGTTGCGAAGGTGTTGTAAACCGCCTGCTTGCCGCCGTTGGTCACGAGAACCTGCGCCGCGGTGACCTCGTAGTGCGAGTCGCGCTTGGTCTTGACGACGAGCGCCTCGCGCAACTCGGGCAGTCCGGCCACGGGCGTATAGCGGTGATTCTTCGGGTCGCGGGCGGCGACAATCGCGGCTTCGACGATCGTGTCCGGGGTCGGAAAGTCGGGTTCGCCCGCCGGAAATCCGATGACGTCTTGGCCCGCAGCAACCATCGCCTTGGCCTTCGCATCGATGGCGAGCGTGGCGGAGGGAGCGACTGCAGCAATTCGTCGGGAGAGGCGATTCACGGCTGTAATGCTTGCAGAGATGAGCGACGACCCCGCACTCGAAAAATTTATTCAGGTACCGAAAGAACTCCTCCCCGCAGACGGACGCTTTTGCTCAGGACCCTCCAAAGTGCGCCAAGAACAGGCCGACGCAGTTGCCGCGGCGGGCCGGAACCTGCTCGGCACGAGCCACCGTCAGCCCCCGGTGAAGAACCTGGTCGGACGGGTGCGCGAGGGCCTCTCGATCCTGTTCGGGCTGCCTGAGGGCTACGAAATCCTGCTCGGCAACGGTGGCACCACGCTGTTTTGGGACGCGGCCACCTTCAGCCTCATCGAGCACAAGAGCCAGCACCTCAGCTTCGGCGAGTTCTCGTCCAAGTTCGCCACTGCGGCCAAGGCCGCGCCCTTCCTCGACGAGCCGGAGGTCATCGAGGCGCCCGTTGGCACCCGCGCCACCGCAGTAGGCACCCCGGGAATCGACCTGTACGGCCTCACGCACAACGAAACCTCGACCGGCGTCGTTGCTCCCATCGTGCGCCCGGAAGGTGCCGATGCAGGCGCGATCGTCGCGGTCGACGCCACGTCGATCGCAGGCGGCATCGTCGTGGACCCCACCCAGTTCGACTGTTACTACTTCGCGCCGCAGAAGTGCTTCGCGGCCGACGGCGGCATCTGGTTGGCCGCGTGCTCACCCGCTGCGATCGAACGCATCGAGCGCATCAGCGCGTCCGGTCGCTGGATCCCGGCGATCCTCGACCTACAGACCGCGGTGACCAACTCACGCGGCAACCAGACCCTCAATACCCCGGCGCTCTCCACGCTGATCCTGCTCGCGGAGCAGATCGACTGGATGCTCGCCAACGGCGGGTTGGCTTGGGCCGCAAGCCGCAGCGAAAAGTCCGCGTCGAACCTCTACGGGTGGGCCGAGGCGTCGTTATTCGCATCGCCGTTCGTCGCGAACCCCGACGACCGCTCGCCTGTCGTAGGCACAATCGACATCGACGGCTTCGACGCAAACGAGCTGTGCGCGATCCTGCGCGCCAACGGCGTGTTCGACACCGACAGTTACCGCAAGCTTGGCCGCAATCAGATCCGCATCGGCATGTTCCCCGCCGTCGAGCCCGACGACGTTGCCGCACTCACCGCGACCATCGATTACATCGCCGAACGCCTGCTCTAAAAGTCCCTCGTCGGGATGACGTGACTTTTGAAAAATAGTCCGTAACCTCTAGGCCCATGTTGTCGGGGCGCCGTGTTCTCTTTGTCGCGTCGATCGCGACGGCGGTGTCGCTAAGCACGCTCGCGCCCGCTTCCGCGGTCGACCCGTTGCTCCCGACCGCTCCCAATCCCCAGGTCGGTGTACCCGCAGGGCCACCGCCGAAGGCGTACATCGTCGTGGACCAGGCGACGGGCCGCGTGATGGCATCGAGCAACGACCGCCAGCCCCTTCCACCGGCCAGCTTGACCAAAGTGGTCACTGCGCTCGCGGCGGTCGCCGCGCTGCCGTCGACCGCCAGCGTGCCCGTCAGCGAACGCGCCGCCGCAATGCCCGCGCGCAAGCTCAACATGAAGGCCGGCGCCGCGTGGCCGCTCGAGAACACGCTCACCGCGCTGTTGCTCTCGTCGGCCAACGACGCCGCCGCCGCACTCGCCGAGCGTGTCAGCGGTTCGCTTGAGACGTTCCAGACATCGCTCAACTCGATCGCGACCCAGCTAAAGATGGCTGACGCGCCCGTGCTGCAAGACGCAGCCGGCCTTGACGACTACTCGTCGATACGCGGTGGCAACCTCATCTCCGCGCGCGACCTTGCGATCGCCACGCGAGCACTGCTCGCCAACCCCCGTCTCGCGCCGATCGTGGCCACGCCCGTCGCCCGCTTTACCGACCCTCAGGGCGTGCCCCACAAACTCACCAACCACAACAAGATGCTGTTCCAGTACTTCGGTTCGGTCGGCGTGAAGACGGGCTTCACCAAGAAAGCGGGGCGAGGCCTCATCGCCGCGGCGACCCGCAACGGCCGCACCGAGCTCGTCGTGGTGATGAACGTGGCCGACACCTACGGCTGGGCCACCGCACTGCTCGACGCCGCCTTCGCAGCACCGATCGCCACGACCTCTGATCGCCTGCCCGTGGTACCCGCAGCCCTCGCGCTCACTCCCGCGGGCGCGCCCCGCGTGCGTGCCTCGCGCTCAGACGTCACCGTGCCCTCGATCAGCAACGACACAGTGATCCAGCCCAACGTCACCACCAAGGGCGACACGACGTTGGTCGCGCTCCCCGCCGCGCAGACCAGCGGTGACGTGCCGTCGCTCGTAGCCGTTCTCCTTGGAGCCCTGGCCACCCTGGCGTTTCTTGCTACCGCCCTCCGGACCCGCGTGCTGGTAAAGCGGAGTCGCCGACGGCGGCGCCGTCCGCAGGGCGCCTAAGCGCCTATCCCGAACTGCGCACCGAGAAAGCAGAACCCCCGGCCGCCAAAGCGACCGGGGGTTCTTTCGTTCTAGGAGTTGGTTCGGTTAGCCGAAGGATCCGACCGACACCTCAACGGAGCCGCTCCAGTTTTGGTAGGCGAAGAAGCCGTTACCGAACGGAGTGCCACCGTTTTGGTCGAAGACCCGAATGTGGGGGCCACCGCCAGCGCCGGGACCGGTGACGATCTCGGCCGACGGAGTTGTGTCGAGGTTGCCCGTCGCCACGTTTACGCCACCCGTGAAATCGGGGCCGTAGGCGAACCAACCGGCGATGTTGTTGCCGTCAGCGTTGAACACCTTGACGTGGGGACCGCCGCCAGCACCGGGGCCGGTGATGATGCGACCCGCCGATGCAGCAACGGACACGCCGCCGTTGAAGCCCGGGTAGGCGAAGAACTCACGGGAGACGGAGTAGCTATTGGCG
>JBKJQZ010000002.1:0-4420 GCA_046594835.1 Acidimicrobiales bacterium | reverse complement strand
GACCATGTAGCCCGTCGTGTTCTGAAGGAACACCAGCGGTGTGTTGGTCTGGTTGCACAACATGATGAACTCGCTGGCCTTCTTGGCCTCATCGTTGAAGAGCACACCCTGCACGTTGGCGAGAATGCCGACCATGTAGCCGTGAATCGACGCCCAACCCGTGGTCAACGCGGTGCCATAGAGCGTTTTGTATTCCTCATATAACGACCCGTCGACGACGCGTCCGATTACCTCGCGCGGATCGAAGGGCACCTTGAGGTCGACCGAGACGATGCCGAGAAGTTCCTCGGGATCGTGGATGGGTTCGTCGGCTGACATGGTCGGCGCCGGCCCGAGCTTGCGCCAGTTCAGATGAGAGACGATGTCGCGACCCATCCGGATGCACTCGTGCTCGTCGCGCGCGAAGTAGTCCGACAGGCCCGAGATGCGCGAGTGCATTTCGGCGCCGCCGAGTTCCTCGTCGTTGGACTCCTCACCCGTGGCCATCTTCACCAGTGGCGGACCACCGAGAAAGACCTTGGCCCTCTTGTCGACGAGCACCGCGTAGTCACACATACCGGGCACGTACGCGCCGCCTGCGGTCGAGTTGCCAAACACAAGGGCGATCGTCGGGATGCCCATGGCCGAGAGCTGCGTGATGTCGTGGAACAGGCGACCCGCCGGGATGAACAGCTCGTACTGCGCCCGCAGGTCACCGCCACCCGATTCGACGAGCTGCACGAGCGGCAGCCGGTTCTCGCGCGCGATTTGCAACGCGCGCAGCACCTTCTTCCACGTATACGGGTTCGACGAACCACCGCGGACCGTGGGGTCGTGCGCAACGATCACGCATTCGGTCCCGCTGACGACGCCGACCCCACACACCACCGAGGCGCCGACGGTGTAGTCGGTTCCCCAGCATGCGAGCGGCGACAACTCGAGGAACGGCGCGTCTCGGTCGAGCAACAACTCGATGCGCTCCCGCGCGAGCAATTTGCCGCGTTCGCGATGACGCGCGACGTAGCGGGCACCCCCGCCTGCGATGGCAAGGCCCTGCTGTTGTTCGAGCACCGCAATGCGCTCGAGTAGTCCGGCCCGATTGGCCGCGTACAACTCAGAGCGCTTATCGACCTTCGTATCTAAGACGCGCACGTTCCAGTATCCCCCGCGGTTCCATTCCGGCAGCGGCATAGTAACCGCTATTGAAGGTCCTAGCCGAACATGCCCGCCATGCGGAACACCCCAGGCCGTGATCCGCGGGGATCTCGTCAAGGGGCTGGTTGATCCGGGCCATATGCCTTAGGGCTGTTTGGGTTCGCCCTTGGGCAGGGCGCCCCGGCGATAGCGCTTGGAGTTGTCGACGCCGACCCAGGAACCCTGCACGCCGTCGCCCTCGGAGCGAGCCGCGTTGTCCCAGTAGACCTGGCGGAAGTCGTTCTTGGCCGAATACGACGTGGCCTCGATGCCGATGTTGTACTCAGTCGTGTAGGGGTTGCCGCCCTTCCAACCGGGGAACGGGTTGGCGTTGGAGTAGCCATTGATCTGCGGTGTCTTGCGGGTGCCGGCGAACACAGACTGCGGCGACAGGTTCGGCCCTGCGTACTGGATCATGCGAGCGAGCAGCGCCAGGCCATGGAACGGAGCTTCGGCCAGGTAGGGCCCTTCGTAACCGGGTTGCGCGTCCTGCATGGCCTTGTACCACTCCTTCTCCCGCACCGGATTGGCCTTCGAAAACATGCCGATGCCGAAGACCTGCTTCATCTGCGTGGGCCCGCACAGCGCGGCGTATACCCGTCCGACGAAGTCGTCGTCGAAGAGCTCGGCCGCGAAGATCTCCGGGAAGTACGACTGCTGGTCGCCCTCGGCGCACACCGAGAGACCCCGCAGAGTCGTGATGCCATCGTTCTTGAGACGGGCCACCAACGCCGGGCGCTGGTCGGTAGCCACAGCCGGATCCGAAGAGAACGTATACATCGTCGTGCCGTCGTTCTTGGTCCCACACATTCCGCCAGTGAGGTTGGCGAAGTAGCGCTTGGCCACCGCCACCGACTCGGGCGCTTCGGAGGTCAAGATGCCGAGCTTGCGTCGCTTGAGCTGCATCTGGGGATCGCCCGCGAGGGTCGCGTTCTTGCCGTACATCCGCTTGCAGTAGTACTCCGAAGCCATGTCCGCCATGCGGTAACCCTGGATCGACTGGCTCCACACGTAGGGAGAGTTGTTGATGAAGAAATCGTCGCCGACGGGCTGCACCCCGAGGCTGAGCACGCCTTCACGGGCCAACTGCTCGTGGAACGGCACCGGACCCAAACCCTGCGCGTAGTAGAGCACCGCGAACGGGCTGAACTTCAGCACGATGGCCTTGGCGTCGGCGCGCATCGTGGCGGCGTCGGGCTGCTCGGTTGAGTAGTACTTGATGTCGAGCTGGCGGCCGTGGAACTCGTAGTGCTTGTTGAAGAACTTCTGCAGGATTTCGTGGACCTCGGCGCCCTTCTCCGGGGTCATCGCGAGGTTGTTCGCCGCGAGAACCTGCTGAGTGCCGTCGGGATACTTCGGATAAAAGATGACAACGGTGATCTTGTCCTTGGTCACGCCGCGGGACGTAGCCCCACCGTTGTCACCAACAAACTTCGGCATGCACGGAGGCGACTGGAACGTCACGTTCTCCTGCAACAGCCCGCCAGGCGCGCACTTGCTCCGGTCATTGGCGTTCGCGGTCGCCTGATTGGCCACGCCCACTGCACCGCCTGCGGCGAGTCCACCACTGCCGGCCGCGCCACCGCCGGTCGATCCGACCGACCCACCGCCGGCCACAGACCCATCCGGATTAAGCGCGACACCATTGGCGCCGACGGCACCCGCTTGCAGCGACCCGTTGGCGTTCCCGCTCGCGCCGGTCGAGACTGCGGTGCCGGACGAGGCCGGATCCGACATCGTGACCAAGAACAATTGCAGTGCGGCCAGCGCCAAAAATGGTGCATACCGGTTCAACACGCTTTGCCTCATGAGAGAGCCCCCCCGGGCCTTGATCTTCGAGCCTTCTAGCCGAACGTGCCGGCCATGCGGAACGCCCACATGCCGTGATCAGAAGGGATCTCCGCGAGCGGCTCGTTGATCTGCGCCATGGTGGGCGCGTTGATTCGCTGCGCGACCTTGTGCAGCGCTTCGCCGTCGAGTCCGTACACCTCAACCGCGTTGAGGCCGAGGATCGCCTTGACCTTGTCGGCGTCGAGACCGTTGTAGGCCCAGCGGATCTGCCGCTGGCTGTAGGGCTCAGACGACTCGTCAGCGAGGAACTTCCACGTGCCCTCGATGTGCGGGTAGTCGGTGCCCCAGATGCAGTTCTGCCAGTAGTCGTTGGCGATCGCATCTTCGGCCTCGAAGCGGGCCTGGAACGACGCGCCGATGAACACGTTCTGCTTGGCGTAGTCGCTCGGCTTCTTCGTGAGCGCACCCATGCCCCCGCCGTTGGGCGTGACCAGCGTGTCGAGGTCGGTCATCTTGGGCAGCCACCAGTTGCCGGGGTTCTCGGTCAGCACGAGGCGCAGGCCGGGATGCCGCTCGAAGATGCCCGACAGGATCATCTGGTGGATGGGCCGGCGGCTCTGTTCCTGCGCTTCGTAGAGCCAGATCGAGTGCCCACCGGGAAGATCGACATCGGCGTTGCCAGCACCACCGTGGGTGCACAGCGCCATACCGAGATCGGCGGCCGCGGCCCAGAAGGGTTCCCAGTCCGGATGGTTGTAGAGCTCCGCGCCCAGGTAACGCGAGCGGGTGTTGTAGACGTTGCCCGAGTCCGCCGGGAAGTTGATACCCCGCAGGCCGTGCTCCCGAGCCCAGTGCATCTCGGCGATCGCGGCGTCAACGTCCCACATGGGTAGCTGCGCGAGCCCGACGTGACGCTCCGGCTCGATTGAGCACATGTCGGCGAGCCACGCGTTGTAGATGTGGCGGCCGACGCCCGCGAGTTCTTGATCAACGTCATACACGCGCACCGCGGTGATCGAACCCGTCGAATAGTCAGAGACGTTGAACGGAATCGGTTGGCCGTTCTGGCTGCCGTGGAAGATGACCTCCGCGGCGGTGCCGTCGAGGTCGAGATCCCGGATCCGCTGGTGCATGTCGAAATGCCCGGTGGTTGCGTCCGGACCCGGCACCATGAGTGGCGGGTTAGCCTCGAGGTACTTCAGAAAATCGTCGAAGTCACCGAGGTACTTCTCGGGGCAGTACTCGCGCAGGTCTTCTTTTACGCGCGGCCCGATGTGGGTGTCGCAAGACGCGATAACAACTTTGTCGTCTGCACTCATGTTGGTATTCCTCTGACTTTCCAAAGCCTGGGCTTAGGGTTGTTTGGGTTCGCCCTTGGGCAGGGCGCCCCGGCGATAGCGCTTGGAGTTGTCGACGCCGACCCAGGAACCCTGCACGCCGTCGCCCTCGGAGCGAG
>JBKJQZ010000285.1:0-4364 GCA_046594835.1 Acidimicrobiales bacterium | reverse complement strand
CTCAACAGCATCCTCGATCTCGCCAAGGTGGAGTCGGGCACGATTACTCCCGATCTAACCGACCTGCGGATCAACGAGCTGCGGACTGCGTTGGTCCGCGAGTTCGATCACGTTGCGCAGTCAAAGGGCCTGACGTTCTCGATCGAGGTCGCACCAGACAGCCCGGTTGGGCTGATAACCGACACCCAGCGTCTCCGTCAGATCCTCACCAATCTGATATCGAATGCGTTCAAGTTCACCGAGCGCGGCGGCGTACGCGTTGCGGTTCGGCCCGCTATGGCGGGCTGGAGCAGCACCACCGCATCGCTCGTGGACGCTCCCTCCGCGGTCGCACTGGCGGTAACCGACACCGGCATCGGTATCGACGCGGAGCAGCAGCTACGGATCTTCGAGGCCTTCGCTCAGGGCGACGGAACGACGGCCCGCCTCTACGGCGGCACCGGTCTCGGTCTATCGATCAGCCGTGAACTGGTTGGCCTGCTCGGCGGCGAGATCACGGTGTCGAGCGAAGTCGGCATCGGCAGCACCTTCACGGTGTACCTCCCTTCGACCCACACTCCAGGAGCCCTCGAACCAACGGCGTCGGTGTTCCCGACCACGACGCCCAACCTGGCTTCGGCCGCAATCTGCACCACACCCACGATCACGGATCTCACCGGTACGCGCGTGCTTGTTGTCGACGACGACTTCCGCAACATCTTCGCAATGACCGCTCTACTCGAGCGCGGACACGCAGAGGTGAGCGTCGCTGAGAGCGGCGAGACCGCACTCGACATTCTGGACCGGTCGCCCAATATCGACGTCGTACTTATGGACATCATGATGCCGGTGATGGACGGCTACGCCACGATCAAGGCGATCCGCGATCAGGCTCGCTTCGCCGCGCTGCCGATCATCGCCGTCACCGGGAAGGTGATCCCGGGTGAGCGCCAACGCTGCCTCGATGCCGGCGCAAACGACTTCGTACCGAAGCCGATCAACACAACCGAGCTCTTTGCGGTGCTTACCCCGTGGCTACCAGTGGTGGACCGCTCGTCGTGAGCGTCCGCGTCCTCATCGTCGACGACAACGCGTCGAAAATCACCGCGCTGCGATCGGTGTTGTCACCCCTCGGCTACACCATCGTCGAGGCCGACACCGGCGTCGAGGCTTTGCGCCGCGTTATGGAACAAGACTTCGCGGTCATCCTGCTCGACGTGCGCATGCCGATAATGGACGGCTTCGAGACCGCCCGGCTCATCCGTCTGCGGTCGCAGTCGGAAACAACCCCGATCATCTTTATAACGGCGCAGGGAAGCGACGACGTCGCCAACGCGGACCGCTACGCGCAAGGGGCAGTGGACTTCATGTTCGCCCCCGTCTCACCCGACGAACTCCGGGCGAAGGTGTCGGTCTTCGCGAACCTGTTTCGTAAGGCCGAGGCGCTTGCGACGCGCGCCCGCGAGGTGCAGCGGTCGGCCGATCAGTTTCGGCTCCTCACCAACGCTGCGCCGATCGGCATCTTCCAGACCGATGCCGACAACAACTACACCTACACCAACCCCCGCTGGTCCGAGATCTCCGGGATAGCGGCGGCCGACGCGGCGGGACAACCCTGGGACATCATCCTAAGTTCTGAGAGCCGCGCGGGCCTGACGCCACAGCTGCAACCGAGCGCCGCCGGTCGCGTTGAGTTCTGCCACCGCTTCGAGATCCACGCCGCAGACGCGGAGGAGCGGATCGTGGTGATCACGTCGAGCGCGATACCCGACCACGAAGGCGGGACCGCCGGCTGGGTGGGCACGCTCGCTGATGTCACCGTCGAGGCCGGCGCAGAGGCGGCAATGTCCGAAGCGCGTGACCAAGCAACCGCGGCGTCGGTCCTCAAATCCGACTTCCTGGCCAACATGAGCCACGAGATCCGTACGCCGATGAACGGCGTGATCGGCATGACTGAACTGCTCCTCGAGACCGACCTCAACGCGCAACAGCGCGATTACGCCCAGACGGTGCGCAACTCGGGTGAAGCCCTGCTGACGATCATCAACGACATTCTCGACTTCTCCAAGGTCGAGGCCGGCAAGCTTGCACTGGAAGACATCGACTTCAGCGCACGACAGATAGTCGGTGACGTCGTCGACCTGTTGACAGGCTCCGCGACCGCAAAGGGACTCGAGCTGGTGACGTCGCTCGACGACTCCGTGCCCGATCAGCTAATGGGTGATCCCGGACGCGTCCGCCAGGTGCTGACGAACCTCATCGGCAATGCCATCAAGTTCACCCACACCGGTGAAGTCGTCGTGAGCGTGACCGGAACGAAGGAGGACGACCTCGCGACCTTCCTCCGTTTCGAAGTGTCCGATACCGGTGACGGGATCGCGCCCAGCAAGCTCGACCTGATCTTCCAACCGTTCGCGCAGGCCGACACCTCGACCTCGCGACGTTACGGAGGAACCGGGCTCGGGCTCGCGATCAGCAGTCACCTGGTGACCCTCATGGGCGGCGAGTGTGGAGTTACAAGCGACCTTGGGGAGGGCAGCGTGTTCTGGTTCACGATCCGCGCAGGCGCCTCCAACGCAGTCGCTGGACCCCGCGAGACATCAGACCGACGCGCCCTCGATGGCGACCCCGCGTCGGCCACACAAAGCGGTGCCGCAGACGCGGGTCGCGTGCTGTTGGTGGAGGACAACCTCATCAACCAGAAGGTCGCCCTGGCGATTTTGACCGGCGCGGGCTACCGAGTCGACACCGCGCTTAACGGCGCACTGGCGGTCGAGGCCTTCTCCTTGGCTCAGTACGACGCGGTGCTTATGGACTGCCAGATGCCCGTGCTGAACGGCTACGAGGCCACCGCCGCAATGCGGGCACAGGAGGGTGGTGGTCGACACACGCCCATCGTCGCCGTAACCGCAGCGGCGCTGCTTGAAGACCGCCAGCGTTGCTTCGACTCGGGCATGGATGCCTTTCTCGCCAAGCCCGTCCGCAAAGACGCCCTCCTTGCGACACTGCGACGCGTGACGTCCGGACAGTTCGGCCCGGGGAAGGGCAACAGCGGCGTCGACTACTTACAGCTACTGGGCTAGGCCGCGCCTTCGCAGTTCGTCAGCCCCGATTACTCGATGCGCAGGCCTGAAATCGCCCGGCTGATCACCAGTTGCTGGATCTGCGTTGCTGGATCTGCTCGGCGCCTTCGAAGATGTCGAAGGTGGCCACGACCTGTTCGCCGGTTATCGGGCAGTGCCGTGATTCCGGTGTTTTCGTTCGTCCAGTGACGGCTGGATTCGGCTCGTATCGGCGAGTTGTAGGACAGGAAGTAGGACCGGATCTTCGAAGTGGCACCACACCGTTGTCCGGCTCAGCTGGACTCCAGTTCGGAGAGGGCCCTTCGAAGCTGCGAGATGAACTCCGGGAGCAACTCGGTTGCCGTCGTGTGCAGAATCTCGACGTCAATTGACCAGTAGCCATGGATCACGCGATTGCGTAGCTGCGAAGGCCGGCCCACTCGATGTGCGGGAACTGCTCCTTCACAGCGGAGTCGAGTTGGGCAGCCGCTTCGCCCAGCACCGTGAAGTTCCACAAGAGAGCGTCGCGTCGCTCGCGATTTACCACCAAGTCAGCGACGCTTGTACTAACGACCAGAGCACAGGCCTGCTCCGCCGCGTCGATCATCTCCGCGATCAGGAGAAGCTCACGCCGCATAGAGAACGTGTGCGCTCGCCAGCACTGCATCCCGAATCCGTTCATGCAACGCGCTGCGCGAAACCAAGTCCACCGGTCTTCCAAGGACTCGCGTCAACTCCTCTGAAAGCAACTCGATGTTCCACCCGAGGCGAACCCCGGGGGCGAGTTCGTAGAGAAGATCGATATCACTGTCGTCGTTGGCGTCGCCGCGGACTATCGAACCGAATACTTCGAGCCGCTCTACACCGAACCGGGCGCACACTTCGCTTAGGGCGTCCCCGTCGATCACGATGTCTTCAACGCTCATAGCTAAAAGGGTACGACAGTGCGGATTCAGCCGTCTGCGTTTGGCGTTCGCTTGTAAGCAAAGCGGATTGTTCGCACGAAATTTGTCCGTTTGGCCACCGCAAATCGGCGTTGAGTCGGTGACGCGAAGCGCTACTCGATTCGCAGGCCCGAGATCGCCCGTGAGATGACGAGCTGCTGGATCTGCTCGGCGCCTTCGAAGATGTCGAAGATTTTGGCGTCGCGGTGCCAGCGTTCAACCGGGTACTCACGGGTGTAGCCGTATCCGCCGAGAATCTGGATCGCACGCTCGGTTGACCACACCGCTACGCGGCCGGCCTTGAGCTTGCTCATGGAACCTTCGGCGTTCTTGTAGCCACCGTTGCGGGCCAGCCACGCGGCGCGATGCACAAGCAGTC
>JBKJQZ010000063.1:0-19170 GCA_046594835.1 Acidimicrobiales bacterium | reverse complement strand
CGCCGCCGACACTTGCTTCTTCGCCACCCTTGGCGCGGGCGGCCGCGGAGCGCTGCAGCAAGTGCGCAGGAATCTTGTTGCCGTCGTCGACGGGCGTCTCGGCCGCAGGCGCCGGGGCGGAGGGGGCGTCGCCGCCACCACCAGCCTTCTGCGCCTCGAGCGCGGCCCGGCGTTCAGCGGCCTTTTTCAGTAGTGCATCGGGAATGTCAGCCATCGACTCCGTCCTTCCTACAGCGGTCCACTAATGCCGCCGTCCTTGCGGACGCGCCAGAAGTGGATAGCCATGAAGATCACGATCACAAAGGGCAACATCAACACGTGCAGCACGTACCACCGCAGCAACGTCTCAGTGCCGATTTCCTTCGAACCTAGGAGGGCGAAGCGCACCTGGTCGCCTAGCACCGGCGCGTACCCGCCCATGTTGGAACCCACGGTCACGGCCCACAACGCCAGCTGGTCCCACGGAAGCAGGTAGCCGGTGAAGGAAAGCAGGAGCGTCAGCAGCAACAGCACAACGCCGATCACCCAGTTGAACTCTCGCGGCGCCTTGTAGGCCCCGTGGTAGAAGACGCGGCTCATGTGCAGGAACACCGAGATCACCATGAGGTGGGCGGCCCACCTATGCATGTTGCGCACTAAGAGGCCGAAGGCGATGCCTGTCTGCAGGGTCTTGATGTCGTTCCAGGCGGCCGCCGACGTGGGCCGGTAGAAGAACATCAGGAAGATGCCGGTGACGGTCAGCATGATGAAGAGGAAGAACGACAGCCCCCCAAGGCACAGCGTGTAGCTGACCTTGACCGCGTGGCGCTTCACCTTTACCGGGTGCAGGTGGTACAGCACCGAGTTCATGATCACGTAGGACCGGTTACGCGGGCTGTCGGTATAGCCCTTACGGAAGATCGAGCCCGGACGGAAGATCGACGTCCACAGCGGGCCGCCCTTCATCTTGTCCATAGCCTCGGTCATCTTTTGCCCGGGGCTGATACGTGTTGCCATATCTCTCCTAGAACCTCATCCCATAGCCATAGCCATGGTTGGAGTCGCGCTGGTGACGGTCGCCGTCGCGGGGGGCGACGCCGGTCTTACCAAGGATGATCACGCCCGTGGGGCAGCGATCGACGCAGAGCGCACAGCGGGTGCAGACGTCTTCGTCGATCACGAACACGACGTGGTCGTTGGGGTCTTCGCCCGGCTGGTCCGTATTGAGCGCGTCTTCGACGGTCTCGGGCGCCAACATGTGGATGCACTTCCACGGGCAGATATCGACGCAGCCTTCGCACATGATGCATTCGGACTGGTCGATGTGGATGAACTGCTTGGGCTTGACGGACGCGGCGAGCTCATCCGGCGTGATCTCACGCAGGGTGTAGTCACCCGAGAAAACGGGGAGCGGCGGGTTCGCGTCAGTCCGGGCCATCGGTCTTGCTAGGCCTTCTTCACCAGCGGACGGCCGTAGGGCGACAGGGGCGTGACTTCGGCACCCTTTTCGCCGCGGCTCTGGACCTTGCCCCAGAGCTTGAACTGCGTTGTGACGGCGACCACATAAATGTTGGTGACGATGATGTCGCGAATTGTCTGCTGGTTGACCGCGAGGCGGCCGTGGCCCATGAACGTGACGCCGTTGGGCCACAGGAGATGCTTGCCGTGCCAGGGTCCGGGCACTCGCCAGAGCGGGCCGGTGGGGATGCCGAAGGTGTCGGAACGCCACCCAAAGTCTTTGTCGCACATGGTGATGAACTGGTGCGGCACGACGGCGTACGCGAGCAGCAGGATCGCCCACACATAGACAGCGGACACGAACGCCTCGCCCCACGTGAGGGGCTGGCCCTTCGGCCGCTTCATTGCGACGCGCAGCCCGATGCCGGTGAGCGCCAACGTCACGATCAAAGCTGCGTAAAAGGCGATCATGCCGAGGCCTCCTCTCCTGCTCCGATGTTCGTGAATTCGTTCACAATGGTACCCGTGTTTTGTTCGCGAAGCCTCATTGCCGCGACGCGGCGAAGCGCAATGTGTCTACCACGCAGGTAGCGGGAAAAGCATTCTCATCGGCGCGTCGTTTTGGCCAGTCGAGACCATGTTGGTGCCCTGCGATTGAGAGACCTAGATTGCCGTGTTCGTCTAACTAGAGCAGTGGCTTCGCGGAGGCATTGTGGCTGAAGTACCTGAACACCTTCTGCAGCGCTCGGCATCACGCCGGGCGGCGCTGACCGGCGGCGACGCGCCGGACGACTCGTCGGCCGCGCCTGCGACCACCGGTGGGGCCGCTCCTGCGACCACCGCGACCGCATCCGCAGCGCCGGCCAAGGTCACCCCGACCCAACCAGCGTTCCAGGAGCCCGTCGACAAGGCCGCGTTCCAGCGGGTCGCGGCGATCAAGAAGCGTCGGATCCCGGTATGGGCCATGGGCGTGATGGCGGCCCTACCGCTTTGGGGTCTCCTCTATATAGGCGCGTTCGGCACCCGGTCGGCCCACGAGGAGGTCATCGATGGCGCCACGCTCTACGGCAGCAACTGCGCGGCGTGCCACGGCTCCAACGGTGGCGGCGGCGTCGGTCCAAAGCTCGCCGGCGGCGAAGTCGTCAAGACCTTCCCGGTTGAAGACGATCACCTGACCTGGGTGCAGAACGGCTCGGCCGCCTTCAGGGGCAAGGGCTACGGCGATCCGAACCGTGAGGGCGGCCAACACAACGCTGCGTCCGGCGGCATGCCGGCCTTCAGCGGCAAGCTCTCGCCCGAGGAAATCCAGGCCGTCGTTACATACGAGCGCGAGGGCTTGTAATGCATACCGCCGACGTGCTTGTCGTCGGCGGGGGGCCATCGGGCGCGGCGGCTGCGTATTGGCTGGCTGAGGCCGGTCACGAAGTCGTGATGGTGGAGCGCAAGCACTACCCACGCGAGAAGACCTGCGGCGACGGGCTCACGCCGCGAGCCGTCAAGCAACTCAACGACATGGGCCTCGCCGATGCGCTGACCAAACACCACCGTTACGACGGCCTGCGCTCGTTGGCCTTTGGTCACACGCTCGAAATGCGCTGGCCCGAGCACCCCGTATTCCCAAACTACGGCTACGTCGTGACCCGTCATGACCTTGACCACCTCGTAGCCCAGCAGGCCGAAAAGGCTGGCGCCTCGGTGTGGGACCAGACCGAGGCCACCGCTCCCATCGTCGAAAACGGCCTGGTGCGCGGCGCGGTGATTAAGCGCAAGGAAACCGGCGCCATTGAGGAGGTGCGGGCGAAATACGTGGTGATCGCCGATGGGTCGCTGTCGCGCTTCGGCCGGGCCATCGGTGCGTCCCGGAACAAGGCCTACCCGCAGGGCATGGCCATCCGCGGCTACTTCTCGAGCGACAAGCACGACACGCCGTGGATCGAATCGCATCTGGACATTCGCGACGCGCAAGGAAACGTGCTTCCGGGCTACGGGTGGATCTTCCCGGTCGGCGACGGGCGCATCAACGTCGGCATCGGTCTGCTCTCTACCTTCCATCAGTGGAAGGCGATCAACACCACCAAGCTGCAGAACGAATTCGTGTCGTATCTGCAGCGCACGTCGGACTGGGGCGTCTCCCCCGAGACCTCGTTGGGCCCGGCCACCGGTGGTCGCCTGCCGATGGCGTTCTCGGTCGGCCCCCAAGCAGGCCCGACCTGGTTGATTACCGGCGACGCCGGCGGCGCGATCAACCCTTTCAACGGCGAGGGCATCTCCTACGCGTACGAGACCGGCCGCCTGGCGGCCGAGGTGCTCAGCGAGGCGTTGGTTACGGGCAGCGGACTAGCCCTCACGCAGTACGACCGTCGCCTACAGGAGACCTACGCGCTGTATTACAAGGTGGCGCGGGCCTTCGTACACATCATCGGTCGGCCGGAGTTGATGCGACTGATGGTCGGTACCGGGATCCGGTCGCAGTCGTTGATGGAGTGGGTGCTCAAAATCATGGCCAACCTGCTCAACCCAGACGAGCTCGGCCCCGCCGAAGCCGCCTACAAAGCCGTCGCCGCCATCGCGCGTATGGCCCCTGCGGCCTAGCCCTCAGCCTTTTTGCGACTTTTTGTGCACGGCCCAGGACAGTCCTGGGTGATGCACACGAGTTCAGCCTCGGAGCCAGCCTCGGCCTTTCAACGCGTCCTTTACCTGACGGACGGCCTTGGCCCGACCCGTCCCTTTCGTGATCAGGACGACGAGCCATCCGGCGAGCTGTAGTTCGGTGGTCCGGTCGCTGTCGTCAATTACTCGGACGGGCATGCCGTGTACGTCGAGCCCCAAATACTCGACCGCAACCTTGTACTCGGGGTACGCGTAGTCGAGCGCTCGGCGCTTTCCCTTGACGACGACGGGATGCTGCGGGACCGGCGGCAGGCTGGCGTCGATCAGCCACTCACCGAGTTGAAACTCCGGGTCCGAGCCTCCGGGATCGAACCCGAACCCCCGCAACTCGAGGTACCCGTCGACCACGGTGGATCGACGGCGACCGCGCGCTCGCAGCTCGCCACGACACTGCGCGGGTTCCTCAACCGTGAGTAGCTTGCGCCGAACCGCGTCGTCGACGAGCTTGCCGTAGCTCCACGCCGACAGAAATGTCGACAGATCGAAGGCCGTCCTCGCCGCGGTGGTAACCGGAATCCCGCGCACCAGTGCAACGTGGGCCGCGGGCAGGTACGTGCTGTGATGGATCGTGATATCGCGTTCGTCTCGGCGCCGCGTGGTCAGGCCGTGCGGCACCACGAGTTCGAGCCGCAACTGGTGGTACCGGTCGAAGCCGTGGAGCGCAGCTGCAGCACGGAAGCCAGCGAAGCCCCGGTACAGCAGCGTCGTTCCTAGTAGCTCCTGCTCGGGCGTCCGCGGAGCGCCGGCGACTCGGTACAAGCCCTTGACCTCACGAACGAGCTCACCGGCCTTTACGCGCCGTTCGAAGACACCGCGTCCCAGCAGGTCGATGCCTTGCTGTGTCGTCAGCAATCCAAGCTGCGCCGTCACGATCTCGTCGAACCGTCCCACACCCCCTATTTCACTCGGAGGGTGTTACACCGAAGCCCGAGAGACCAACTCGTGTGCAACGCCCAGGACAGGCCTGGGCGATGCATAAAAAGTCGGTAAAGGGGTCGGTAAAGGGGTCGGGCTAGGTGTTCTGGGCGAGCATGCCGCCGTCGACGGGAATGGCGACGCCGTTGGTGAATGACGCGGCGGGCAGGACGAGCGACAGCGTCATTTGCGCGACCTCCTCGGGGTCGCCGTAGCGCCGCAGCGGGACGCGGCGGCGGGCGAACTTGTCCTTCGCTTCGTCGGGAATGCCGGCGGTCATGCCAGTGCGAATCGGGCCGGGGCAGATGCAGTTAAAGGTGACACCGGTCTGGCCGAGTTCGACCGCGAGTGCTTTAGTCAGACCGATCACGCCGTGCTTGGCCGCGACGTAGGGCGAGTTGTACGCCGTCGCACCGAGGCCTTCAGTCGACGCGATGTTCACGACCCGGCCCTCGCCGTTGCGCTGGAGATCGGCGAGGCAGTTCTGGATGAAGAGGACGTGCGCGGTCAGATCGACGTCGAAGGTTCGCGTCCACGCGTCGAGGTAGGACGCCTTCGGCTGGGCGAAGGGCGCGGGCAGCACTACGCCCGCGTTGTTCACGAGGATGTCGATCGGGCCGAACGCGGCGCGTACTTCCTCCACGACGCGCGCGACGCCGTCGACGTCGGACACGTCGAGCACCCAGCCCTGCCCGGTCGCGCCGGCGCGGTTGATCTCCTCGACGACGGTCTTCACGCGATCCTCGCCGAGGTCGATCACCGCCACCTTCGCGCCTTCATCGGCGAAGAGGTGCGCGGTGGCGCGTCCCATGCCGCTGGCCGCGCCCGTCACGATGGCGACGCGCCCGGCGATCGATCGATTTCCCTTGGTGAGTCTGGCCACGCCGAAGGCATACCAGAGTGCCTGTTCAGCGCGACGAGAGGTTGCGCACGAACGAGCCGATGTGATCCTCAGAGACGGTCCTCGTCTCTGAGGATCACCGACTCAAGGCTTAGGGCGTCATGGCCGTGGCGAGATTGACGCGGCCGAACCCGAAGGTCGAGTCGCGGCCCGCAGCGCCGAGGTCGTCGACGCTGGCGTCCAACTTCGTGCGCGCCTGCGCCGCACTCCAGGCGGGGTTTTTGAACCGGATCAGGGCGACGACACCCGCGACGTGCGGAGTTGCCATCGACGTGCCCGACAGCGTGACGTAGCCGCCGCCGCGCTTGACCGACAGCACGTTGACGCCCGCGGCTGCGACCTCGACGTCACTGTTGACGTTCGAGAACGACGCGTGCGCGTCGTTCTTATCCGTCGCCGCCACCGAAACAACCTCGGGATATGCCGCCGGGTAGTTCAGTGTGGCGTTCCCGTCGTTGCCGGCTGCGGCGACGATGACGGCGCCGTTACCGTTATTCCAGGCGCCCTGCACGGCAGCTTGGAGCGTCGCCGACGCCCCGCCGCCGAGCGACATGGAAATCACTTTCACGCCCTTGTTCTTCAAGTACGTGATGCAATTGGCAACGCCGGTCGTGGAACCTGAACCACCCGAGTCGAGCGCTTTGCAGATCGACAATGACGAGTTGAACGCGACGCCCGCGACGCCCTTGCCGTTGTTCGCGATCGCCGCGATGGTGCCCGAGACGTGCGACCCGTGGTCGTTGTCGTCGGCGCACTTACTGCCGTCGGTTATAGCGGCGTTTCCGCCGAACAGGCCGAGGACTCCGAACGAGGTGACTCCGCCGCAATCCGCGAGCCGGCCGACGAGGTCCTCGTGCGCGGCATCGATGCCCGTGTCGACGATGCCGACCTTTACGCCGCCGGTCAGGGGGAACGCTCCGAGCCCAGCCGCGTCCCAACCTTCGGGCGCGTCCATGTCGGCGTCGTTGCCGTTGTTCAGCCCGTACAACTCACCGAAGCGAGTGTCGTTGGGAACCGCGAGCGCATGCAGGACCACGTCTGGCTCGGCGTATTCGACGAGCGGCGAGTGGGCAAAGGTCGCAATCGCAGCCGCGGCTTCGCCTCGGACCTGCAGAATCTGCGCATGATTCGCAGCCACTTCACCCACGTTCGCTTCGACACCGGCGAGGCGTTCGAGCGCTCCTCGCAGAGGTACCGATACGCCGTCGCGGTATTTGACAACGACGGTGCGCGGGACGTGATCCCCGACTGTCTGCGGAGCTAATGCAATGGGAGCAGCTTTCACTCCGGTGGTCGACATTACGCCCAGGATCAAGAATCCGGCGGCTGCCGTCGTGAGTTGTTTACGCACGTTGCGTTCTGTCCTTCCTTGCCCCGCGCCCACTCGGTAACGGCGCCGGCGTCACAAACTTGCGCGTGTGACCAAAGTCACCCCATGGAAGTTGGAGTTGGGAATCACGCGGCGGTTGACTGACGTTGGTTATCCAGCGGAGGTGATCGCTTGTGCTTGCCCGTCTTTCTCAGTTTCTGATTCGCCGTCGGCGGTTCGTGTGGGTGGGGTCTGTTGTTTTCGTAGTGCTCGCCGGCGTGTTCGGCAGCGGGGTCGCGTCGCGGCTCTCCAGCGGTGGGTTCGCTGATCCCTCAGCCGAGTCCTCGAAAGCGGCCGACACGCTCGCAACCGCGTTCGGGCAAACCAACCCCAACCTCGTCATGGTGATCACCCCCACGAGCGGCACCGTGGACAGCCCCAGCAACGCTGCGGCGGGCGCCGCGTTGACCCAGAAGCTGTCGGGTGAGGACTACATCTCCTTCGCCGGTTCGTACTGGACCCTCGGTTCGGCCCCGCCGCTGAAGTCGACCGACAGCGGCCAAGCGCTGCTGCTCGCGCGCGTCAAAGGCACCGACGACGACGTGGACCAGAAGGTCGACGAGATCGTCGCCGAGTACGGCGGCAATCAGGGTGCACTCAAGGTCGACATCACCGGCCAGGGCCCCGTCTTCCACGAAGTCGGCACCGTGATCCGCGACGACCTGGCCAAGGCCGAGATGATCGCCTTCGCCATCACGATCGTGCTGCTTGTGCTGGTCTTCGGCGGCGTGGTTGCGGCGTCGCTGCCACTGATCGTCGGGATCGTGTCGATCCTCGGCACGATGCTCGCGTTGCGCGTGATCTCGTCGATCACCGACGTGTCGGTCTACGCGCTCAACATGACCACGGTCATGGGGCTTGGCCTCGCGATTGATTACAGCCTGTTCGTGCTGTCGCGCTTCCGGGAAGAACTCGGCAACGGATTCGAGGTCAACGAAGCGCTCGACCGCACCATGAAGACCGCGGGTCGGACCGTGATCTTCTCGGCGGTCACGGTCGCGGTTTCGTTGAGCGCCCTGCTCATCTTCCCGCTCTACTTCCTGCGTTCGTTCGCGTACGCAGGCATCGCGGTTGTTGCGATCGCGTGCGCGGGCTCCGTCATCCTGCTGCCGGCGATGCTGGCGGGCATCGGGCGACGGGTCGACAGCCTCGCAATCTTTACGCGTAAGCAAAAAGCCGACGAAGAGGGTTTCTGGCACCGCCTCGCTACCACCGTGATGAAGCGGCCCTGGCCCTTCGCCCTCGCGGTGAGCGCCTTGCTGCTAGCGCTCGGCGCGCCCTTCCTCAGCATCAAGCTGGGCACGCCCGACGACCGCGTGCTGCCGCCTTCAGCCGAGACCCGCGTGGCCAGTGACCAGATCCGCGCCAACTTCGCCTCGCAGGAAGCCTTCGCTGTGCAAGTCGTGGCCGACGGCATCGGCGCGGGCACCCAACACATGGCGGAGATCACCACCTACGCGACCGATCTCTCGAACGTGCCCGGCGTGGCGCGTGTCGACGCGCTGAGCGGCTCCTACATCGGCGGCCAGAAGGTACTGGACCCGAACTTCCTCTCGACCCGGTTCGCCGGCACGACGGGCACGTGGTTGTCGGTCGTGCCTGCGGTAGAGCCTGTCTCGCTGCGCGGTGAGCGACTGGTGCACGACATTCGTAACGTCGAGCCACCCTTCGCGGTGAAGGTCGGCGGACCGTCGGCCGAACTCGTCGACGCCAAGGACTCGCTGTTCCGGTTGCTGCCCGTCGCCGGCGGCATGATCGCCATCGTCAGCTTTGTAGCGCTATTCCTCATGTTCGGAGGCCTGCTGGTGCCGTTGAAGGCGGTGATCCTCAACCTGCTGAGCCTCAGCGCGACGTTCGGCGCGATGGTCTACATCTTCCAGGAAGGCCACCTGAAGGGGCTCACGGGCGAGTTCACCGCAACCGGCTCGCTGGTCGCGACAACGCCAATCCTGATGTTCTGCATCGCGTTCGGATTATCGATGGACTACGAGGTCTTCCTTCTCTCGCGCATCAAGGAAGAGCACGACCGCACCGGCGACAACGAACACTCGGTAGCGGTCGGCCTCGAGAAGACGGGTCGCATTGTCACCGCCGCCGCCGCGCTGCTCGCGGTGGTCTTCCTGGCGACGGTGTCGAGCCGCGTGAGCTTCATCAAGCTGTTCGGCCTCGGGCTCGCGATGGCGGTGGTCATGGACGCCACGCTGATCCGGGGCATCCTCGTGCCTGCGTTCATGCGCCTCGCCGGTGAAGCCAACTGGTGGGCCCCGAAGCCCTTGCGCGCGATCTACGAACGCTTCGGTTTCAGCGAGGGCGGCATTGCCGATCTCCCCCCGGCACATACCGTGCGGATAGTGAGCGACGCCTATCGGCTGAACCTCGTGAAGCTCGCCGAGGCGTCGTCGCACGACGAGTTGCACGCGCTGCTCAATGAGGAGAACCTCACGGTTGACGAACTCACAGGGTGGGGCGCGAAGCTGTCGTAATCGGCGAACAGCTCACACTCGTCCGTTTCCTGCTCCGGTCCATCGTGCTCGGTGCCGTGGCCGGCGCGCTCGCCGGCGTGTCGTCGTACGCATTCTTGTGGTCACTTGACCGCGTCACGACTTTTCGTCTCGATCACGACGCGTTGTTGTTCGGGTTGCCCGTGGCCGGTGCAGCGATCGGCGCCGTGTACCTCTACCTGGGAGGCCGCAGTGGCGAAGGCAACGCACTGCTGCTTGACCAGATCCACGAACCGCGGGCGTGGCTGCCTCGCCGCATGGCGCCACTGGTTCTTGCCGGCACGCTCCTCACCCACCTCTTCGGTGGCTCCGTTGGCCGTGAGGGCACAGCGCTGCAAATGGCCGGCTCGCTGAGCGACGGTGCCGCGCGCGCCCTCAAGCTCGAAGACAGCGACCGCCGGCTTCTGCTCGTTGCGGCGCTCGCGGGTGGGTTCGGGGCCGTCTTCGGCGTCCCGTTGGCCGGCGCGGTCTTCGCGCTCGAGGTGCAGTCGATCGGCCGCGTTCGCTACGAAGCGCTGGTACCGGCCCTAACCGCCGGGCTTATCGGCGACGGTATCGTCCGGGGCCTCGGCTTCAAGCACGAGCTATTTGCCCAGCTCGTGCCGCGCGTTGATCCACTCGTGATCGGGAAGATTGCGCTGGCCGGCATCGTGTTCGGTGTCACCGGCGCCGCGTTTGCCTGGCTGACCGAAACCATCAGAGAACGGACCGCCCACCGGATGCCGTGGCTGCCCATGCGCGCCGCCATCGGTGGAGTGCTGGTGGTGGCACTGATCCTCGTCGTCGGGCGCGAGTACAGCGGTCTCTCGCTCGAGCTCGCACGCAATGCGCTCGCGGGCCACCACGTCGCGTCGTACGCCTTCGCGTTGAAACTGGTTGCGACCGCGCTGTGCCTCGGGTTCGGCTTCGTCGGCGGCGAGGTCACGCCGTTATTCGTCATAGGCGCAACACTTGGCGCAACCCTCGCGGGTCCGCTGCACCTACCCATCCGCGCGTTGTCAGCGGTGGGGTTTGTATCGGTGTTCGCCGGGGCGTCGAACACGCCGCTCGCCTGCACCGTGATGGCGGCCGAATTGTTCGGCAGCGGCATGGTGGTGCCGGCCGCGGTCGGCTGCGTCGCCGCCTACGTGTTCTCGACGCACCGCGGGATCTACACGACCCAGCGACTCGCGGTTTCGAAGTCGGGAACGCCGCTCGGTTAAGCAGTTCCCGCGACAGCTGCGGCCGCAGCTTCGGCGGTCTGTTCGATCTCGGCGTCACCGTGCGCGAGCCCGGGAAACAGGATCTCGTATGCGCCGGGCGCGAGCGCGACTCCTCGATCGAGCAGTCCGTGGAACAGCGGCGCGTACGCGCCACCGGCGCCCGCGACCTTCGACTCGTCGTAGTTCCGCACCGGCGCCGCCCCGGCGAAGATGCCGACCAACGGACCTACCTGGGGCACGTGGAAGCCATTTCCCAGAGCGGCGCGCAACGACTCCGCGAGGTGGGTGGCCGTTGACTCGAGTTGCTCGTACGCGGCGGCGTCAAGCAGGCCGAGCACGGCGCGCCCCGCTGCGGTCGCGATGGGGTTCCCCGACAACGTGCCGGCTTGGTAGACGGGGCCGAGCGGGGCCAGGTTCGCCATCAGCGCGCGCGTGCCCGCGAAGGCTGCGAGCGGGAGGCCCCCGCCGAGGACCTTGCCGAAGCACCACAGATCAGGTGTTACCCCGAGACGGCCGGATGCGCCCGACCGACTGAACCGGAAGCCGGTGATTACCTCGTCGAAGATCAGTAGCGCGCCCGCCTTGGTGCACGCGTCCCGCAGGCCTTCAAGAAAACCGGGCTCGGGCGCAACGAGGCCCATGTTCGCGGCGACGGGCTCGACGATTACCGCCGCAACGTCGTGGCCGATCTCGGGCACCACGTTGTAGGGAACGACCATGGTGTCGGCGACGGCGGCTGGCGTGACGCCCGCCGATGCGGGGACGCCAAGGGTGGCCATGCCGCTGCCTCCCCCCGCGAGCAAGCCGTCGCTATGGCCGTGGTAACAGCCGTCGAACACGACGAGGCGGGTCCGACCCGTAGCGGCGCGCGCGAGTCGCAGCGCGCTCATCGTTGCTTCGGTGCCGGAGGACACGAGGCGCACCTGCTCAACGCCGGGCACGCGTTCACATACGAGTTCCGCGAGCGCGACTTCGCCGGGGGTCGGCGCCCCGAAGCTCGTGCCGAGGCTCGCAGCCGTCGCGACCGCGGCAACCACGTCGGGGTGGGCGTGGCCAAGGATCGTGGCGCCGTAGGACTGCACCCAGTCGATGTAGCGGCGGCCGTCGACGTCAACCACGTAAGCGCCTTCGCCGCGGGCCACGAAGTACGGCGTCCCGCCGACGGAGCGGAAGGCGCGTACCGGCGAGTTCACACCACCGGGGATGACGCCTTGGGCGCGCGCGAACATCTCGTCGTTACCGCTCATGATTCCTTAGCCCAGTTGTTCGGCGACGTCGGCCGCGAGATACGTGAGGATGATGTCGGCGCCCGCGCGCTTAATCGACCCGAGGTGCTCGAGCGCCACCGCGTCGCCGTCGATCCAACCGCGTTCCGCTGCGGCCTTGATCATCGAGTACTCGCCGCTCACGTGATACGCGGCGACCGGGACGTCGACTGATGCGCGTACGGCGGCGATGACGTCGAGGTTGGCGAGCGCGGGCTTCACCATCACCATGTCGGCGCCCTCGTCGATATCGAGTTGCACTTCGCGCAACGACTCGCGGATATTGGCCGGGTTCTGTTGGTACGCGCGGCGGTCGCCGCCGCCCGCGATCGTGACGTCGACCGCCTCGCGGAAAGGCCCGTAGAGCGCGGTCGCGTATTTGGCCGAATAGGCCAGGATCGCGGCGTCACTGTGGCCCGCCGCGTCGAGCGCCGCGCGGATCACCCCGACCTGACCGTCCATCATCCCGGACGGGGCAACCACGGCCGCGCCGGCATTGGCCTGGGCCACCGCGACTCGCGCGTACAGCTGGAGCGTGGCGTCGTTGTCGACGGCGCCGTCGGGCGTAAGCACTCCGCAGTGGCCGTGGTCCGTGTACTCGTCGAGGCAAAGATCCGCCATCACCACGAGTTCGTCGGCAACGTCGTCGCGCAGGTCGCGCAACGCGAGTTGGACGATGCCGTCGGGGTTCCATGCTTCGGAACCGGTTGGGTCTTTACGCGCCGGAATACCAAAGAGGATCGCGGCGGGGACGCCGAGGTCGACGAGCCGCCGCACCTCCTTGCGCAGGCTGGCCCGGCTGTGCTGCACGACGCCCGGCAACGAGCCAATGGGCTGGGGCTCGTCGATGCCTTCGCGTACGAACAGCGGCGCGACGAGGTCGTCTACGCGCAGCTGCGTCTCGGCCACGAGTCGGCGCAGCGCGGCAGTACGCCGCAAACGGCGCGGCCTCGATACCGGGAAACTCATGTCAGCAAACTTAGGAGGGCGGCGACCATCGCTTCGACCGACGGCGACTCGGCCACCGCGAGCCGCGATGGCTGAAGGCCCGCCCGCGTGAGGGTCTGCGCGGTGGACTCACCGATTGCGACCACCGGCGTGTTCGCGGCGACGAGCCCGCCGTGGGAGACGAGGTAGGTCGCGGCCGACGAAGCGGTACACAGCACGGCGTCGGCGGCGTCGACGATGTCGCGGGGCGACACATCGGTGTGGGGCGGCGGGCCAAGCCGGTATGCGGCGATGCCTTCGGGCACCCAACCGTTCTCGGCAAGACCGTCGGCCAGATCGGGTGTGGGCTCCTCGGCACCGATCACAAACACGACGCGACTGTCCGCTTCGACGGGCTCGCCGATAGCGGCCGCAAGACTTGCGCCGTTCGGCGGATGCGCGATGAGGTCGGCCGGGCGGTCAAACGCGACCTCAAACGCAGCGGCGGTGGCTGCGCCGACGGCCCCGACCATCACATCGCCAAAACTGAACCTGTGGGGCTTGGCGGCCACGAACGCTTCGACGGCGCCAGCCGAAGAGAACGTCATCCACGCGGCGTCGTTGGTGCGACTGATCGCGTCGCGCAGCGCGGCGCCGCCGTCAGTTGGAATCACCCGCGCACCGGTGATCAACGGGATCACGTCTGCGCCGGTTCGGATTGCGCCGATGGTCAATCTCGCACCGAGACTCGGCTCCGCACCTTCACCGATCGGTGCGGCGATCACCACGCGCTTGTCGGTGAGGGGCAGCTTGAACCAGCCGAGTTCGTCGGCGAGCGCAGCCACGGCACCAACCACGATCGTCACGGGCGATTTCACCTCGGCGGCGCCGAGGCCACCGAGGGTCGTGCGCACGACCTCCTGCTCGGGGCGGGTGCCCCAGGTGACCCCGGTGACGGGCGTCGCCGCGTCCATGCCCGCATCGACCAAACGCTGCGCGATGTCGCCGCGGCTTGACGCGCCCATGAGGATCACGATGGTGCCGCCGCTGATGCCCATCCGGGCGACGGCTTCCCAGTCGGTTTCCCCGGGGGTAAGCGTGTCGTCGTGACCGGTCACGATCGTCACGCTCGAGGACATACCGCGATGGGTCAGCGGTACGCCGGCGTAGGCGGGCGCCGCGCTCGCCGAGGTGACGCCCGGGACTACTTCAAAGGGAATTCCGGCGTCTGCGAGCGCCGCGCATTCTTCGCCACCGCGTCCGAACACGAACGGGTCGCCGCCCTTGAGCCGCACGACGGTGAGACCCAGCGCGCCGCGATCGACCAGGAGCTCGTTGATGTCTTCCTGCGTGGTCGCTCCGCCCGGCGCTTTACCGACGTTTATGCGTTCTGCTCCGGGCGGCGCCATGTTCACGATCGCGGACGCGGACAGCCGGTCATACACAACCACCTCGGCGCGCTCGATCAGTTCCTTGCCGCGGACGGTCAGCAGGCCGGGATCACCGGGGCCGGCGCCGACGAGATACACGGTCACGACGCAGCGCCTAGCAGCGTCCGCGCCACGAGCTCTCCGACCACGAGTGGATTCTTGTCGGAGGAGGTTTCCCACCGGGGCGTGCCATCGAGAGCGAGGAAACCGGTGAGGGTGATGACACCGCTGCGCATCGTGGCGTGCGCGCCAACGGGCGCGTCGCAGCCACCTCCGAGCGTCGCCAGAAACGCCCGCTCGGCCAACACACATGCGTGCGCCTCGAGGTCGTCGACCAGCGCGAGATGATCAAGCGTGACGATGTCGTCACGGCGGCACTCGACCGCGATTGCACCCTGGCCGACCTGCGGCACGAACCTCGAGGGCTCGAACGCTTCGTCGATCCGATCCGACAGCTCCAGGCGTGTGAGCGCCGCGACGGCGCCCACCACTGCATCGAGTTCGCCGACGCGTGCGAGTCGGGTTGCGATGTTGCCGCGCAACCCTGCGAAGTTGAGATCGGGACGGAGGTGACGCAGCAGCGCTTCGCGTCGAACGCTCCCGGTGCCGACCGTCGCTCCAGGGCGCAACGTGGCGATCGTTGCTCCGACGAGGCAGTCGCGAGGATCGGCGCGCTCAGGGATACAGGCGAGGACGAGGTCGGGCGCCTGCAGTTCGGGCGCCGACGGCAGGTCCTTGGCCGAGTGCACCGCGATGTCGGCCCGTCCGTCGAGCACGGCGGCCTGCACCTCCGTGGTGAACACGCCCCGACCGGCGAGCTCGGTGAGGGGCTGATCGGTTCGGCGGTCACCCTCGGTCTTGATCACGACAATCTCGGCGTCGCCGTGCAACCGCACCGCAACTGCGTTGGCTTGGTACAGCGCCAAGGGGCTCCCCCGCGTCGCGATGCGCAGCGCGCCGCGGGGGCTCATCGATCGTCGAGGTCGAACAAGTGGCGAACGCTCGATGCGAGCCGTTCCCCGGATTCAGAGCCGGCTGCGTCTTTGAGCCGCACGGTGGGCTCGTGCAACACCTTGGCCACAAGGGCCTTGGTCAACGCGTCGACCGCGGCGCGCTGGGACTCGTCGAGCGACGACATCAGCGTGCGCGCTCGCGCAAGTTCTGCGAGCCGGGTGACTTCGACCTTGGTGCGAAGCGAGGTGACGAGCGGCGCAACTTTGCGACCCGATGTGGTCGCGAGGTAGGCGTCGACAGAATCCTCGATCGCATCGTCGGCGGCGGCGATGGCCCGAGCTGGAGGAGCAAACCGTTCGCCCGCGAAGCGGCTGACGTCGCGCACGTCGACCAGCGCGACATCGCCCATCTCACTGACGCTCGGCTGCACGTCGCGAGGCATTGCGAGGTCGACGAGCATGATCGGGCGGGCGTCTCGTATCGCGAGGGCCTCGAGCATCATCGCCTGAGTCACCACTGGCTCATCGGCCGCGGTGCAGCAGAACACAACATCGAGTTCGGGCAGGTGCTCGGGCAACTCGGCGAGGTTGTGCGAGTTCACGCGGGCTCGCACCTTGCTGCGCCCCCGCGGCGCGCTGCGGTTGAACTGCACGATCTCGCGTGAGGGATCAGCGCCGATGAGGGCGTCGAGCACGCTGGCGGCAACATCGCCGGCGCCGAGGACACCCACGCGCGCGGTTGCAGCGTGGGCCAGCCGGTCGGTGACGAGGGCAACCGCCGCGCTGGCGAGCGACGGACGCGGCTCGGTCGAACCCGAAGCCAGAGCCGTACGCGCCCGGCGGGACGCGGCGACCGCGGCGCGGAACGCGGCGCCGAGTTCGGAACCGCTGGCGCCGGCAGCTTTGGCCACGCGCGCGGCGTGACGCAGCTGGCCGAGCACTTCGTTCTCGCCGATGACAGGCGAATCGAGCCCGGTGGCCACGCGGAAGAGGTGCCGCAGTGCCTGGTCGCCGTGGTAGGCGAAGCCGTGGGCGACGATCTCCTCGACCGTTGCGCCGGCGATCTCGGCGAGCGCGGCCTGTACTTCCTCAACCGCCGGGTGGTACCACTCGGCGGCGATGTAGATCTCGGTGCGCTGGCAAGTGGCAAGAACAACGGCCTCGTCGATTGTGTTGCTCGAGGGCAGTTCGGCGAGCAGCTTTCGCTGCTGTTCCTCGCCCACATGGACCCGTTCGAGCAGGTCGAACGGCGCCGAGGCGTGGTTCAGACCTACAACGACGACAACAGACACTCGCGAAGCCTCTCACTTGCTTGCTCGAGGTTGCCAACCGCAACGAGTTCGAGGAACTCGGGGTCGAACGCTTCTTGCCACGGGAGCTGCTCGGTCCCGATCCCATCGGCGCGCAGTTCGTCCCGAACGGCCGCCACGACCCCCACCAATGTGCCCACATCCGGCCCGAGGGCCTGGTCGATCGTGTTGCGTAGGAAGGTGGCCATAGCCGGGCTACGACCCGCGGTTCCCACGGTCACCGTGACGCTGCCGCGCCGCAGCACTGCGGGCAGGATCGCCGTGCACCGCTTCGGGTCATCGGCCGCGTTCACCCACACTCCGTGGCGCTGCGCGTCCGCCGCAACCCGCGCGTTGACCGCTTCGGTCGAGGCGGTTACGACGAACCACCGCCCCTCGCAGTCACCGTCGTTGAACGACGCCGACGGCATCATCGTCACCTGGGCGCCGCAGGCCCGCAGGGCGTCGGCCTTGCGCTCGGCGATCTGATCGTCGCCCACGACAAGACAGTCTTTGCCCTCCACGATGAGGTTGACCGGAAACACGGGTCCGCCAATAGTCATGCGTGCTTGGCCGCCTGGCGCTGTTGGTAAAAGCTCAGGATCTGTAGCTCGATCGATAGGTCGACCTTGCGCACCGCCACACCCTCGGGCACGGTCAAGACGCCGGGGGCGAAGTTCAGGATCGAGGTAACCCCCGCTTCAACGAGTCGGTCGGCGACGTCTTGGGCGACCGGCGCCGGGGTCGCGATCACGCCGATCGCCGGACGCGTCTTGCGTGCGATCTCGGGAAGGTCATCGAGGTGACGCACCTTCACCCCCACAATTTCCTCGCCGATGCGCGACGCGTCGACGTCGACGAGTCCGACTATCCGGAACCCCCGAGCGCCGAAGCCCTTGTAGTTCGCAAGCGCGTGGCCGAGGTTGCCCAGGCCCACAATGATGACGGGCGAATCACGCGTGAGGCCGAGTTCGCGGCTGATTTCAAAGATGAGGAACTCAACGTCGTAACCCACGCCGCGGGTGCCGAGGCTGCCGAGATACGACAGGTCCTTGCGGACTTTTGCGGCGTTTACCCCCCCGAGTTCGGCGAGGCGTTCCGACGAGATCGTGGTCTCGTGGCCCGCGGCGGCTTCCATCAGCGTGCGTAGGTAGATGGGCAGACGCGCGACCGTCGCTTCCGGAATCGCCCTCGCTGCCACGTACGAAGATTACAGGGATTTCACAAATGCACTAACCACCTCAATGTGGGGCGTGTGAGGGAACAAATCCACTGGTGTCACTGCTTCGAGGCGGTAGCCGGCCTCGCCGAGTAGACGGGTGTCACGCCCCAACGCAGCCGCGTCGCAGCTCACGAGGACGACAAGTTTCGGGTCACAGCGCAGCACCGTCGCAACGCCGCGTTTGTCCAGACCGTGGCGCGACGGATCGGCGATGACCGCATCGACAGCTTCGCCAGGCCAGTCCCCCACGTCCGCCGCAACGACCTCGCACACGCCTCGGAGGTTTTCGTGTGCGTCGGCTACGGCGCTCAGGTTGCCCTCTACCGCGGCCACCACGGTGAAGCCACGGTCGTGCATCGTTGCCGCAAACAAACCCACGCCCGCGTACAGGTCAGCCACGCGCACCGCCCCGTGGCGGGCGAGCGCCGCAGCAACGAGTTCGACCAGTACCTCAGCGCCGTCTGGACGAATCTGAAAGAACGACTCCGGAGACACGATGAAGCGACGGCCCGCGACAACGGGTTCGTTGGTCGAGCGCAACACCACCTCCTCGGCGCCGGGCCAGCGACCGTCTGCGAGCTGCGTCGCGATCGTGTCGTGCGCGACAAGGCAGTCGTCGACGATCACGAGGTCGTGCGAGGCGTGACGACGAAAACCCGGACGCCCATGAGCATCGATGCCCACCCGTACCGTGGTCCGGTAGCCCAGCGCGGGCAGGGCAACGCACTCGGCGACCGGCGGGTCCTCGAGGCGCGCGATGCGGCGCAACGCGTCGACCACGATGTCGCGCTTGAACCGCACCTGCGCGCCGAGCCCGATGTGTTGCCATCCACACCCGCCACACCCCTCAGCGACGAACCGGCACGGCGGCTCGACCCGGTCGGGCGACGCAACGACAACCCGCGCCACCACGCCGCGCGCAAAGTCACGCTTCTGCTGGGTCAACGTGACCTCGACGGTCTCGCCCGGTAGTGCGCCTTCGACGAACACAACGCGGCCGGACTCCTCACGCGCCAGGGCGTCGCCGCCCGCGACGACGGCCGTGACAGCGAGCGTGGTTGGTTCAGCCAACTCGGGCGCCGAGCGCAC
>JBKJQZ010000029.1:0-3889 GCA_046594835.1 Acidimicrobiales bacterium | reverse complement strand
TCGACCACCGCGTAGGCGCCTTCGACGTTCGCGAGTTGCTGCGCGCTGTTCGCCATCGAGATCTGCGGCTCGGTCGGTCGGGTCTTGCGCACCGCCTCGACCGCCTCAAGCCCGAGTTCCGCGGCCACTCGCTTGGCCAGGTTCGCGACCAGGTCGGGATGCGTGAGCGACGGCACCCAGGTGACCCACCCGACGCCGTGCTCGGCACAGAGTGGGCGGGCGAGTTCCGCGAGCGCTGACGCGAGATCGTCGTCGAAGTGGTCGTGCTCGTCTTTAGCGGCGCGCACCGCTTCGCTCCACCCGCCGTCGCCCACGCGGCACAGCGCAGCGCCGCGCCGCACCAAGCGCTCCGGCGGGATGCGGCTCATGCTCGGCCACTGCTTGCGCGGTTCGATCGACAGCGGACGGGTGCGCAGGAACGTCGCCGCTTCGCGGGCCAGGGTCGCGTCCACGGTGCGCGGCATCGGGGACTCCACACACAGATCGCACACCCCACACGGGGCGTCGGTCGGGTCGTCGAGCGCGTGCGCGAGGAACCGCATCCGACAACCCGCGCCGAGCGTCACGTAGCGGCGCATCTCGTCTTGCTCGTCGCGGCGAAGCGCGGTGACCGCAAGCGCCCGTTCGCTGTCGAAGCGAAACTCCTCGGCGCTGCGTTGGTAGCTCATGCCGTCGGCCACCACCGCGCCGTCGACCTCGAGGTTCTTCATCAGGTTCTCAATGCGGGTGCGCCGCACGTTCACGGCCGTCTCGATGTCGCGCAGCTTCATGAACCCGGGCGCGCGTTCGAGCACCGCCAGCACCTGGTCGCACTCGTCGGCGGTCGGGAACGCCGAGTCGATGAACCAGTTCTGGATGTCGGTGTCTTCGGTGCCCACGAGCAACACGCCGAGCGAGGTTTCGAGTTGACGGCCGGCGCGGCCCACCTGCTGGTAGTACGCCACCGCGCCGCCGGGGGACTGGTAGTGGACAACAAACGCGAGGTCCGGTTTGTCGAAGCCCATGCCGAGCGCCGAGGTGGCAACCACCACCTTGAGCGAGTTGTCGAGCAGCGCGTTCTCGATGTCTTCCCGGCCGTCGGACGCGCCCGTGTACGCCGCGGCGTCGATGCGTTTGTGACGCAACCACGCCGCCACGATCTTGCCCCAGCCCGTCCATTCGACCACCAACGCCCGCCGGCGGTCCACCACCAGCGCGCGAATGGCGTCGAGCTGGCCGTCGCGGAACTCGGCGTCGTCGCGACCGGTGAGCTGACGTAGCAGCGCTTGTGCCCGGGATTCGAAGTCGTCCATTACGCGGGCGGTTACGGCAGCGCGGGGCGACCCAGCATGAGCGCGCCCGCCTCTACATCGCGGTACGCGACCACCGGCACCTGTCAGGGCAGAAGCGGGTTGCGGGTAACGAGGCCGGGGAATCGACTGAAGTCCCGGTCGACGGTCCAGAGTTCGGTCACGGCGTTGCTGCGACAGATCGCAGCGACGCGGCCGTCGTGCACTCTCGGCCCGACCACTGCGCCGGGTACGAGCGTGGCGCGCAGTTGACGGAGGTGGTCGGGTCGTTCTCCGATCAATCGCACTGACGGCGACTCCGTCCACATCTCGACTTGGCGCAGCGCTTCTTCGAGCGACGACGGCGGGTCGAAGATGCGCGGGTGAGTGGTGATGGCAAGAAACTCGTGCACGCACGGCCAGGGCAGCGCCCACGGTTGGGAACCTTCGGCGAGTTCGGTGACGCAACGCCGCGCTGCGACGTGCATCGCGGCGTCGCGCCGGTGCGCCGGAACCAGGATGTTGGTGTCGAGGGCGATCACCCTCCACGACCCTCGTAGGCGAGCGCGCGGATTGGCTCCCACCCGGCGTCGCGCAACTCGGCGTGCAGCCCGTTGCCATCGACACTCGCGTCACGAAGCCGGAACCGTCGAGACGGCTTCGGCTCGGCGAGCACGCGGCCAAGCCCATCGGCGATCACGGCCCGCAAGGTCGTGTGGTTCTGCCGGGCGTACTGCTTGGCGGCCTCGAGAAGATCGTCGGGCAGCTCGATCGTCGTCTTCATTGTCCAACCATACCGCCGTATCTACCGATATGGATACCCATATCGCCGTTTGGTCTTTCTGTCCTCGGCCGCGTCATATGGTGGGGGGATGACAAAGCGAGTATTTGTGCTTCTTGCGGCGATCGCCACGATCGGGGTGTTCGCCCCCTTGGCGAGCGGCACAACGGAAGGCATCACCGACGCGACAGGTGATGTCGCCGAGCCCAAGGCCGACATCGTGTCGGCAGGCGCGGCGTACACCGACGGCCAGATCACGCTGACGACCAGCGTTGCTGCCCCGACAAATCCCAGCACCGATCCGAACTGGAACAACAACCAGTCCGGGGTCGGTTGGGGCCTCGACACAAACGGTGACGGAACCGTCGACTTCGCGGCGCTCTACGGCAAGCCCGGCGCCGGCGTGTTCCTGCCCGACCAGACCCTGAAGTGCCAGGCCACCGGGACCTACAGCCCCAACAGCCAGCCCCACTACAAGGTCACCTTCCCGGCGTCGTGCATCAACAGCCCCGCCTCCTTCCGCTTCACGGCGGGCATGCGGTACAACAACGGGACGCAGATCAACGACTACGCGCCCGACAACCAGCAGGTCTGCTGTTCGGTGTCCAACACGAACACGCCGGCGACGACGCAGCCCACGACACCGACGACGACGCCAGGCTCGACGACGTCGACGACGGCCGGCCCGACGACCACGACCACCCCATCAACGACGTCCACCACGCTGCCGCCGGTAGCCGGTGCGCAGATCACGACCGGCGCCGGCGAGGGCGGTGCGGCCCATGTGCAGAAGTTCGACTCGAACGGCACGGCCGGGCCTCCCGGATTCTTTGCGTATCCGCAGTCCTTCACCGGCGGCGCGCCCGTCGCTCGTGGTGATGTCACCAGCGATGCCGGCGACGAGATCGTGGTCGGTAGTGGTCCGGGTGGCAACGCGATCAGCGTGTTCACCGCCCAGGGCTCACCGCTGTTCACCGCCACGCCCTTCGGCGCCGCGTTCCGCGGTGGCATCGAGGTCGCGGTCGGCGACGTCACGGGCGACTCCGGCAACGAAATCGTCGTTGCCGCCGGCCCCGGTGGCGGACCGCACGTGCGAGTGCTGAAGGCCGATGGCAGCCCGATCGGCAACGGCTTCTTCGCCTACGGCGCCGACTTCACCGGTGGCGCGCACGTCGCCGTCGGGCGGGTCTCGGGCGCAAGCAAGTCCCAGATCGTGACCGGCGCAGGTCGCGGCGGCGCGCCCCATGTGCGCGTGTTCGACGGCGACGGCGTTTCGATCGTCCCGGGCTTCTATGCGTACGGACAGAACTTCGGCGGGGGTGTCTATCTCGCGGTGGCCGACAACCGGATCATCACCGGCGCCGGCCCCGGTGCGGCGCCTCACGTGCGCAGCTTCGATCTGAACGGCGGACCCAACGCGAGTTTCTACGCGTACCCGGAATCGTTCGGTGGGGGTGTGCGGGTCGCCGCCGCTGATCTCGGCGGTGCAAGTGGCCGCGAGATCATCACGGGCGCGGGTCCGGGTGGCGCGCCCCACGTCCGGGTCTTCACGAGTGCCGGCGCCGCCACGACAACGAGCTTCTACGCGTACGGGGAGAGTTTCCGCGGTGGCGTGTTCGTCGCCGGGAGCCCGCGGTAAGTCGGGTCGGGCGACCGATTACGCGGTGATGGAGCCGTCGAGTTTTTTGGGCGAGGCCGCGTGCGGCTTTGTCGCCGACGCGGTTGAAGAACAGGCCCATCACCAGGTCGAGCAGATTTCACCAAGGTCGAAACGCAGTTCGGCCCCGGTGATGACCACTGCATTGACTGTCGCGACTAACCGCCCGCGGCGAGCGCGAGT
>JBKJQZ010000318.1:0-12482 GCA_046594835.1 Acidimicrobiales bacterium | reverse complement strand
ATAGCCAAGCGCGCGCCCGTCGGGAAGATCAATGGTTCCCTCGATCATGGCCTTTACCTAGCAGACTCAGTGTTCATGAAACCTGAGGTCACCATTCCCGAGGGCGATGCGCCCACTGAACTACTCATTGAAGACATCACCGAGGGCGACGGCGACGAAGCCACGCCCGGCCACTTCGTGCAGGTCCACTACGTCGGCGTGTCGTGGAGCAACGGCAAGCAGTTCGACGCGTCGTGGGATCGTGACGAAACCTTCGAGTTCCACCTCGGGGCCGGTCAGGTGATTACGGGCTGGGACCGTGGCGTTGCGGGGATGAAGATCGGTGGGCGTCGTCGCCTAACGATCCCGCCGGAACTCGGCTACGGAAGCCAGGGCGCCGGTGGCGTGATCGGCCCGAACGAGACACTCGTATTCGTCGTCGACCTACATGGGTTGCGTAGCTAGCAACGCCTACTTGGCGTTGTAACGAACCTGAATGTCGGTGAAGGCGTCGAGGCCCCAGGGACCGTTCTCAACACCCATACCGCTGTGCTTGAAACCTCCGAAGGGCTGGTGGGGTGCGAGCGCGAGGTGGGCGTTGACCCATGCGGTACCGCACTCGAGCTGATCGGCGACGGCCGAGGCGCGCTCGACGTCATTGCTCCACACCGAACCCGACAGGCCAAAGGTGGTTGCGTTCGCGCGGTCGATCGCCTCGTCGAGGTGACGGTAAGGGATCACCGGCAGGGCGGGACCGAACTGCTCTTCGTCCACGATGCGGGAGCCGTCGGTCACGTCGCTGAGGATCGTCGGCTGGAAGAAGTACCCGGGACCGTCGACCGCGGCGCCGCCCGCAACTGCGGTGGCACCACCAGCGATGGCGTCAGCGACGAGTTGCTTCACGCGCTCGTACTGCGGTGCGTTGTTGATCGGTCCAAGCTCGACGCCTTCTTCGTTGCCTTCGCCCATCTTCACCGAAGAGGCCTTGGCGGCGAGTGCTTCCACGAGCTGGCCGTGGATTGCTTCGGGGACGTACACGCGCTTGATAGCTGAGCAGATCTGGCCGCTGTTGGCGAACGCGCCCCAGAAGATCTTCTCGGCGACTTCGGCGGGGTCAACGTCGTCGAGGATGATCGCCGGGTCGTTACCGCCGAGTTCGAGCGTGACCCGCTTGAGGTCGGGCGCGCAGGCCGCGGCGACGTGCATGCCCGCCGCGACCGAACCGGTGAAGGACACCTTGCGCGGCGTGGGATGCGACGTCATCCACTTGCCCAGATCGTCGCCACCCGAGACCGCATTGAGCACGCCAGCGGGAAGCACCTCGTTGAGCAGCTCGACCATCTTGAGCGTGGCGAGCGGCGTGTAAGGCGAGGGCTTGAGCACCATCGTGTTACCGGCGCGCAGCGCGGGCGCGATCTTCCACGCGGCGAGGATCAGCGGGAAGTTCCACGGCGTGATTGCCGCAACAACCCCGAGCGGGCGACGGTGGACGTGGGCGGTGGCGCCCGGGTCGTCCTGGATCTGCAGCGGGGCGACCTCGAGGTTGGCGTAGTAGTTCAGCCATACTCCGGCTCCGAGTACTTCTTCGGTGGCGCGGGCGAGCGGTTTGCCCTGCTCAGAGGTCAGGAGGGGAGCGAGCTCCCCGACGCTGGCGAAGAGCTTGTTGGCTGCGTTGCGCAGTATCTCCTGGCGGGCGGACTCGTCGCGCTTCCAGTCGATCTGCGCCTTCTTGGCGGCGTCGAACGCGGCGTCGAGTTGCTCTTTGGTGCAGTCGGGTGCTTCGGCAAAAACTTCACCGGTCGCAGGGTTGATGACACCGAAGGTTGCCTCGGTGGGCGTGGCCTCACCGGCAATGGTCATCGTGATGTTCGACATGGCGCTGCTCCTCTTTGCACGCTGGTCCTGGTTGGAACCGTACTTGACCGGCCAGTCAAGATGCATCGGTGCACGCCGCCCTGATCGTTTTGTCCGGTGCGGCCATTGGGCTGCTAATCGGCGCGTTCGGGGTCGGTGGATCCTCGGTGGCAACCCCGTTGCTATCGATCGTCGGCGTGAAAGCACTGGCCGCGATCGCGTCGCCGCTGCCCGCCACGATCCCCGGAGCGATGCTCGCGTTGCGCCCGTACGTTCGCTCGGGCGAGGCGCGGCCCAAGGCTGCCGCGTGGTCGTTGCTCGGCGCAGTACCGGCCACCGTCGTCGGCGCGCTCGTGTCGCAGCGCATAGGTGGCGACGGGCTACTGCTGTTGTCGGGTGTGATGCTCGTGGTCGTGGGCGTACGCGTCGTAATGCCGATCACCGACGAAGCCCGCGATGCGGGCACCGCCCGTCGCATGAATCGGCCGCTACTCGTGGCCGCAACTGCGGGTGTCGGCTTCATGACCGGACTGCTCGCGAACGGCGGCGGCTTCTTGTTGATGCCGCTGTACCTCTTGGTCTTCGGACTCCGCATGCGTCAGGCGGTGGGCACCTCGTTACTCGTGGTCGCTGCGCTCGCAGTGCCCAACCTGATTACGCACGCGTCGCTCGGTCACGTGGACTGGTCGGTGGCCACCCTTTTCGCGGCGGGTGTATTGCCGACCAGCATGGTCGGCTCGCACTACTCAGCACGTTTCAGTAAGGGCGCGCAACGCCGCGCCTTCGGCATCTTTTTGATTGCCTCCGGCGCGGCGTTCACGCTTTATCGATTGTTGACGGGTTAGCCGAGCAGGCCACCACCGAACGAGTCGCCCAGGGTGTTGTTGATCGACCCGAACGCGGCACCGACAGTTGGCGCCGAGTTGGTGCCTGTGGAGGCGTCGATCGTATTGAGCAGGCCGCTGCCGGTAGACCCGTTTGCACCGTTGGTTCCGCCGTCAGCAGTGTCGCCGGTACCGCCGGTACCGCCGGTGCCGCCAACGAGGAAGCCTGAGCCACCATTGCCGCCGTCGCCACCGTTGTAGCCGTCGCCACCGTCGCCACCGGTTCCGCCGACGAGGTAACCGAAGCTGCCGTTGCCGCCGTTGCCGCCGTTACCGGCAGTTCCGTCTGCGCCCGCGAGCTGGATACTGGTCGGCGTTGCGCCCGCGGGGGTGATCGCACTCGCGCTACCGCCAGTGCCCGCTGCGCCGCCGTTACCGCCGTCGCCTCCGTCGCCTCCGACGAGGTAGCCGAAGCCGCCGTCGCCGCCGTTAGCGCCATCGCCACCGTTACCACCAGCGCCACCGGTGCCAGTGCCGACGTTGGACGAGTCGAAGAAGGAGATGACCGCGTTGCCGCCGTTACCGCCGTTGCCGCCGTCGCCGCCGTTGCCGCCGTCGCCACCGAACAGCGTGCCGTAGCCGCCGTCAGCGCCAACCGCGCCGTCTGCGCCGTTCCCACCGGCGCCGCCGGTAGCGGAGCCCGACGTATTCGAGGTGTTGAGGTTGAGCTGCGCCAGGCCGCCTACGCCGCCGTCACCGCCGTCGCCTCCCCATCCGCCGTTGCCGCCGACACCGAAGAAGCCGGTGCCATCACCGGCGGGTCCTGCGGGGCCAGCCGCTCCGCCGTCGCCGCCAACGCCGCCGACAACGGTTCCGGCGCCGGGGGCAGTAATGAAGTTCTGCGCAGGGCTTCCGGCACCGCCGGTACCGCCGTCGCCTCCCCAGCCTCCGTCGCCTGCGACGAACCACGAGTCTCCGCCCGCGCCGCCGGCTCCGCCCGCGCCGCCTTGGCCGCCCGGGCCACCTACAAGAAGCGCGCGATTCGCGTCTTGGAAGAAGTAACCGTCGCCGCCACTGCCGCCGTTACCGCCCCAGCCGCCGTCACCGGCCCATAGGAACCCGTAGGCGCCGTCGCCGCCGTTCCCGCCGTTGCCTCCGGGGTCACCAGGAAAGAATCCGTCGATCCCGTTCGCTCCGGGAAACCCGGGGAGGCCGTCGGTCCCATAGAGGCCGAAGCTGACGCCGTCGGCGCCGTTAGGGGCGGGAGCAGGCGCGCCGAATGCAAGTCCAGGTATCGCGAGCCCGGATAGGGCGATACCGCCGAAAATAAACGCTTTCTTAATCAAGGTTTGCCTCTTTTGGTAAGTGCGAGGACCCCCCCGCTGCTCTTGCCGGTTACCCGTTTGGGCCCTATTCGACACGAACATGTCAAAGTGCTCGATGGATTTCGACCTGCCCCAGGACCTCGTGGATTACCTGGCCGAACTCGACGACTTCATCGAGACCGTCATCAAGCCGCTCGAGAACCAAGACGACAACATCCGCTTCTTCGATCATCGTCGTGAGGACGCCCGCACCGATTGGGAGCGCGGCGGCCTACCGAATGAGGCGTGGGAGGGGTTGCTGCGCCAGATGCGTCAGCTCGCCGACGACGCCGGGCACTATCGCTACGCCTTCCCTAAGGAATACGGGGGTAAGGACGGCACCAACCTCGGCATGGCCGTGATCCGCGAGCACCTCGCA
This sequence comes from Acidimicrobiales bacterium, assembly GCA_046594835.1. Lineage (GTDB taxonomy): Bacteria > Actinomycetota > Acidimicrobiia > Acidimicrobiales > JACCXE01 > JACCXE01. The sequence continues at coordinate 8,082 of JBKJQZ010000318.1, read as the reverse complement.
CACAGAGGCCTTGGCCTGCACAACGACCTGCAAAACGAATCCTCAATCGTCGGCAACAACGTTGGACTTCTCCTGATGCTCGCCCACGGCTCTGACGAGCAAAAGGAGTACTGGGTCGATCATCTTCTCAACGGGACGAGCGGGTTTGCGTTCGGGATCACGGAGCCGAACCACGGCTCCGATGCGACCTTCATGGAGACCACCGCCGTGCGCGACGGCGATGAGTGGATCATCAACGGTGAGAAAACCTGGAACACCGGAATCCACAAGGCGCCCTACGACCTGATCTACGCGCGCACGTCAGGTGAGGCCGGCCAGGGCGAGGGAATCACCGCATTCCTAGTCCCAACCTCAAGTAAAGGTTTCGAGATTCTTGAGTACCTCTGGACCTTCAACATGCCTACGGACCACGCGCACATCCGCCTCACCGACGTGCGCGTGCCGCACTCCGCGATCTTCGGCGGAGAAGGCCGAGGCCTCGGCGTCACGCAGTTGTTCTTCAACGAGAACCGCATCCGCCAGGCCGCGTCATCGCTCGGTGCCGCACAGTTCTGCATCGACGAATCTGTCGCATACGCCAACGAACGCAAGCCGTTCGGCAAACCGTTGTCGCACAACCAGGGCGTGCAGTTCCCGCTCGTGGAGTTGCAAGCGCAAGCCGCCATGCTGCGCGCCCTCATCCGTGAGACCGCATGGAAGATGGACAAGTACGGCGCGTTCAGTCAGTCCGAGCAGGTCTCGATGTGCAACTACATCGCCAACCGTTTGTGCTGCGATGCGGCCGACCGTGCCATGCAAACCCACGGTGGACTCGGCTACTCGCGGCATAAGCCTTTCGAGCACATTTATCGCCACCACCGCCGGTATCGCATCACCGAAGGCGCCGAAGAGATTCAGATGCGCCGGGTGGCCGGGTACATGTTTGGGTTCATGAAGCAGCGCGCCCCCAAGGGCGTCACCGAGTAGCTCAATCGAACTGTGAGTGATTTGGTTCGCTCAGCGACGCAAATCACTCACAGAATTACGCGCCGATGGCGGAGTGGCCGCGGTGTTGTCCTTGTTTGCGATCTGGTCGCTCCCAAGGTCGAACAACTGGCCGGGCTGACCCTGCATCGAGAGTTGCGCCACGCGCTGCGCAGCACCGTCCTCGTTTTCTGCATCGTTGGGAAAGTCGGGAGCGTCCGCCCACAAGTGTCGTGACGACGAAGACGTCGCCGCGCCATCTCCCGTGAGCGCGCGGAATTGAAGGTGAGGTCGGTTGCCGTGCGCCCGACGATATCGGTAGGTTCCGGGCTCTGATCGCCCTCGGGGTGTCACCTTTGGCGTGTTCTTGTTGCCTAGCGACGCCGAAGTGCCAAAAGTGCCTGCCGTGCACAGAACGACATACGGCTCCTTCGGTATTTCGCCTCGTTTGCGAACTACCTAGACCGCGTCGTCGCCCTGCTCGCTGGTGCGGACCCGCATGAGCGAGTTGAGCTCGTAGCTCCAGATCTTGCCGTCGCCCACCTTGCCGGTCTGGGCGGTCGACGCGATGACGTCGATCACTTTTTGGTGGCTGGCCGCGTCGCAGATCACTTCGATCTTGATCTTGGGCACGAACTCCATCTTGTATTCCGATCCCCGGAAGGTCTCGGTCTTGCCGCCTTGACGCCCGTAGCCGCTGACCTCGGTGATGGTCATACCAAGGATGCCGGCGTCGCGCAGGTTTTCCTTTACGTCGTCGAGCTTGAACGGCTTGATGATTGCGGTGACGAGGTAGGGCACAGTGCAGGCAAGGTAGGCACTGCGGGTCACGCCGGTGTTTGCTCCACATTTCAGGAATGTGAACTGACGCGACTCTTACGCCTGCACTGGCGAGCAACCTGCTTACGCTGCAGACAATGCAGTTCGACAAGGCATCGCTGATCGCCGATCTCAGCAAGACAGGTCGCGCCTGGTGCGAGGACTACAGCGCACTGGTCGACGAATTTCTCGGGTCGCTGTTCACGGGCGCGGTGGAGTCGGAAAACGGAGTCGCACTCGTCGCGGTGGGTGGATACGGGCGGGCCGAGCTGGCGCCGGGAAGCGACATCGACGTGATGCTGCTCCACACCGGGCGCGCAGACATCGACGAGATCGCCAAACGAGTTTGGTATCCCGTGTGGGATGCGGGACTCAAGCTCGGCCACAGCGTGCAGACACCGCGGCAGGTGCTGGCGCTTGCTTCAGACGATCTCGACACGGCGACGTCGCTGCTGAGTGCCCGACACCTCGCAGGCGACGCGCGACTCACCGCCGACGTAGGCGGTGCCGCGCAGGTGCAGTGGACCAAGAAGGGCAAGAAGTGGCTGAACGTCCTGGGTGACCGCGTGGAGGAGCGGCATGCATCGGTCGGTGAGGTTGCGTTTCGCCTTGAGCCCGATCTCAAAGACGGACGCGGTGGCCTGCGCGATGTCCACTCGCTGCGCTGGGCGGAGATGGCCGAGCGTGTTCTCGTGCGCCACGACCACGCCACCCTCGACGCCGCGTACAAGGTCTTGCTCGACGCCCGGGTTGAGTTGCAGCGCGCGAGCGGTCGCAACTCGAACCTGTTGACACTGCAAGACCAGGTCGGCGTGGCAGAGCGGCTCGGAGTTGATCCGGATCTGCTGATGACCGGCATCGCGGAGGCGGCGCGCACGATCGCATGGACCAGTGACGACACCTGGCGGCGCATCCGGGCAACGACGCGCGGCGGCTTTGGTCGCGTCGGCCGAAGAGTAAAGGACCTCGGCCCGGGCATCTCGGTGCGCGAGGACGAGCTACGCGTAGATGCTTCCGCCGCGGAGTCGGATCCGCTGATGGCGTTGCGCGTGGCCGTTATCGCCGCGCGTGAAGACGTGCCGATCGAGCGGGAATCACTCGAGATGCTGGCGACCACGTCGACCTTGCCTCAGCAGTGGCCGGCCGAGGCGCTCCGTTTGTTCATAGAGCTGTTCTTGGCGGGACGACCAACGATTGCGGTGGTGGAAGCCCTCGACCAGCGCGGTGTATGGACCAGAATTTTGCCGGAGTGGGCGCCGGTGCGAGCCAAGCCGCAGCACAACGCGTACCACCGCTTTACCGTCGACCGGCATCTACTCGAGGCGACCGCCAACGCTGCGGCTCTGATCGACCGCGTGCACCGACCCGAGTTGTTGGTGATGGGGGCGCTGCTCCACGACATCGGCAAGGGCCACCCCGGCGATCACACGGTGGTCGGTATGGACCTCGTCCGCGGCCTCGCTACACGCATGGGCTTCACGCCCGACGACATCGACACGCTCGTCGCGATGGTCGAGCACCACTTGCTGTTGCCCGACGTCGCAACGCGCCGCGACCTCGATGATCCACTCACGATCCAGCGCGTCGCTGACGCGGTACGCACCATCGAGCGCCTCGAGTTACTCGCCGCGCTAACCGAGGCCGACTCCATCGCAACCGGGCCCTCGGCGTGGAGCCCGTGGAAAGCCCACTTGCTGGGCCAGCTCGTGAACCGCACCGAGCGCGTGCTGCACGGCGGTGCCGCAACCGACGTCGCCGACGGAGCGTTCCCCACCGATGCGCAGCTAAACGCGCTTGCAGAGCCGGGCCAACACATCGTGGGCGAAGCCCACGTGCTCACTGTGATGACCGACGACCGGCCCGGGCTGTTCAGTCGCGTCACCGGTGTGCTCGCAATGCACGGGCTCGATGTCTTGACCGCCGGCGTCTATTCGAGTCAGGACGGACGCGCGCTCGAGGAATTCCGCGTGAGCGATCCCATGCGGGAGGAGACGCCCTGGCCCCGCATCGTCGCCGACATCGAGCGAGCCCTTGACGGTCGCCTCGCGGTCAATGCCCGGGTGGCCGACCGGGCACGCGCGTACGGGCGGCAGGTGTACTCGCTGCTGGCGCGAGGTCACACGGTCTCGATCGATAACGAAGCGTCGGCCGACGCAACCGTTATCGACGTGGAGACCGGTGACCGCATCGGTGTGTTGTACGCGATTGCGCGCGCGTTTTCCGAGTTCGACCTCGACGTCCGGTCCGCCAAGGTGCAGACCCTCGGTGTGCGGGTGCTCGACGCGTTCTACGTCTGTGACCACAACGGAAACAAGATCACCGACGCCCAGACGCTCGAGGAGATCGAGCGCGCGATCCTTCACAATCTCAACGCCTGAGTAGCGCCGCCACTTCGGCGTGACCGAAGTGCTCGGCCCAGCCGAGTGGGGTTGCATCGAAGCGGGCGTCTTTGATCGACGGGTCGGCACCGAGTGTGAGCAGCAGTTCGGCCATGGCGACGTCGTTGCGTTCTGCTGCGCAGTGGAGCGCGGTCTGCCATGGCTGCTCAGCGGGCGCGTCAACGCGCCCCAGCGCGTTCACGTCGAAGCCGTACGCGACCGCGAGTTGGACTGCTCGGAGGCGTCCGGTCGCGGCTGCCTGCACCACGAGCGACGGCCGCTGGGTACTCGCGTCGTCCGCAGGGCCACTTGGCTCCTCGCCGGCGAGGATCGCGCCGACGAAGGCTGCGTCGGGGGACAGCGTGGGCGGCGTCGCCCCGCGTGCGAGGAGTTCGTCGACGATGGTGCGGTGGCCACGCGTCGCCGCGAACGCAGCGGGCGTGAGCCCGTTGGCTTGGTGCGCCCAGCTCGGGTACTGGTCGAACGGCTCGTGGATATCCACGCCGCGATCGGCCATGAGCCGGACGCGCTCGAGCATGTTGTGATGGATGGCCCAACGCAGTTGGTGCTGCACCATCTGCACCGGCGTCTCGATCTGCGCGCCCATGCGCGCCCGCCATGGACCACCGTCGCCTTGGCCGAGCCCGAAGTCGAAGAGCAGCTCGAGGTGCGCGTTGCTGGGATTGAACTGGCGGTTGTAGAGCGCCTGCGGGTCGTTAGCGTTCGCACCCCGTTCGAGTAGCAACCGCGCGAGGGGCTTCCAGTGCTGGCGCGCCGCCTGGTTGCCCTCACCGCCACCGAGCACTCCGGTAAGTGCAGTGAAGGGCGTCGGCAGGCCGTGCCACAAGTAGCCGACGTTGGGGTCGGCGCCGGCGTCGAGCAACGCGGTTGCAGTGGCGATCACCGCAGCCTCATCGGCGGGGATCCGCGAGTAGCAGAGGTACAGCAACGGCTCCCACGCGAACGGACCACCGTGGAGCGACGCGTCGCCGGCCTTCACCGCGTCCGGCCGTGCACACGTTGCTGCGCTCCAGCTTTCGCGAGTGGCGAGCGAAGGGTCCGCGGCGAGCATCGCGATCGCGCGCTCGACGCGGGTGGGAGAGTCGTCGCCGTAGGTCAGGCACGCGAGCCCAACAAAGTCGTCGTCGATCGCATCGGGCTCGCGCGTCAGCGCGGTGACCATCTCAACGTGCGCCTTGAGTTTGGGCCAACTGGCGAAGCCGTATTGCTGGGCCATCGCGAACTGGGCTTCGCTCAGATTCAGATCGTGATCACGCGCAAGCTCGCGGGCGCGCTTCTTGAGCTGCTCGAGGTTGGGGCGTTCCGGTAACTGGATGACGGTCGACAACGCGACTCCTTTCGGCCCCGGTGGTCCGCATCACCAGGCTGAAAGGAGGCGTTGGACACATCCATCAGCTGTACTGCTCAGGTGGGCTCTGCCCTGTCCGCGGACCGGAGGCGTCCTGTGCGCCGAGCGGAACTGTAACGTCGTTGGCTTAGGCGCGCCGGGAAGTCTGGTCGGCAAATCATCCAACCGAGAGATGTCGCACCCAATGCCTGAAACCCATCCGCGCCCGCACTCGCCCCGCCGAGCCCGCAGCGCCACACCGGCGCGGTCGCTTCCTCGCGTAGTCGGTCGATTCATCGAAACGGAAGTGGCCGGCGGTGTGGTCCTACTTGTCGCCGCCGTGGTGGCGCTTATCTGGGCGAACTCGCCGTGGGATGCCGCGTATCGCTCTTTCTGGCACACGCCGCTCGCGGTGAGCGCGGGACCGCTGCGCTTCAAGAATGACCTGGGGCACTTCGTCAACGACGCGCTCATGGCCGTCTTCTTCTTCGTCGTCGGCCTGGAGCTCAAACGGGAACTCGTGCGCGGCGAGCTGTCGAACTTTCGGGTTGCCTCGCTGCCCGTCTTCGCTGCGCTGGGCGGCATGCTCGTACCGATCGCGGTTTTCTTCGCACTTGCGCCGGACGCTCCCCTGCGCGACGGCTGGGGAATCCCGATGGCAACAGATATCGCGTTTGTACTTGGGATCCTCGCGGTGTTCGGCTCCCGCGTCCCGCAGAGCCTAAAGCTCTTTGCCTTGACCCTCGCCGTGGTCGATGACCTGGGAGCGATTCTCGTCATCGCGGTGTTCTACGGCGACGGATTCCACCCCACGGGCCTTGTCATTGCCGTGGCGGCGCTGGCGACGACGGTTGCCCTCCGTCAGCTTCGCGTCGACTGGGTTCCGGCGTATCTGTTCCTCGCGCTCGTCACCTGGCTCGGCGTCTACGAATCGGGGCTGCACGCGACGATCGCGGGTGTCGCGCTGGCCTTTGCCACGCCAACCGTGGCGCTGGCTCCGGGGGCCACCGTGCGCCGCTGGGCCGAGCGACTAGCCGACGAGCCCGACGCCGTGGAGATGCAGCAGATGACGATCCTTGCGCGTGAGAGCGTGTCGCCCGCCGAGTTTCTCGAGGCGAGGTTGCACCCGACGGTCAGCTTTTTCATCCTGCCGGTCTTTGCGCTAGCAAATGCGGGCGTCTCCCTCGGCGGCGACTTGTTCGACGCAGCATCGTCGCGTCGAGCGATCGTCGCAGTCGTCGGGGCCTTGGTCGTGGGCAAGCTCGTTGGCATAACGGGGGGTGCATGGGTAGGCACCCGCCTAGGGGTGGCATCGTTGCCCGACGACATGCGCTGGCGTCACGTCTTGGGGGTTGCCGCGCTCGGCGGGGTCGGCTTCACCGTTTCGCTCTTTGTGACCGGTCTCGCCTTCGAGAGCGCCGAACTCGCCGACGCCGCGCGCGTCGGTGTCTTAGCGGCCTCGGTCATCGCTGCGGTGCTTGGCTCGATCATGCTCGCGGCCAGTGCGCCGGCAGACCAACCGTTGCCCTAACTCAGCCACGCGTTGTCTCGTACTGTGCAGGTCATGCGATTCTCAATTTGGCCGTCGCCGGCGCGCTCGTGGGCCGAGATTCTCGACCTCGCCTTGCACTGCGAGGCGACCGGCTGGGACGGCGTCTATTACGCCGATCACTTCATGCCCAATGGCGGCGACGCCACGCCGCTCGACGGCCCGACGCTCGAGTGCTGGTCGGTCCTCGCCGGTCTGGCCGCCGCGGTCCCGCGGCTTCGTCTCGCTCCGCTGGTGACCAGCGTGACGTACCGGCACCCCGCAGTGTTGGCCAACATCGCGGCCGCCGTGGACAACATGAGCGGCGGCCGACTGCTCCTTGGCCTCGGTGCCGGGTGGCAGGAGAACGAGCACCAGTCCTACGGCATCGAACTGGGCTCGATCAAGGAACGACTCGACCGTTTCGAAGAGGCGGTGGAGGTGGTCCGGCTCATGCTGCGCGAGAAGCGCACCAGCTTCAAGGGCGATTACTTCGAAGTGGTCGACGCACCGAACCAGCCGGTGCCCGTGCAGATGGCGATGCCAATCCTCATCGGTGGTGGCGGCGAGAAGCGCACGCTCAAGATCGCGGCCAAGTACGCGGACGAGTGGAACGCGTGGACCTCACCCGAGGTGCTCGCTCACAAGTTGTCGGTGCTCGGTCAGCACTGCGACGCCATCGGTCGCGACCGCAGCGAGATCGCGGTGTCGACCCAGGCGCTGCTGTTCCTCTCAACCGACGAAGCCTGGTTGAAGGACAAGCGCGCGGGTGACCCCGGGCGCGCCGCGATCATCGGCACGCCCAATGAGGTCGTCGACATCATCGGCGCATACAAAGACGCGGGCGCCGACGAGATCATCATCCCGGACTTCACGATGGGTTCACTGCAGCGGCGCAAGGACACCTGCGACCTCTTCATGACCGAGGTTGCCGCGCACTTCCAGTAGGTCAGAAACTCCACAGATTGGGGGTTGACTCGAACGTGTGTTCACCTAGAATGGGGGGACGCACTTCCCCCTGCGTAGTTGGCCTTCGACTGTTGGAG
>JBKJQZ010000194.1:0-21678 GCA_046594835.1 Acidimicrobiales bacterium | reverse complement strand
GTCAACCTTCGGGTTGAGCCAGAACACCTGGAACCCGCCCGAGTCGGTCAGGGTGTGGCCCCGCCAACCGCTGAACTCCCCAAGCCCTCCGAGTTCGGCCACGACATCGGCTCCGGGTCGCAGCATCAGGTGGTACGTATTCGACAACATCACTTCGGCGCCGACCGACCGGATATCTGCGGCGTCGACGGCCCGAACCGAACCCCGGGTGCCGACCGGCATGAACGCCGGGGTGCGGAAGCTGCCGCGGGCCGTGGTGACGTAACCGGTGCGGGCGGCACCGTCGATCGCCGCAACCGTTAGCGGCGTGCGGGAACTCACGAGGCGCGATCAACCAGCATCGCGTCGCCGAAGGACAAGAAGCGGTAGCCCTCGGCCTGCGCCTCCGCGTAAAGGTTCCGCCAGGCACCTCGGGTAAACGAGTCGAGAAGGGCCAGTAGCGACGAACCCGGCAGGTGGAAGTTGGTGAGCAGGCGGTCGACCACCCGGAATGCGTAGTCGCCGTGGATGAACAGACGGGTTTCGCCTGCGGCCTCGCCGGTTGCGCCCCAGGCCTCCAGGCTGCGCAACGCCGTGGTGCCGACCGCCACGACGCGTTCTGCTTCCGCAAGCGCCTCGATGGTTGCGGCGGGGATCCGGTAGCGCTCGGCGTGCATGTGGTGGTCCTCGACGTGCTCGGTGCTCATCGGCCGGAACGTGCCGAGACCCACGTCGAGGGTCACACTCACGATTCGGGCACCCACGGCGCGACAACCCGCGAGTACATCATCAGTGAGGTGGAGGCCGGCGGTTGGTGCGGCGACCGAGCCTCGGTGACGGGCGTAGACGGTTTGGTAGCGGGACGGGTCAGCCAGCGGCTCGTGGATGTAGGGCGGCAGCGGCATCACGCCCAGGTCCTCCACCAGCGCGTCGGCCGCGGTGATCGAGGTCGCCCCGATGAGTTCGACCGTTCGGCTGCCCTCGTCCGAGATCACCTCGCCTACGCGCACCACGGCCTGGCCCTGCGCGTTCACCAGTTCGGAGCCCGCCGCCACGCGCTTGCTCGGCTTTACCAGGGCCTCCCAGCTGTGATGGGCCCCGTCCCGAGGACTCAGCAGCAGTACCTCCACGGCGCCGCCCGTCGCCTTGTGAAGGTTGAGCCGGGCCGGGATCACCCGGGTGTCGTTGACCACGAGCAAATCACCGGGGCCAAGCAAGCGCGGTAGGTCGCGCACGTGGTTGTGGGCGAGATCGCGGCCACCGAGAGCGGTCAACATCCGGGCCGCGTCGCGGGGCTCGAGCGGACGTTGCGCGATGGCCGATTCGGGCAATTCGTAACGCAATTCGGCGACCCGCATGACCCCGAGAGCGTACGGCCTCAAACTTCTCGCACCGTCTTCAAGGAGTTCACGGAGGCCAGGGCGAAGACATGCCTGTACGGGAGGCGTGGAAATCGCTACCCTGTGCGTTCCGCAGGGTTGGGTGAGTGATCGGGTTGGGTGCTAGTGGCTGTCCGCGCTGATGATGTCGATCTAGTTCGTGATCGCAGCTTGGTTGAGCTTTGCCAGGCAGGAGATCATCGGGCCTTCGGCGACCTCTACGACCGGTACTACGCCCGCCTTCTGCGCTTTTGTCTTCGTCGTGTTGGCAACGCGCACGAAGCAGAGGAGATCACCCAAGAAGCCTTCGCTCGTGCCTTCTCGGCCATGCCGCGTTTCGCTGGCGAGCGTCGCTTCTATCCCTGGCTGACCGTTATCGCGAGCCGCCTCTGCATCGACAGCCATCGTCGCATCGCTCGCACCGAACCCACCGCAGAGGTCGACCTCGGCGGTGTGGAAGGCGGCCAGCAGCAGATTGTCGACAACGTCGACCTCGCTTACCTTGCGCAGGCGTTGGAGCACCTCGGCCCGCGCCACCGCGAGGTGCTCGAGCTCCGCGAAACCCACGGCTGGACCTACCAACAGATCGCCGATCACTACAACGTCACGATGGGTACCGTCGAAGCGCTGCTGTTCCGGGCCCGTAAGGCGTTGAAGCGTGAATTCATGGCAATCGCGGGCGACGACCATCGCCTCGCTGCACTGCCCTTCTTCGGCGTCGCGATCCGTGGCCTCGTCGCGGCGCGGGCCCGTTTGCACGACCTTTCGTCGCACGCGCTGCCTGTGGCGTGCGCGGGCGCCGCTGGCGTCGCCGCGGTGGCCGGTGGCCTTACGCTCGGCGCTCACCCGCAGGCGACCACTCCCGCCACCACTCCCCACGTAGTGCGGGTCGAAGCGATTTCGTCGCCCGCCGTCGGGTCGGCCGCACCCTCGGCAAACATCGCACCCACCGGGGCGGCGGTCGCTCCGGTTCTCGTGCCGAGCGATGGAGCCGCCGACGCACCCGTATCGGTTGCCCGTGGCAACGCCGCCGACGGCAAGGCACGCTCAGAGAACGATCCATCCGGCTTCAAAGCTGGTGGCATTACGTTGGGCACCGACTTCGCCAAGGCCACCCCTCTAACGATTCCGGGCACATGAAACGACTCTTGGTTATCGCAGCAGCCGTAGCAGCCGCGTGTGCGCTGACTCCCGCGGCCCACGCCGACGCGCTCGGCAACGCAAGCCCAACGAGCGCCGACATAAGCGCACTGCCGGCGGACAGCATGAGCACGCTGAACCCGCTGCTCGACAGGTTTCCGGCCCTTGCTGGCCCAGATCGGCGTCACATCTGCCTGATCTCAGATCAGCTTGACCGGTCGTGGTGCGTCTACGTCGCCATCCCCTAAGGGACAGCGCTTTTTAGGCCTCCGGGTCGAACAATCCCACAGCTTCGGACGCATTCGGCCCGGCTGCGGGCGGATCGAGCCCAATGTGGCGCCACGCCGCTGGGGTCGCTACCCGACCGCGGGCGGTACGGATCAAGAAGCCGCTGAGCAACAGGAACGGCTCGTGCACGTCTTCGACGGTCTCAGGTTCCTCCCCCACGGCGACGCTCAGGGTCGATAACCCCACCGGACCGCCGCCGAAGCTCACGCACAGCGCCCGCAGGACCGCACGGTCGACCTTGTCCAGGCCGAGTTCGTCGACGCCGTAAAGAGCCAGTCCTTCGCGTGCGGCATCCGCGTTGATGGTGCCGTCTCCGTGCACTTCGGCGACGTCTCGGACGCGCTTGAGGAGCCGGTTCGCGATGCGGGGCGTGCCGCGGGAGCGCCGCGCGATCTCGCCTGCACCCTCCGGCGTGATCGGTACGCCGAGGATGCCCGCGGCGCGATCAACGATGATTTGGAGGTCTTCGGGCGGGTAGTGATCGAGTCGGGCCACCAGCCCGAAGCGGTCGCGCATCGGCGCGCTCACGAGGCCGGTGCGGGTGGTGGCGCCAACCAGGGTGAAGGCGGGCAGGTCGAGCCGCAGCGAACGGGCGGCCGGGCCTTTGCCGAGCACGACGTCGAGCTGGAAGTCCTCCATCGCCGGGTAGAGCACCTCCTCCACAGTGCGGGGCAGGCGGTGGATCTCGTCGATGAAGAGCACGTCCCCGGCCTGCAGGTCGGTCAGGATCGAGGCGAGGTCGCCGGCGCGCACGATTGCGGGGCCGGACGTGATGCGCAGGTTGACGCCCATCTCGGCCGCGATGATCCCGGCCAGCGAGGTCTTGCCCAGTCCGGGCGGGCCCGCGAACAGCACGTGGTCGGGCGGGTTCCCCCGCCGACGCGCCGCTTCGAGCAGGATCGTGAGGTGGGCCCGCGTCTCGGCCTGGCCGACGAACTCACTCAAGCGGCGGGGCCGCAGAGTCACTTCTTCGGCGCGCTCGACGACATCTGATCCCGCTCCAAGCAGTTCCTCACGGGCCATTAGCGGGCTCCCGCCAGGGTTTTGAGCGCGACGCGCAGCAGCGACGACGCGTCGTCGTCTTCGTCGGGCAGATCCTGGATTGCGAAGGTGATCTCGTCGGGTCCGTAACCGAGGTTGGCGAGCGCCGTGCGCACGTCGGCGCGCGCGCCGATGGGTGCAGCGTCGCCGTGAACTGCGGCGAGCATCGCTTCGGCGTCGAGCTCGCCGACGAGCTTGTTCTTCAGGTCGAGCACGAGCCGCGCGGCAGTGGTCTTGCCTACGCCCGGCACTGCGCACAGGGCCGCAACGTCGTCGGACGCGATCGCCCGGCGCAAGGCCATCGGCGTGAGGTGGCTGATTATCGAGATCGCCAGCGACGGGCCGACCTTGTGGGCCGACAGCAGCGACTCGAAGGTCGAGCGCTCCTCTCCGGAACTAAATCCGTACAGCACAATGGCGTCTTCACGCACGTGGGTGTGCACGTGCAAGAAGACGGGTTCGCCGAGTTCGCCGGCGGCTGCGAGCGTGCGGGGCGGCACGGTGACGCGGTAGCCGACGCCGCCGACCTCGACGAGCATGTCCCCGTCGGCCGAACGGTCAAGGACGATGCCTCGCAGCGACCCGATCATGCCGATCCCCCGCCCGCCGGCAGAGGCAACGACAGTCGTTGGCGACGCGGACCGAGGGTGCAGTGTGTGAGGGCAAGCGCGAGGGCATCGGCCGCGTCGGGCGGCTTGGGAACCTCGGCCAGGTTGAGTTGGGACTGCACCATCCGCTGTACCTGCTCCTTGGTCGCGGCGCCATAGCCCGCCACGATCGCTTTCACTTCGTTCGCGGTGTATTCGGCGACCTCGCACCCCCGCTCGTCGGCCAGAGCCAGTGCGAGCCCGCTCGCTTGTCCGACCGACATCGCGGTGCGCACGTTTGTCTGGAAAAACACTTTTTCCACGGCCACGGCGTCGGGGTGCAATTCGTCGAGCAGCGAGCGCAGATCGGCCATCAGGATCGAGAGCCGACGCGGCAGCGGCGCGTCTTTGTCGGTACGCATCACGCCCGCCGCCTCGGCGACCATGCGGCCCGACGCGTCGACGCGGACTGCGCCGTAGCCACAGCGCGACAACCCCGGGTCAATGCCTAGAACGAACATGCGTTCGTGCAGCGTAATCCTCGGGTGTCACGCAGTGGTGGACCAGCGGACCCGTTTACGAAGCGGCTTTGACCGCTTCGATCAGTTCGCTCGAGGCCTTGAAGGTGAGACCGGCGACGGCGCGGTGGACGTAGCGGATCACGCCAGCGGCGTCGATCACGAACACGCAGCGACGGTAGAACCCGAGCGGGCCGACTACGCCGTAGGCCTCGCCCACCTTCTTGTCCGTGTCTGCCAGCAGCGGGAAGCCGTAGCCCCGCTTGCATGAGAACTCGTCGTGGCTCTCGACTGACTGCGGGCTGAGACCGATCATCTTGGCGCCCACCGCCTCAAACCCCCCGAGGTCGCCCTGATACGAGTCGAGCTGCTTGGTGCACACAGGCGTGTTGTCGCCCGGATAGAACGCGAGCACCACCGGCGTGCCGCGCAGTTCCGACAGCGTGTAGGACACGCCACCAGTCCCCAGCAACGTGAAGTCCGGCGCTTCTTGGCCAATCGCAACTGCCATCGTCAGGCCACGGTGCTTTCAAAGTTGTCGCGCATCAACCCAGGTTTGCACAGAAGATTTGGTGGCACCGAAACGTCGCTGAGAGCCCTTGGACGTTGCTGATTCACGACAGTTCGGAGACACGAAACGACGGGGGGCGGCAGCTTCGGTCAGGCCAGGGTCGCGAAGAGTTCGTCGGAGATGTCGAAGTTGGCGTAAACGTTTTGGACGTCGTCGTTGTCTTCGAGGGCATCGAGGAGGCGAAGAACCTGCTTGACGACGTTCTCTTCGGTGACGGGCACGTTGTTCTGGGCGAGCATCGTGGACTCGGCGGAATCGACGTGGATACCCGCTTCCCCGAGCGCAGCGCGGAGCGCGGTGAGGTCGCTCGACGCGCAGGTGACCTGCCAGGCGTCGCCCTGCTGGGCAATGTCTTCGGCGCCGGCTTCGAGGGCGACGTTCATGAGGTCGTCCTCGATCACGGCGCCCGAAACCATGATCACGCCCTTGCGCTCGAACTGCCACGCCACCGAACCGGGCTCGGCCATGGCGCCGCCGGCCTTTGCGAAAATCGATCGGATGTCGCTACCGGTGCGGTTGCGGTTGTCGGTGAGCGCGTCGACAAGCATCGCCACCCCGCCGGGCGCGTAGCCCTCGTACATAACGGGCTCGTAGTGCACGCCGTCAAGTGCGCCCGTGGCCCGCTTGATGGCGCGGTCGATGTTGTCGGCCGGCACCGAGCTTTCACGCGCCTTGGCCACGGCCGAGCGCAGCGACGCGTTCATGGTCACGTCGCCGCCGCCTTCGCGGGCTGCGACTTCCACGACGCGTAGCAACTTGGCAAACACCTTCGCCCGGGCTTGGTCGGCCGCGCCTTTCTTGTGCTTGATCGTCGCCCATTTTGAGTGCCCACTCATGACGTGACTCCTTGAAGAAACAGCTTGTGAATACGTAAGTCGCTCGATAGCTCCGGATGGAAACTGGCTACGAGCACTGATCCCGACCGGCACAGTACGGGTTCGTCGTCGACCGACGCGAGAACCTCAACGTCGTCGCCTACCCGCTCGACCCGTGGCGCCCGTATGAACACCGCATCGAAGACTTCGTCGCCCAGCACCGGAACCTCGAGGTCCGCCTCGAAGCTGTCGAGTTGGCGGCCCCACGCGTTGCGGCGCACACCGATGTCGATGGCCCCGAAGCTGCGCTGGTCGGCGCGGCCGTCGAGGATCTCGCGGGCAAGCAGGATCATGCCGGCGCAGGTGCCAAGCGCGGGCATGCCGTCGTCGAGCACCTTCTGCAACGGTTCGAATAGCTCCGACGAGTCGAGCAACATCGACATGGTCGTCGATTCGCCGCCCGGCAGCGCGAGCGCGTCGACGGCGTGCAGTTGATCGGGCGTCTTTACGGCGACGGTTCGAACGCCGAGGCGCGCGAACGCGTCAGCGTGTGCGCGTACGGCGCCCTGCACTGCAACGATGCCGACCAGCACCTGGGGGCACCTGACCTACCAGCCGCGGTTTGCGAGCGGGGTTTCGATCGAGGCGGCGTCGATGCCGCGCATCGCTTCACCCAGGCCGCGGCTGACCTTGGCCACAACGTCGGCGTCGAGGTAGTGGGTCGTCGCCTCGACAATGGCTGCGGCGCGACGCGCCGGGTCGTCGCTCTTGAAGATGCCTGAGCCCACGAACACGGCTTCGGCGCCGAGCTGCATCACAAGCGCGGCATCCGCGGGGGTGGCGATGCCGCCGGCGCAGAACATCGGAACCGGCAGCTTGCCCAGCGACGCGACTTCCTCGATGAGACCGATCGGCGCCTGCAGTTCCTTGGCCCAGCGGTAACGCTCGGGCTGATCGGCGGTACCAATGGCGCGGATGTCGCCAAGGATCGAACGCAGGTGACGCACCGCGTGCACCACGTCGCCGGTTCCGGCTTCGCCCTTGGAACGGATCATGGCCGCGCCCTCGCTGATACGACGCAGCGCCTCACCGAGGTTGGTCGCACCGCACACGAACGGCACGTCGAAGGCCCACTTGTCGATGTGATGGGCCTCGTCGGCCGGGGTGAGCACTTCGGACTCGTCGACGAAGTCGACGCCGAGGGACTGCAAAATCTGCGCTTCGGCGAAGTGGCCGATGCGTGCTTTGGCCATCACCGGGATCGTGACAACTTCCTTGATGCCTTCGATCAGCGCCGGATCGCTCATGCGGGCCACGCCACCGTCGCGACGAATGTCAGACGGCACGCGCTCGAGCGCCATCACCGCGACAGCACCTGCATCTTCGGCGATCTGGGCCTGGGCCGCATCAACGACGTCCATGATCACGCCACCCCGCAGCATTTCGGCAAGCCCCCGCTTGACGCGTTCGGTTCCGGTATTTCGCTCGCTCATAGGGTCAATCGTACTCGGGGCGAATCGAAGCCCTAATTCGGATTTACGGCGCCGTGGTAGTGGTGCCGCGCACCACCGGCGTCCGCAGCGTGACCGCGCCGTTGGTCGGCACGTACGAGACCCACACGCGGCCCGTCGGGATGCGGATCGCCTTGCCCGTGACGGCGTGGGTGTAGGTGGTGACGGCCTTGAGCGACGGCTTGGACCACGTGGCGTCCACGGCCTGGCCGTCGCAGGCCACGAGCGCCTTGCCGGTGCCGATAGTGATGGCCTCATCGACGGGCGCGTTGGACCGGTCGGTGTAGGGCGTTGATGCGTACCGGGTGGTCTGAAGGATCAGGCATTTGGTCGACAGGCGCGCACCGCCTTCGAGTAGGTGCACGGTGTTGTTGGTCGAGCGGAGCCACGCGTCGGCGCGGGCGTCCCAGGTCCAGTCGGCCGTGGTGAGTGACCCGAACACGACCCGCACCGCAGTGATCACATCGGTCGGTCCGTTCGTAGCGCTAAAGGACTCCGCCTCCTTGAGGCGCGGGAACATCGACGGCGGCGGTGTGGGTTTGGCCTTCGGGCGCAGCAATTCGGTGTTCGCGTAGGTGGCGTAGGGCCGCTTTTTCCCGGGCCTGAACGCCACGCCGCTGGACTTCTCACCCTCCTCGACCAACGCGACGCCCGTGGCCGCGAGCTTGCTCTTGAAGGGCGCGATGCCGCCGGAAAACCCGAATACCCCACCGAGGGGCGCCACGATCGCAGCGTCGGTCGAGCGGACCGAACGAACGGGGCCGATCACCTTGACATCATTCGACTGGTACACCGCAAGGAACCGGACCACGGAGCCTTCGACTCGCTCCTCGTAGACCAGGTCGGCCTCGTTGAGGCCCGCCTGCGGACGGGCCGGCGGCGAGTTGTCGACCTTCACAATTACCGCGGCGCGACTCGCGACGTCGATCGGCACCTGCTCGCCCGTAAGCGGCGACACCGCCGTCGCCCGCGTCGTGGTGGTCGCGATTGTGTCGGCCGGCGGAGGCACTGCGGGCAGTGCACTCTTGGGCTTGTTCGAACACCCCGCCGCGACGGCGGCGACGCACAGCAGCGCGGCGGCGACGCGCCGCGGCTTACGCAACCGTCGCGTTCCCAGACTCGGGCATCTCGATCCAGGTTTGTCCCGGAAGCAACTCGATCGGCTTGCCCGCGTTGTCAGTCAGCGTGACCGGCGACGCGTTGTCGGCTTTGGCCCACTTGCCCTTGGTGAGCTTGCCGTCGCGGATTACCCACGCCTCGCCCGTGCCTTCGAGCTTTGCTTCAGGCACGATTGAGTTCGACCGGTCCCGCTCGCCCGTGTCGGAGTACTGCACAAACAGCACGATCACGTTGCGGGGCGCGACGGCGGGGCCGTTGGCGTCGGTGGTGGCCTGACCAGACTGCACACGACTCGCCTTCGTGCCGGTCCAGGTCCATGCGGCGTCGGTGCGGGTGGCGCGGTCGGGCATCTTCCAGTGCACGTCGAGCTTGGTGACCGGCGTGCCGTCGCCCTGCGCGTTCGCGCCCGCGAAGCGGAACAACGGCTTGGCCGCAGTAGCGACCGACGGCGCTGCCGCGTAGAACTGCGCAGTGCCCGAGAACAGGTTGTAGGGGGCCGGGCGCGCAGCATCGCGTCGG
This sequence comes from Acidimicrobiales bacterium, assembly GCA_046594835.1. Lineage (GTDB taxonomy): Bacteria > Actinomycetota > Acidimicrobiia > Acidimicrobiales > JACCXE01 > JACCXE01. The sequence continues at coordinate 12,211 of JBKJQZ010000194.1, read as the reverse complement.
TACGCGCCCGGCAGCTTGCCTGGGCTCAGATCGATCAGAGGTGACTCTTCGATCAGCTTCTGGAAGTTGCCGTTTGTGCCCGAGTACGCAAACAGCGGTCGGCCCAGCGGCACGGCGAAGTGGAGGTCGCTCGAGCGGGCGGATCGAACGGGCCCGAGGACAGGTGCGTCCTTTGAATGAAAGATCGCCGCCAGACGCGTGATGCCGCCCTCGACCCCTTCACACACGACGATGTCGGCCGCGCCGATCCCGTACTGCGGATAGGACTTGGGCGCGTAGTTGTCGATCTTGACCACCAACGCGGGCCGGGCGCGCACGGCCGGGTCGATCGCCAGGCCGGTGAGGGGCGCCGCGTTCGCCACCTCCGCAACGGTCGTGGTTACCTCCGACGGCGCTCGCGTTGTGGCGGTGGCGCGCTTCGCGTCGTCGCCTTTGGACGAACAGCCGGCGGCGAGCACGCCCACCAGCGCGACGCCGACGAGGCCGCTCCGGTACCGACTCGGTCTCATAATTCGCGCAACGCGGCGATGCGCTCCTCGAGCGGCGGGTGCGTGTTGAACATCCGACCGGCCCAGGCCAGCTTGCCTTCGCTGTTCGTGCGGGCGACGGGCGCCTCGATCCATAGGTGCGCAGTGGCGCGGGATCCGGAGTGCACGATGGTTTGGTCGTCCTTCAACTTCTCAAGGGCCGAGATCAGGCCGGGTGGGTAGCGCGTTATCGCGACGCCCGACACGTCGGCTAGGGACTCGCGGCGACGGCTAACAGCAAGCTGCATCAACTTCGCCACGATGGGCAGGAAGATAAGAAGCGCGAAACCGACCACTGCGAACACCGCCTGGCCGCCACCGTCTTGGCCGTTGCGTCGGCCGCGACGGCCCCCGCCCCAGAAGATCGCCCGGAAACCCCAGTCCGCCATCAACGCAATCACGCCCACCAGCGTGACGGCGAGCGTCGAGACGAGGATGTCGTAGTTCTTGATATGGCTCAGCTCGTGGGCCAAGACCGCCTCGAGTTCGATGCGGTTCATCTTGGCGAGCAGGCCGGTGGTCACGGCCACGGCCGCGTGCTGGGGGTCTCGTCCGGTCGCAAACGCATTCGGCGCGTCGTCCTCGACGACGTAGAGCCGCGGCTTGGGCAGGCCCGCCGCGATGCAGAGGCCCTCAACGAGGTTGTGGAGCCGCGCGTATTCGGTGGGGTCAGCCGGTTCTGCGTGGCTCATGCGCAACGCGACGACATCGGACTTCCAGTACGCGGCAGCGGACGAGCCGACTGCGAACACCAGCGCGAGCACGAGCGCACCCACACCAAAACCGAGGATCTGCTCAAAGGCCCAGGCCGCAAGCAGCACAAGCACGATGAAGCCCGCGATAAGGAACATCGAGCGTCGTTTGTTCGACGCAACTTGGTCGTACATAAAGAGAGGTGCTGGCTAGAACTGCACGTCGACGGCGCCCCGGGCGTCGTCTTCTGCCTCGTAATACTCGCGCTCCTTGAAGCCGAAACTATTCGCGAGCACGTTGGTCGGGAACGACTGGATGCCCGTGTTGTAGCCGCGCACTTCGTCGTTATAGAACTGCCGCGCGTAAGCGACCTTGCCTTCGGTGCCCGACAATTCTTCCTGGAGAGCCAGGAAGTTCGTGTTCGCCTTCAGGTCGGGATACGCCTCGGAAACCGCGAAGAGAGATTTGAGCGCGCCGGTCAGCATGTTGTCTGCGGCCGCCTTCTCCGCCGGACCCTGCGCGTTGATCCCCGCAGCTCGAGCCTGCGTCACGCCTTCGAGGACGCCCTTCTCGTGGGCCGCATACCCCTTCACGGTCTCAACCAGGTTTGGAATCAAGTCGTTGCGGCGCTGCAACTGCACGTCGATCTGCGCCCACGCGTTCTCGATGCGGTTCCGCAGACGAACGAGGCGGTTGTACATCGCCATCAACACGAGGCCGAAGACGACCAGCAAAACGATAGGAACAAGGAGAATCATGGGCTCAGTGTACGGGTGGGACCGGGCGTTCGAACGGACTACACCACGTTGCCTAGTGCGCCCATCGGTTTGCGCCATCCGTCGGCATAGTCCGGTTGGGGTGCGCTCGACCGATATAGAGCCAGCGCAAAATCGGGCGCGATCGGGCAAAGGGCAGCTTCTGGTTCATGACTAGTCACTACCGGCTAGTCACTTTGGGTGCCACCAAATGGCTCATACGAGCGATGGTGAACCACTCCGGGGTCCTGCACTCTGCGTACTCAACACGTAGTGCCCGACACATTCGTCCGACATCCTGGGGAGATCCCGTAATGCGCATTGCCCGCATGGCAGCTGCTGCCACCGCAATTTCACTCGTAGGTGCTGCCACATTGGTCAGTCCTGCGAACGCCGGCACCCCCGGTGTTGGTACGTCCGCTACCTCGAGCTCGATTCTCGACGTCGCTCTCGGCACCGGTGGTTCGCTCCTGAACCTCAAGGTCCTCGCCGATGAAGCCCGTTCGACGATCGACCCGAGCATCGCTTCGCCCGAAGCGTTCAGCAAGCTCAATGCGCTGTCGCTCACGTCCTCGGTTCTTCCGGCTCCGCTGAACAACATCAGCCTGCCGGTGGTCGAGTCCCGCACCCCGGGTGGCAGCGGCGCCGTCGCTGGTCCGTCGTTCAACCTTGCGCAGCCCACCGCCGGCCTGAACGTTCCCCTCGCCCTGCTCGGTGGCGCGATCACCCCGGCCAACCTCACCTCCGCGGTTGACGCCAACGGTGCCCGTTCAGCGCTGACCTCGGCGCTTGGCAACATCAGCCTCGTGGGTGGCCTCATCTCGGCCGCCGGAGCGGAGTCGGTGCTCGGCACCAACGCCAAGTCGGCCTCAGCCGACGGCAGCCGCACCATCAAGGTCGGCGCCATCAACGTGCTTGACCTCGGATCCCTGCTGAACGGCCTGGGCATCCCGCTGACGAGCCTGCCTGTCCCGGTCGTGAGCGACATCCTCGCCACGCTGGGTGTGCCGGTTGCCGGCGTTCCGACGTCGCTGACCCTCGACGGCTTCGTCGCTGAGCTCAACACCACCATCGACTCTCTGCAGGCGCAGCTCGACGCCGCCACGCAGGCTTCCTCCAGCACCGTCAACCAGGTGCTCGCCCCCGTCACGGTCGGCGTGCTCGGCGGTCTTGGCCTTCCGGTCCCCGCAGTCGGCGACGTCATCGCCACGGTGAACGGCGTCATCGATCAGGTCCAGGCGCTCCTCTCCGGTGTGCTGACGACCGCACTGTCAGCACTTGACGGACTGACCCTGCTCCGGGCCGAAGGCATCGAAGTTGGCACGATCACCAAGGCGGGCGACACCGTCGCCGGATCTGCCGCTGACATCGTCGCCAAGATCGGCGCCCTCAAGGTCGGTGGCCTCACCATCCCGGGTCTCGACCTCGGCGCAACCCTTGATCAGGTCAACGGCGTCCTGAACACGGTCAACGGCACCATCTCCGATGTGCTCGGCACGATCAGCCCTGACCTTGCCAACATCGTAAAGGTCAACCTGTTCGCCAAGGACGCCAACACCGGCGTCACCAGTGGCGGCGGTTACGTCAAGTCCCTCGCCGGCGTCAGCGCCCTCACGGCCAAGATCACCCCGCCCCTGAACCTCGACGGTCTCGTCGGTGGCCTCCTCGGTGGCACAGGCGGCATCGGCTCGGTCATCACTGGCCTCGGCGGCAACTTGCCGGTCCTGTCCACCCTGATGCCGACCCTCACCGGTCTGCTCAACGGTGTGACCTCGGTCCTCGGCGGCGGCGCAACCATCAAGCTGGCGAGCATCAGCTCGGGTGCCAGCTTCACCACCCCGGTCGCTGCAACCAACGGCACCCTGCCCCGTACTGGTGGCTCCGCCCAGATGGCGCTGCTCGGCATGGCGCTGACCATCGCCGTCATCGCCTCTCGCCGCTTCGTGCTGGCGAACCGGGCCACGGCGTAACCAACCGCCACAGCACCACCAGCACCTTCTGAACCGATCCCCGTCGGTTCTTCCGGACCCCCTCGGCTTGACCACGCCGAGGGGGTCCGGCGCGTCTGGAGTGCAACTCCTCCGACCACGCAACTCGTCCCGCGATCTGGCGATTTTTCGCCCGGTTCGCGGGACGGGTTCGTTACCGACTCAGGATTCGGGTGTAGATCTCGGCGTACGCGGCGGCGAGCTTGGGCATTGCGAACTCGGCGGTGCGACTGCGCCCGGCCGCGATCAGCGTGGCGCGGCGGTCGGCGTCTGCCAGCAGTTCCTTTAGCGCAAGGCCCAAGGCGCCGGGGTCGTTGGGCGGCACGAGAATGGCGTGTTCGTCGGGGCGGGCCACGGCGCGGTAACCGGGTAGGTCGCTCGCGACGATGGCGGTTCCCGCCGCCATTGCCTCAAGCAGCACTACCCCGAACGACTCGCCGTGCAGCGACGGTAGGCACGCCACGTCAGCTCCCGCGAGTCGCTGCGCCAGTTCGGCGTCTGACACGCGGCCGAGCCACTTCACCCGCGGGTCGCCACCAACCTTCGCCTTGAGTTGTTCGGTTTCAGGGCCGGAGCCGCCGATCCAGAAGGTCACGTCGGGGCCGAGCGCGTGGCGCGCCTCGAGCAACACGGCGAGGCCTTTGCGCGACTCATGGCGCCCGAAGAAGAACACGGTGGGCCCGTCGGTCGGCCACGGCTCGGCGTGAGAGAAGCGTGCGACGTCGATGCCGTTGAACAAGATCTCGTAGTCGCCGCCGATACCTTCGTGGGCGGTACGCCGAGCGTCCTCAGAGACAGCCACACGCACGTCCAAACGTTTGGCGATCCGCCGGGCGATGGGCCGCAGCAACGCGTAGGCCGTGCTGGCGCCTGCCCGGTGGAAGGTACCGACCATCGGTGCGTCGGACGACAACACCGCGGTGAGAGCCGGGCCGGGCACCAGCGGCTCGTGCACGTGCACGAGATCGAACTGTTCAGCCCGCAACGCGCGCATGGTGCGGACCGCCGCAGACGGGTCGGGCGCTATCGGCGCGACCGACCCGTTGGTGGCAAACGGGATCGACTTACCTAGCGGCGTGACCGCAGCTTCGGGCGGCGGCCCGTCGCTCGGTGCCAGCACCTGCACGGCGTGTCCGAGTTCGCGCAGCGAACGGGCTAGGCCCAACACCTGCATCTGCACGCCGCCCGGGATGGTCAGGCTGTACGGACAGACCATCCCGATGCGCATGCCCGAAAACTAACGAATTAAATATCGGGCCAGTTGCTTTGAAGAACGTGCCATTGCTCGGGGGCGACGGAGATGAGGTGCTCGAACTCGTGGGCGAGGGCTTGGGTGATGCGCTGCACGTCGTCGCGAAGACCACCTCGGCGTTCAATCTCGAGCGGCGGACGGATCACGCCGCGGTGCAAGCCGTTGGCCTCGAAGTAGGCAGCGCACGGCAACACCGCCGCGCCGGTGCGCAGCGCAATGGTGGCGGGCCCCGCAGGGATCGTGGTCGGGTAGCCGAAGAACTCGACCTCGGTGCCGGTGCCTGCGATGTCGCGATCACACACGAGGCCGACCAGCCCGTTGTTACGTAGTCGACGGATGATCGCCGAGCCCGCGGCGTCGCCAAGGCCGACGACCTCCATACCGAAGCTCTCACGCAGTTGCTTGAAGAACGCGAACAGCTCGGGCGGTTCGAGCGTTTCGGCCACCACGGTCGTGTCGTAACCCGAGGCCGCGAACCACGCGCCGCCCCAGTCGAAACCGCCGATGTGAGGCATCGCGAGAATCGCGCCGTTGCCCTTGGCCACCGCCGCTTCCACGTGGCCCATGCCTTCCCACTCCATGCCCGCGTCCAGCTCGGCCCGGCTCAGGGTGGCGATGCGAAACGCTTCGGCCCAGTAGCGGCCGTACGCGGCGAAACAGTCACGCGTCGCGTTGTCGATGGTCTCGTCGCTTACATCGGGTCCGAGCACGCGCCGCATGTGCGCCCGCACAACCCGCGTGCGCTCGCCCGCGTGGTTTGTCATCGCGCGCATGGCCGTGGAGCCAACCCGGGTGGCGACAGAGGTTGGGATGACACGCGCCAGGCCGTCGATGAACCTGTAGCCGTAGTACGGCGCAAGACGCCGAAGTTCACCTGCCCGCGACATGCGAGTCTTGGTTGGCTAGGTGCGGTCGGAAGGACGGCGGCGGCGCGCGACGCGCTCGCGACGGCCCACACCCGAACGCATACGGCCGTCGACGGCCATCTGCTCACGCCAAGCGCGCCACTTCTCAGCTCGGTCCGACCACGAATTGCGATCGCTGCGCGCAATGCGAGCACGGCCACCGCGGCTGGGCCGCGTGGGCTTGGGTGCCTGGCGCCAGACCATGACGAAACGGTGCAGGGCAGTGATGGCGGTGAGGACCACGAGCATCCACAGCACGGGAATCAGCAGCACCGGGAACGCAAGGCCGAACATCAGCGCGATCGTGCGCTCAGCCCGCTCCATCAGCCCGCCCTTGGCCGTGTATCCGAGGCTCTCAGCGCGGGCCCGCTCGTAAGACACCAGCGTGCCCATGGCCATAGCAACCATCGGGAGCAGCGCGGCCCGCCCGCCGTCGCGGCCCGCCAAGAAATAGGCAATGCCACAAAGGATCGCCATGTCGGTGACGCGGTCGGCCACCGAATCGAAGAACGCGCCCCGAGCCGACGCGGTGCCGGTGGCCTTAGCCACGGCGCCGTCGAACATGTCGGGCAACGCAGCCAAAATGAACAACACGGTCCCGAGCGCGAGGTGGCCCGCGCCGACGGCAAGCGTTGCGCCCACGGCAAAAACCAATCCTGTTGCGGTGAGGTGGTCAGCGGTGATGCTGCTGCGGCCGACCGTCTGCGCGACAGGGCCGGTTACGCGTTCCACGCTCCCTCTAAAGCGCCCGTCAAACATGCTGGGAGCATTGTACCCGCCAGAGATCTAACCTCCCTCCCACACCCGCAAATCGGGCTCAACAAACCCAGCAGCCAGGGGGAACGCCTTTGAAAACGTTCACATCCGCCCAGATTCGCAACGTTGCCCTCGTCGGGCACGGTGGCGTCGGAAAGACAACCCTGGCTGAGGCGCTCCTAGCTGACGCCGGGGTTATCCAGCGGATCGGGCGCGTAGAAGACGGCACGACCGTTACCGACACCGAGCCCGAAGAGATCAAGCGCCATCTCTCGGTCTCCACGGCTCTCGCCGCGTTTGAAAGCCACGGTGTCAAGCTCAACCTGCTCGACTGTCCGGGCTACGCAGACTTTTTCGCCGAGGTCCAAGCGGGACTGGCCTTGGCCGACCTCGCCGTCATTGTTGTCAGCGCGGTGGACGGTGTTGAGGTCCAAACCGAAGCCGCGTGGGAGGCCGCCGCTGCGCTCGGGCTTCCCCGGATGATCTTCATCAACAAGCTCGATCGGGAGCGGGCCAGCTTCGACCGAACGCTCGAGCAGCTCCGCGAACGCTTCGGCGCTGGTATCGCTCCGCTCGAATTGCCCATCGGCGAAGAAGCCGACTTCCGTGGAGTGATCGACCTGCTGAGCGACCAGGCCTTCATCTACGACGTCGACGGCGTCGGCCAATCCCACGACGTGCCGCCCGAGCTCGCCAACACCGAACACGTAGTGCACGACGCGCTGGTTGAAGGCATCGTCGTGGGCGACGACGCGCTCATGGAGCGCTACCTCGAAGGCGACGTCCCGTCGTTCGAGGAACTGGAGAAGACGCTCGCGCAAGGCGTGGCCGACGCAACGGTGTTCCCAGTCGTGTGCGGCTCGGCCACGCGACGAATCGGCGTGGACCGTCTCGCGCAGTTCTTCAACGAGATCGCGCCGTCGCCTATGGCTCGCCCTGCGTTGCACGTGTTCGCGGGCGACATCGAGACCGACGTCCCGTGTGATCCAAACGGCGAACCGCTCGCCGTAATCGGCAAGACGATCACGGACCCTTTCGTTGGCCGCGTGTCGCTGCTCAAGGTGTGCAGCGGCACGATCAAGGCCGACACGGTGCTGACCAACTCACGGACGCGCTCAGACGAGCGTCTGCACAGTCTGTTCACGTTGCGCGGCAAGGACCACGAGTCGGTAACTGAGGTACCCGCAGGCGATCTGGTGGCGGTCGCAAAGCTCGCCGACAGTGCGACGGGCGACACGCTGGCACCGAAAGGCAAGCCGGTGCGCGCTCCCATGCCCGCGGCGGCCGCGCCGGCGCTGTGGATCGCGATAAAGCCAAAGTCCCAGGGCGACGAAGACAAGCTCATGACCTCGTTGCACCGCTTGCAGGAAGAAGACCCAACGCTCGTCGTCGAGCGCAACGAGGAGACGCACCAGTCGCTGCTCGGCGGCGCCGGCGAGACGCACCTCGCGGTCATCAGCGAACGCCTCACGCGGAAATTCGGCGTGGAGGTCGTGACCGAGGAGGTCGCCGTCGCCTACCGCGAGACCATCACGCAGGCTGCGACCGCCGAAGGTAAGCACAAGAAGCAGAGCGGCGGCCACGGCCAGTTCGGCGTGTGCACGATCACTATCGCTCCCCTGCCGCGCAGCGAAGGCTTTCGGTTCGTGGACAAAATCGTGGGAGGGGCCATCCCCCGTCAGTTCATCCCGGCGGTCGAGAAAGGCATCCAAGAGGCAATGGCGCGCGGAGGCCCGCTCGGCCACCCGATCGTCGACCTGGAGGTCACGCTCACCGACGGCAAGTACCACCCCGTTGACAGCTCTGAGATGAGCTTCAGGATGGCGGGAGCCCATGGACTCCACGAAGCAATGGCGAACGCAGGACCAGTCCTGCTCGAGCCCCTGTCGTGCCTGCGGGTGACGACACCGATGTCGCAGCAGGGTGACGTGATGGGCGACCTCAACGCCCGACGCGGACGGGTGCAGGAAACCGACACGTCGCCCGACGGCCACCGCGTCACCATCACGGCAGTGGTACCGACTGCGGAACTCCGTCGCTATGCGATCGATCTGCGTTCCATCACCGGTGGCCGCGGGAGCTTCACCGCCGCCCACGACCACTACGACATCGCGCCGTCGACACTACGAGTCGGGGTGAGTTAGGCGTTCGCCCAGATTTCGGGGCCTTCGGGGTTGTCTTCCACGTAGTTGCCCAGGACGGTTCCGTCGCGGCCGTTGATCAGCACCATGCCCCGCTTGGTGGGCGGGTTATCGGCCGAGTACACCAGGATGCGCCAGATCGGGCGCGCCAACAGCCCGTGGAAGCCGAGTTGCGCGGACGCATGGCCGATGGGGAAGCCAACCTCTTTGGATGCGATGGCGAGCGCGTCGGTCTCGCGGAACCTGAGCTTGGTGCCGGCGATCACGTGATAGAGACCGATGATCGTGCACCCGATCGCAAAGCCGACGAGGCCCTTGTTGACGAGCACGCCGTCGGTGCCCGAGCGCGCGGTAATCGCGAACGCAATCGCACCGGTTACAACCCAACCAAAGCCAACGAGACGGCGACGGCCCGGGTCCGGGAACGTCGCAACACCGACGTACTCGTCGAGGTTGAGATCGGCGGGAAGCTGATCGCCGGTGGCTCCGGTATTCGTCATTGGCCCGGCCATGCGAGATGCACCTTGTCGTAGGTGGCCGAGAGGTCTTCGGGAATGACCCGCGTCTCGCCGACCGTGGTCATGAAGTTGGTGTCGCCCGCCCAGCGCGGCAGCGCGTGGAAGTGCAGGTGCCCGGGTACGCCGGCGCCCGCAGCCCGACCGAGATTCGCGCCCACGTTCATGCCGTCGGGACCGTATGCGCTAGCCAGCGCGACGGTCGCATCGACCACCAGCGAGAAGAACTCAACCCGCTCGTCGTCTCGCAGCTCGTGCAGATCGGCGACGTGGCGGATCGGCATGACCAGCAGGTGCCCCGACCCGTACGGATACAGGTTGAGCAACACCACACACGTCTGACCCCGGTGCACCACGAGGCGTTCGCGATCGGTGACGTCTGTGTCGAATAGGTCACAGAACGGGCACGCGCCGGGCTCGGTTTGGGCGACGTTGGTGACGTACATGTTCCGCCAACCGGCGAAGACCCGCTCGAGGGTCACGAGTGCGTGTCGACTTCGGCACGCAGGCGAGCGACGAAATCGTCGACGCTCACGTCGCGCTCGGGGCGCTCCGAGCCGCGCTGGTTCACGCCAACCGTGCCAGCCGACGCGTCGTCGCCGCCGACCACCAACACGTAGGGCAGCTTCTGCATCTTGTCGCGACGGATCCGCGCCCCCAACGGCTCGTCGGCCGCGTGCATCTCGACCCGGAAGCCTTCGGTCTTGAGGCGGTCATAGACCGAATGCGCGTAGTCCAGGTGGTCCGAACCAACGGGCAGCACCGTCACCTGCACGGGCGCGAGCCACGCCGGGAACGCCCCCGCGTAGTGCTCAACGAGCAGGGCGAAGAAACGCTCGACGGAACCGAACAGCGCGCGGTGGATCATTACCGGCGCCTGGCGAGTGCCATCGGCCGCGTCGTAGGTCAGCTCGAAGTTCTTGGGCTGCTGGAAGTCGAGCTGGATGGTCGACATCTGCCAGGTGCGACCGATCGCGTCGCGGGCCTGCACCGAGATCTTCGGGCCGTAGAACGCGCCGCCGCCCTCGTCCATTACAAGTTCGAGGCCTTCACCCTTGGCCACGTCAGCGAGCACGTTGATCGCGTCGTCCCACTCGGCGTCGGTGCCCGCCGCCTTGCCCTCGGGCTTGGTCGACAGCTCCAGGTAGAAGTCGTCGAGCCCAAAGTCGCGCAGCAGATCGAGGACGAACGTGAGCAGGCTCGCGAGCTCGCCCGCCATCTGCTCGCGGGTGCAGAAGATGTGGGAGTCGTCTTGGGTCATGCCGCGCACGCGTGTGAGGCCGTGGATCACGCCCGACTTCTCGTAGCGATAGACGGTGCCGAACTCGAACATTCGCAGCGGCAGCTCGCGGTAGGAGCGTCCACGCGCCCGGAAGATCAGCGCGTGGAACGGGCAGTTCATCGGCTTGGCGTAATACGACACGCCTTCGAGTTCCATCGGCGGGAACATGCCGTCGGCGAACCACTGCAGGTGGCCTGAGGTTTCGAACAGCCCCGCCTTGGTGACGTGGGGCGTAAAGACGAACTCGTAGCCCGCCTCCTCATGGCGCTTGCGCGAGTAATCCTCCATGAGCCGACGGATCGTGCCGCCCTTGGGATGGAACACGGGTAGACCGCTTCCGATCTCGGTCGGGAAGCTGAACAGATCCAGCTCGGCGCCGAGTTTGCGATGGTCGCGCTTCTCTGCTTCGACGAGGCGCTCGAGGTGTTCGGCTAGCGCCTTCTTTGATTCCCAGGCAGTGCCGTAGATGCGCTGGAGTTGTTGCTTGTGCTCGTCGCCACGCCAGTACGCGCCGGCCACGCGCATGAGCTTGAAGTGGCCGAGCTTGGCGGTGGAGGGAACGTGTGGGCCGCGGCACAGATCCACGAAGTCATCGCTATTGCGGTAGCTGGTCACCACGCCGTCGCCCGCACCTTCGGCCGAGTCGACGCCCTGAATGATCTCGCATTTGTAAGGCTGGTCGGCGAACAGCGCGAGGCCTTCAGCAACGCTGTGCTCCTGGCGAACGAAGGGCTGGTCGGCTTGCACTATTTCGCGCATGCGCTCCTCGATCCGTTCCAGGTCTTCCTCGAGGAAGTGCACGCCGCCGGGCAGGTCGAAGTCGTAATAGAAGCCGTTCTCGATCGGCGGACCGATCGCGAACTTCGCGCCGGGCCACAGTTGGGTCACGGCTTGGGCCAGTACGTGGGCGGTCGAATGCCGCAGCACGTGACGCCCTTCGTCGGTCCCGGCGGTCACGATTGCGACCGACGCGCCATCGGGCAAGGCCACACCCAGATCCACCTCGTCGCCGTTCACAACCGCCGCCACGGCATCGGCCGCAAGCCGCTTCCCGATGGACGCAGCAAGATCCGCCGTCGTCGCGCCGTTCTCCAGGGTCCGTTCGGAGCCATCTGGGAGCGAGACAGTGCTCTGGTCAGCCATCACGCCAGATTAGGGAACCGGCTCCGAATTCCAGAACCGTTATTTCTCAGCGGCCGTCGCGCCACTTCGCTTCGAGGTCGGCCACGCCGGTGAAGCCCAGCGTCCGCAGCGATTCGTCGATCACATGGGCGCGGGCACCGGCGCGGATGGGCTCGGCGCCGAGCGCCTGAAAAAACTTGAACGGCGCGTCGGGCCCGCTGATGCGCGACAGCGCAGCAATCACCGAACGCGAGTCGCGGTACGCCTGCACGATC
>JBKJQZ010000250.1:0-14847 GCA_046594835.1 Acidimicrobiales bacterium | reverse complement strand
GGGCGGCCGTACTTGAGCTCGAGGCGCGAGCGCGCCTTCTGCAGACGAGCGAGGGTGTCGCCGGCGTGAACTGGCAGACGGATCGTGCGACCTGTGTTGGCGATGCCGCGGGTGATTGCCTGACGGATCCACCACGTTGCATATGTCGAGAACTTGAAGCCCTTGCGCCAGTCGAATTTCTCGACCGCGTGCATAAGTCCGAGGTTGCCCTCTTGGATCAGGTCGAGGAGCGGGAGGCCCGACGCCTGATACTTCTTGGCGATCGACACCACCAGACGGAGGTTTGACTGCACAAAGGTGCGCTGGGCATCGTCGCCCGCACGGACCGCACGCCGCAGCTCACGCTTGCGCGCTGCAGTGAGGTCCTTCGCCTTCGTATTTTCGGTCTCGGTGCGGGCGGCTACGCCAGCCTCGATGGCCTGCGCCAGCCGAACCTCGTCGTCCTTGGTGAGCAGTGGATACTGCCCAATGTCGGTGAGATACAGGCGGACGAGGTCTTCTTCGTCCCGCTCTACTCGTTCCTTCGCCACGTAGTTCCTTTTTGTATGTCTCGGTCCTGGTTGCAGAATCCAGGCCTATTTACAACGCTGCTTTGCAGGGTTGGTATTCCCGGAAGCGCCGGCCCCCGGCACTCCTAATAGCCATGCCACCATACGGAAGGTGTCAAGCCCCAGACGAAATGTCTGGAATACGGCATTTTGGCGATGATGCCCCCCAGCGCCCGCAATCTGAAGATTCACCGTCCTGCCTGGGGATTCCTGCCACCTTTCCCAAAACTCGCTCGAGAGATCGATAGCGTCGATAGTTATGGCCGATGACGTCGAACTGACAGTGGTTACGTTGCGCCTCGACGCGGTGGACGAAGCGGCGACGGGCCGACTGCTCGGCGTGCTGTCGAAATACGTCGTGCTGGCCCGAGGCCACGCCGGATGCCGCAACATCGATCTCGTCGCTTCCGTCACCCACACCGGTCGCTTCCTGCTGATCCAGAAGTGGGATTCACCCGACGCGCAGCAAGCACACTTCGACTCCCCCGACATGGTCGAGATGGCCGAAGGCTGCCGCACGTTGCTGTCCCGAGCTCCTGACCTTGACCTATGGGAAGGGTTGTCTGCGCACGACCTGGCGTAAGTCACTGAAAATGCAATTGACTGTTACCGTCAGTAACGTTACCGTGCGTAACAGTGACGGACGAACAGCCCACGCGCACTGAACACCGCCAGGAACGACGCGGGAGGCGCGACCAGCGCCACCTTGATCGCACGGCCGTACGCGCCGATCGGCGCGAAGAACTGCTCGACGCCGCGATAGGCGGCATCCGCGAGCACGGTCCGTCCGCATCGATGGACGCACTCGCCGCAGCTGCGGGGATTACCAAGCCGATCCTGTACCGCCACTTCGGCGACCGAGCCGGGCTGATCAGTGCGATCGCTGACCGCTTCGCCACCGAGCTCGAACGCGAGCTGCTCGTGTCGATCACCGAAGCGACCGATGACACGCGGGCACTGCTCGTGCGCACCGTCGATGCGTTTGTTGCCTACATCGAACGCGACACGGCGCTGTACCGCTTCATCGTGCAGCCGCGTTACGACGCGACCGTCGACGTAGGCGGCTTCCTCGATCGGCTCAGCGCGTACATCGCCGTAGCGATCGGTGAACAGCTGCGAACCACCGGTCGCGACTCGGGCGGAGCGGAGGTAATCGCGCGCGGAATTGTGGCGTTCGTGCACGCCGCGGGCGACTGGTGGGTAGACCGACGCACGATGCCGCGCGCGCAACTCGTCGCGTACGTCGCCGATTTTCTAACTGAGGGACTCACTGGACAATGGGGGGACACCAAATGACTCTGCTCGCTGCAGTTGACCGTACTGGCGAGGTGCTGAAGAGCTGGACGATGTTGTACGTCCTGCTCGGCGCCTTCGTCGCAGTTCTGATCGGCCTCTTCGCCTTCGGACGTTCGGGCAACACCGACTCGCGCCTCGTGCGCGTGCTGCTGCGCATCCCCGACAGCCTCGAACGCCTCGTACGCATTCCCGGCTGGGCTGCAGCAACGATCGGCCTTTCGCTCTTCGGCCTGCTCGTCGCCGGCCAGGGCTTCTACAGCGACGTTGCCTGGCACGTTGCGCTGGGCCGCGACAAAGACCTCTTCACAGCGCCCCACACCGGCATCGTGGTCGGCCTCGGCCTGATCCTCATGTCGGGTGTCGTCGGCGTGCTGCTCGCGTCGCTGCAAGGCGTCGAGACCACGCTGCGCTGGCGCGCCGTGCGGATCCCGTGGTCAAGCCTGCCGTTGCTCGCCTTGGGCGGCGCCGCGGTCACCGGGTTCCCGCTTGACGAGTTGTGGCACCGCCAGTTCGGCGTCGACGTGACGATGTGGAGCCCCACCCACATGCTGATGATCCTCGGCGCGGCGTTTGTGGGCGTGGCCGGGTGGCTCGTACTCGCTGACGCCGGGGTGCGGCCGCACGACTCACGCTGGTCCATGGGCATACACGTGGTGGCCGCGTGGCTCACGTTCCAGGGCCTCATCGCTCCCCTCGGAGAATTCTCCTTCGGTGTGCCGCAGTTTCAGCAGATCTTCCACCCGATGATCCTCGTGATCGCTAGCGCCTTCGCGTTCGTGGCAATACGGCTTGTCCTCGGGCGCTGGTGGGGACTTGGCATCGCGGCGTTCAACTGGGTCACGGCAACGTCGCTTCTCGACACCAACCCAAACGCTCCGATCCGCACCAAGGTCGTTGGGCTCTTCGTCGCGTCTGCGCTCGCAGTTGAGATCGCCGCATTCGTGGTCGGGACCGAACGCCGGATGCGCTTCGCGATCGCGTCTGGCGTCGGCGTGGCCACACTCGGTCTTGCCGGCGACTACTGGTGGAACGCCAACAACGCGTACCAACCGTGGAACATGAACCTCGTGCGCGGCGCAGTTGGCTTCGGCCTGGTCGTTGGCATAGCCGCCGCCGTTCTGGCGACGGCCTTCGCACGGGCTGCGGGTCATCAAGACAACACACGGCCGGTGCGCGGGCCTTTACTCGCCGCTGCTGGTGTTGCCCTTCTGCTCTGCCTCGCAATCCCGATGCCCCGCAGCGTCGGCGACGTACGCGCCGCAATCCACCTCACCGATCGCGCGGGCGGATTCGCCAACGTGCACGTGCAGTTAACGCCAGCTGGCGCGGCGGATCACGCCCGCTTCTTCCAGGCGGGCGCGTGGCAGGGAGGCGGCCTCGAGCTCGCCAACATGCGCAAGGTTGGCGACGGCGAATACGTGAGCGATCAGCGCATCCCGATGTACGGCAACTGGAAGGCGCTGCTGCGCTTGCATCGCGGCGGCGAGATGATGACCGTGCCGCTGTTTCTTCCCGGCGACGCCGAGATCGGCAAGGCCGCGATCCCCGCAGTGGACCGGACGATGGACTTCCAGGCTGAGCCGAAGTACCTGCTGCGTGAGCAACACGGTGGCAGCGGCGGCTTCAAGACTGGCATCTACGCGTTGCTCGCCGGTGTGGCCGTGCTCTGGATCGCCGCGTTCTCCTTGGCCATCGCCAAGATTTCGCCGAAGGGTCCGCGGACGCCACCGACCAGCTCGCCGGTCACTTCGGCAAAACCAGTCGCCGCCTGAGGGCCGTCCGCGCCAAACTGCGGACAATGGGGAACACAGTGCACTACCGCTACGTCGTCGCGGACCCGATGACCTTCAGCGACCAAGACATTCGCGACGGCGTCGACCTGACCAACGTGTTGTCAGCCGAGGTGGTGCCCGACGACCCCCTTTTGCCTTACGACCAGGCGATCGAGATGCACCGCAACCGCCCCGAGCGGATCCGGCGCACGTCGGTACGCGTGCGCGACGGGTCCGACCTGCTGGTGGCTTCGACGGGGATCGCAATAGATCCGGACCACGACGACAACCCCGACATGCTGCCCGTCGGGGTCAACGTGCTCGCCGAGCACAGGCGTAACGGCGTCGGCACGCAACTGCTGGCGCATGTAGTTGCGTTCGCAAAGCGAGAGAAGCGGACTCGACTCGTCGGCGGTACGAGCAGTCGCCTTCCTGCGGGCGAAGCGTTCGTGCTGTCGCTCGGCGCAGAAAAGAAGCAGGCGATGCACATGAACCGCCTGATGATCAGCGACGTCGACCGAGCGCTTATGGAAACGTGGGTGGCCGAAGGGCCCACGCGCGCCGAGGGCTACGAACTAATCGGATGGGACGGCGACGTGCCCGACGAGCACATGGACCCCTTTTTGGCGGCCGTGCTCGTGATGAACACCGCGCCGCGCGACGACCTCGAGATGAACGACTTCACCCTCACCCCTGAGGAGATTCGCGAGTCGGAAAAAGTCGCGGCTGCGGCGGGCTATCAGCAGTGGCAGCTCATCGCTCGACGCGTCAGCGACGGCGCGTGGGCGGGCATTCACGACATCGGCTGGAATCCGTCGGAACCTGACTACGTGTACGTCGGCGCAACCGGCGTGTTTCCGGACCACCGCGGTCGTGCGCTCGGCAAGTGGCTCAAGGCGGCAATGACGCTGCGTGTACTAGACGAGCGCCCGAACGTGACCGAGATCCGCACCGGTAACGCAGACTCCAACGACGCCATGCTCGGCATCAACAAGGAGATGGGTTACAAGCCATTCATCGACCAAGCGGTGTGGGAATTGTCAACCGCCGACGCCGAGGCGTGGCTTGTGGCACGCGGCGTCGATCTCCCCGAGGTCTGATCTAGACCGGGGTCTTGGCGGCCGCAACTTCGGCCACTATGTCCTCGATCTCGCTCCAACTCAACGAGTCGGCGCTCCACAAGTGCTCGAAGGCCGCGTCGGCCACGTCGTTGAAGCCGTGCCGGTTGCGGAAGTGATAGAGCCGCCGCGACTTCGACACGTCTATTCCGACCCGCGACGCCCGGCCCACCGCGTGCACATCCCACGCGATGTTCATCTGCATCGACACTTTGCCATCAGGCGGCGCGTCGTCGAAGCGGCCCGACATCCGATCGGCAACGCGGAACAACAGCCGCGACGTGACGTCACGCACGCTGCGGTCGCTCAACTCGCGAGGCGCTTTGGCGTTTTCGAAGGCCCCGCCTTCGACGCTGAGGACGATCGGATCGAGGGAGGTGACCTGCGAGCGGCCAAGCGGGGTCGCTTCGTCGATCTTCACTTCGATCGTGGTGTCGGGCGCCAGCCCGACGAGGTCGGCGACCTCTCCCACGAGACGTTGAATCGTGCCCGCTTCGAACTTCACGAAGTGAAACTCGGACGGTTCTACGGAAACCTTCGCCATACGCGTTAGGACGCTTGCCGCGCCGCGAGTTCGTCCGCGGCTTCCTTGGACAGCCCAGCAATCTCGTCGACCTCAGCGTCGGTGAAGCCCGCCAACTCGCGGAAGCGACGCGCGAGGCGGATCGGGCTGTCCTCGTTCTCGCCGCGGGCGCCGCCCAGGGAGAACAACTTGTCGACGACGCGCTGAAACTCGAGCGCCCGCTCGCGACGCTCAGGGTTGTCGACGGTCAGCCTACGTAGCCAGTCCGAGCCCATCTTCACGTGGGTGACTTCGTCGGCGAGCATCCAGTCTTCGCAGAACTCCAGGACCGGATCGCCCGCGTTGCGGCCGAATTCACGCATGGTGTTGAACACGTCGATCGCGAGGCCCTCGAGCGCGCGGTTGACGCCGGTCAGGCGCAGCACGGGATCGGGGTTGCACGCGGCTTGAAACAGGAACGCTGACTCGGCGAACTCACCGAGTTCGGTACCCATCCACTCGGACAACTTGATGCTGATCTCGCAGTGGCGGCTCTCGTCCCAACACTGGCGCGCCATGTCGAGCTTCAACTCGAAGGGCACCTGGTCTTCGCCGACACCGACCTCGAAATCGAAACAGGTGCGGCCCGCGCCTTCGAGCGCCTGGATTTCGCCGACGAAGATGCCGTGCATCAGCGAGCGGGCCGCGTCGGATGCGCCAGGGGTTTCGGGCGTGAGGCGGCGCTGGTTACGCGCGCTGACGCCGGCTTCGCCGTCCACGTTGCGGTTGGCGGTGCGCTTGTCCGCGAAACGTTCGGCCATCTCGACGCGCACAAAGCGCGCGTCACGGGCGAGGTCATCGGGGCTCAGCAGCTTCTTCATCAGCCTTCTCCAACGTCGTATGCGTCGCCGATAGAGCCCGGGCCGGTGATACCACCCGCGTGCACGATCAATGTTTCCAGCTTCGCCTGGTGGGCGGCGGCCCGCTGCACGTCGGCCTCATCGCGCAGCATCGACTGGATCATCATCTCGCCGTCGCGCCAGTCCTCGTACTCGTCCGCGATCACAAACTTCAGCGATCGGATGGTCGGCGCGTCGGTGATCGTGGACGTGTTGTTCAGGTGATACGTGTAGGCCGCGATCTTGTGGGGGATGAGCACGCGGTACACACCGACGAGCTTCTCGATCGTTTGGTCGAGCTCACCCGGCTCCGTGATTGCATCCATGAACGTGACGACTTCGTCGTTGGCGGGAAGCGTCAGGCGGTCCTGGTTCATCTCGCGCAACTCCGGCAGGCGCTTGTGCCATAGCTCGGCGTGCCACGCATGGTGATAGCAGTGCGTGCCCAGGCGCAGCTTGACGTCGAGCTCGGGCACGGTGGCGACCCAACCGCCGAGGGCCTCGAACAGGCGCATCTCGATCCACTTGTAGTTGCCAACGCGGCGTGCCGTTTCTTCGACATCGAACCGGCCCGGCAGCTCACGCCGATCCCACGGCGCGAACGGCGCACGAGGCGCACGAGGATCCCCCACTTAAATGCTCCTTCTCAAACGAACGACACAAACCCTAGCCCTTGACCAACTGGTCAAGTAGGGCCTCGTTCTAACTTGGCGGGGTGGCGCAACGGGTGCTGGTGATCGTGCCGGCGTTTAACGAATCAGAAGCAGTGGGCGACGTGGTGCGTTCCGTGCGCGCCGTGGACGCGAGCTATGCGGTCGTCGTGGTGGACGACGGCTCCACCGACAACACGGCCGCCGCCGCGCGCGCCGCCAACGCGATCGTGTTGGAACTCCCCTTCAACCTCGGCGTTGGTGGAGCGATGCGCGTGGGCTACCGCTTCGCTCGTGACAACGGCTACGACGTCGCCATCCAAGTTGACGGCGACGGTCAACACGATCCGAGCGAACTGCCCGGTCTCGTAGAGGACCTCGCCCAGGCGGACATCGTCATCGGGGCTCGTTTTGCCGGCAAGGGCGACTACGTGGTCAGGGGGCCGCGCCGCGTCGCCATGCGCATGCTGGCGCGCTCGTTGTCGCGGACGTGTCGAACCCCTCTTACCGACGTCACGTCCGGGTTTCGGGCCGTCAACCGCCCCGCCATCGGCCTGTTTGCCGAGCACTACCCGAGCGAGTACCTGGGCGACACCATCGAGTCGCTCGTGATGGCGGCTCGCGCTGGACTGCGGATCACGCAGCGCCCAGTTGCCATGCGGCCCCGGACCACGGGCGCCCCGAGCCAGTCGCCTCTTCGCGCTGCGGCGTACCTCGGGCGAGCGGTGCTGGTGTTGGTCCTCGCCCGGGCTCGTCGACTGCCTACCCTTCCGGCATGACCGCGACCCACATCGGTTCGGTGATCGTGGCCGCAGGCGTCGTGGCGTCGATGATCCAACTGCTGCGCAGCCACCAGCTCAAGGAGAAGTACGCGGTGCTGTGGCTCGGGGTGGGCATCGGCACGTTGACGCTCGGCTTGTTCCCGGCGCTGCTGAACAGAGTGGCCGACGTTGTGGGCGTAAAAGACCCACCCAACCTGCTGCTTTTCGCAGCTGCGGTGCTGCTGTTACTTGTGTGTGTCCACCTCAGCTGGGAGTCCAGCCGACTCGAGGAGGAGACGCGAACGTTGGCGGAAGAGGTCGCCCTCCTCCGCCAACGTCTCGAAGATCTGGAGCGCTAGAAGCGCTACTTCTTTGCTGCAGCCTTCTTGGGCGCCTTGGCCGCCAACACTGCGTCCTTGAAGCCCTTGAGAGCGGTGATCTTGGCCGTGGTCTTGGCCGCAATCTTGATCGGTTCGCCAGTTGCGGGGTTGCGGCCCATGCGGGCAGCGCGCTCGATTTTGGCGAACTTGGCGAAGCCAGAGATGACGACCGGGTCGCCCTTACCGACGGTATCGGTAATGACTTCAGTCGTTGCCTTCAGCATGGAATCGACCAGCTTCTTATCCTCGCCGGTGGCTTCTGCAATAGCGGCTACGAGATCGCGACGGTTCACGATGTTCCTCCCTGTATGGGTGTGTGTGAACGCCACTATGGCCTGTATTCATTGGGTTTTCGTGGATGGTCGGCCAAGAAGGCCGCGAGATTCAGCGAGGACGACTCCCAACAAAATGAGCAGCGCTCCGACCAGCCCGTTTGCCCCGAGGCGTTCGCCGATCGCGTAACCGATGAACGCAGCGCTGACGGGCTCGATCATCAGCAGGATCGCGGTGCGGGTTGGGCCGAGCAGTCGCTGACCGTTGATCTGCAACACGAAGGCCAACGCGGACGCGCCGAGGCCCGTGAGGATCGCGCCGCGCCACGCCACCCAGCCGAAGTCGTAGCCGCCCTGCACCGCGCCCGGCACCACGGCACCGACGCTGACAACCAGCAACTGCAGCCCGGTGAACCAGGCGACATCGAAGCGGTTGGTCCAGTGGTTGACACACAAGATGTGGGCGGCGTACGCACCCGCGCAGCCGAGCGTGAGCCACTCGCCCTTTCCTATGTCGTCGACTCCTCCGGTCAAGAACCACAAGCCGACTGCGGTGATCACCAACGCCAGCAGTACGTGACGCTGCGGAATATCGCGATGGATCAGCGCTGCGAATACGGGCACCAACACGACGAGCATGTACGTGATGAACGCAGACGTCGAGGTCGACGTGTACTGCAGGCCCACGGTTTGCAGCACATAACCCAACAGCAACACGCCACCGGTCGCGAGGACCGGCCACGCGATGCCACGGGGTCGCGGCGCACGCCGGGCGGCGAAGACCAACAGCACTGACGCGCCGATCCCGAATCGGGCCGCCAGAAACGCGGTGGGGCTTGCGTCCGTGACGGCGTCGCGCATGATGACGAACGTCGAGCCGAACAGCAGCGCCGCCGTCGCTACGCCCAGCGAGGCGCGCGCGGACTGCGTCAACCGGAGAAGCGGTTGGTGATGGGTACGCGTCGGTCGCGACCGAAGGCCTTGTCGGTGATGCGGGGTCCGAGGGGCGACTGCCGACGCTTGTACTCGGCCCGGTCAATTAGCCCGATCACCCGTTGCACCACCGCTTCGTCGTAACCCGCCGCGACGATCGCCGACGCGGGCGCGTCCTGTTCTACGTACAACTCGATTATCGGGTCGAGGATCTCGTAGGGCGGGAGGCTTTGGTCGTCGCGTTGGCCGGGCCGCAATTCGGCTGACGGGGGCTTCTCGATCACCGACTGCGGGATAAGTTCGCGGCCTGCGCGTTCGTTGCGGCGCCGGGCCAGGGCGTAGACGAGCAGCTTGGGGCAGTCGCGTATTACGGCGAAGCCCCCGGCCGTATCGCCGTACAACGTCGAATAACCGACGGCGGTCTCGCTCTTATTGCCGCAGGTCAGGATCGGCGCCCAGTTCAGCTTGTTGGACAACGCCATCATCACGACGCCCCGGATCCGGCTCTGCAAGTTCTCCTCGGCGAGGTCCGGTGGGCGTTCGGCGAAATGCGGCGCAAGCATCTGTTCGAACGCGCTGTGCGCAGGCTCAATCGGCACGACGATGAAGTCGGCCCCAAAGTTCGCAGCGAGCGCGGCGGCGTCATCCACCGAACCGTCGCTCGAATACCGAGACGGCTGGCCCACCAGGTGCACACGTTCGGGCCCGAGGGCGTCGATCGCGATCGCGGACACCAACGACGAGTCGATACCACCAGATAGCGAAACCGCGACCTCATGGAAGGTGTTCTTGTTGACGTAGTCGCGCGTGGCGAGCACCAAGGCTTCGTAGACCTCGTCGAGAGGGTCGAGCCGCGCTGCGATCTCACCCGTGAGGGCGCCCGCGGCGAAGTCGATCGTGGCGGAGTGCTCGACCATCTGGGGGCTGAGCGCAGCGAGGGTGCCGTCGGCCTGCAGCCCAAACGATCCACCGTCGAAGATCAGCTCGTCCTGACCGCCGACCTGATTTACATAGACCATCGGGATGCCGGTTTCACGCACGCGCGCCTGCGCCATCGCGATGCGATCATCCAGACGTCCGCGCGCGTACGGCGAGCCGTTGACGACCACAAGAAGCTCGGCGCCACCCTCCGCTGCTTCGGCGACGGGGCCGTGTTCGAACCAGATGTCCTCACATACAACCGCGGCGACGCGCACGCTGTCGACCTCGACGATCGGTACCGGCGTCTCGCCCTCTTCGAACCAGCGGTGCTCGTCAAACACGGCGTAATTCGGCAGTAGCCGTTTGCGATGCCGAGCCACTACCTCGCCATCGCGACAAAACGTTGCGGTGTTGTAACGCCGCACCGCATCCACGTGTTCGACAGCGCCCAGGACCACCACCACCCCGGGAAGCAGGACGGTGGCCGCGAGGACGCGCGCGAGGCCGGCGTCAGACGCTGCGGCGAAGGCGGGCTTGAGCAGCAAGTCTTCGGGCGGGTAGCCCGACAGGGCGAGTTCGCCGAACACGACAAGACGCGCGCCTGCGGCCGCTTGCGTTTGCAGACACGTAATGATGGCGTCGACGTTGGCGTTGATGTCGCCAACGGTCGGGTTGAGCTGGCACGCAGCGACGCGGAGGGCGGCCATCTCCGGAGCGTAAGCGCAGTTGGCGCAACTGATGCCACTACGATCGTGCCCCATGTCTGACCCATTTGGGCCGCGCGATCCGCAGTTCAATCCGCAGCAGCCGCCCGACCGGCCCCAGCCGCAGCCGCCGTACCCGCCGCAGCCGGAACAGCAGCCTCGGCCCCAGCCTCAGCGCGAGGCGCTCGACGACCTAAGCGAGCCCTTCATGTTCGAGCCTGACGACGACCTCGTGCGGCGCCGCCGGCAGATGGTGATCGCGGCTGCGGTCGTGCTGGCGCTGCTGGTGGTGGGCTACGTAGTGGTGAACCGAGGGGGCAAAACGAGCCCAACCGAGAAGGCGACCGACCAAGTTGCAGTGGGCCTCACGGCTTACTCGCAGGGCGATTACGCCACCGCCCGCAAGAGCTTCCTGGACGCGATCGCCGCCGACGC
The DNA here is from genome assembly GCA_046594835.1 of Acidimicrobiales bacterium. Classification (GTDB taxonomy): domain Bacteria; phylum Actinomycetota; class Acidimicrobiia; order Acidimicrobiales; family JACCXE01; genus JACCXE01. The sequence continues at coordinate 3,656 of JBKJQZ010000250.1, read as the reverse complement.
CGAGAACCCGTTCGCGCACTACAACCTCGGGTTGATTATGCAGGTGGTCGACAACAACGCGGCCGGGGCCGAGGCCGAGTACCGCAAGGCCATCGCGCTGAAGCCTGATTTTGCGTCACCGCTGTTCAACCTCGGGATCATTCGCGCCAATGCCGGCGCAAAGGACGAGGCGATCGATCTGTACCGCCGCGCCATCGAGGCCGACGATCAGTTTGCGTCGCCGCATCTCAACCTCGGGTTCCTCTTGCTGGAAAAGGACCCGAACTCGATCGAGGCCCAGACCGAATTCCAAAAGGCCGTGATTCTCGATCCGAGCATGCAGGGCCGAATCCCGACTACGACGACGCCGACAAGCACAAAGAAGGCGTCAACGACCACCACGACCGCGAAGAAGCGGTAGCCGACCCGTAGCCAACCAGCGCGGGCCTTTCGCCAGCGCTACCAACGTCAGCAGTCCGAGCAGCCACAGCGGCAGGAACCACTGGTAACTGCGGTACTCGAACGCGACCGTGTGCTGGCCCGGCGGCACCCGCACGCCCACGAGCGCGGGCGCGATCATTTCGGGCTTGGCTTGCTTGCCGTCAACGGTGACGCGCCAGCGGGGATGGAAGCTCACCTTCAGCAAAGCGATCGAACTACGGCTGGCGCGCACCGTGGCGCTGAACTTGCCGTGTTCGGGGTCCACCGCGGTGCCCCGAATAGTCCCCGGTCGGCCCGTCACCCGCCCGTCGAGCGATGTCGGCGCAGGCGCAGGGTCACCGTCGAAAGCAACTTGGCGCAACCGCCCGGCGGCCAGACCAGGGTCCTTCAGGAACTTCGACGGTGCGAGGTTCATGTGCTTGCGGCTCGTCGCAATCGGCGGCCCGACTGTGTCGACGAGGTCGAAGTAACCCGTCGTCGGAATCTTGTAGAGCCGGTAGATGCCGGCGCTGTCGAGCAGCGTCGCGTTTGGCGGGGTGGGCCGCGACGACGGCAGCAACGCGTAGCGAATGTTGAACAGGTTGTACTGCGCAGCGTCGGTCTCGTCGAAGTAGGCCTCAACGTCTGACATGAGCGACTGCACCCGCAGCGTGAATCCAACGCCGTCGGCCTCCTGGTTGAGCGTCTCGATGTAGAGCGGTACGCCGTAGAGCCGGGCCTCGTTCCGGCCCCAGTTGCTCGGCAGTCCGGCGTAGATGCGCCCGTCGTTCGCCTTTTTCGCCTTCTCGATGAGGGCGTCGACCGCCGCCGAGTCTGAGACGTCGGCCTTGCGCTGAGCCAGGATCAGGTTGCGGCCCTGCTTGTCGTAGCGGGAGATCGAAATCGCGCCGGGGATCAGGCTCAGCACCAGCAGCGCAGGCAGGACGCGTCGCACAGACGCCCCCTGCGCAGCCACGCCAACCCACCGCATCCCTCGCAACACCAGCTGGCCGCTGTAGACGGCGCCGATGCCCGCCAGCATGATCCCGCCCGTGTGTACGCCGCTGATGAAGCGGTGCATGATCAGGTCGTCGCCGCCCGGCAAGATCTTGGTCAGCGGCCCAAAGGTTGCCCGCCCGAACCACAGCAGCAGGCTGAACACGCTGAAGCTCAAAATCGCCCGGGCGCGCTCGTCGCTGCGGAAGCGCGCCACGCACAGCCCCGCGCCGATGGCGACGAAGATCGAGATCGTCGGGAAGCGTCCGTAGTCGAAGACCTGCCCCCGGAACAGCCACGAGAGGATCTTGCGGGCGCCGTAGGAGTCGTTCCAGAACACGCCTCGGTTGAATGCAGTCTGGTTCGAGAATCTGGTGTCGGACAGCAGCGGCACCACGACCCAGGAGATCGTGAGAATGGCGCCGATTCCGATGAGCGCTACCCGTCGCGCCCGGGAGATGAACTCCCTGGGCGAGATGAGGATCCACAGGCCCATCGAGAGCATTGTCACGTAGCCGGTGAGGAAGTGGGTGGCGAAGGTGAGGCCGAGCGTGCCGGAGGCAAGGGCATAGCGCTTGCCTCGCTGCACCGCTCGCCAACCGAGCGGCACCGCGATCGGCATGAGCCACATGCCCCAGATCTGGCTCCAGACGCCCAGGCCACGCCACGTGTAGCTGCCGTGCTCCCAGCCGTAGCTGGAGGCGCTGTTGAGCAGCGGCGCCATCAGCGCAGCCGCTATGGCTGTGCGGCGGTCCAGATCAAACAGGCGCACCCCTAAATAAACCGACAGCGGCCAGAGGGCCACACCGAGGTACAGCGTCCACATGACGGCGTTCTCGGGCCCGATTACAAGGCCTATAAGGCCCGCTATGGAGTGCGGGAGGCTCTGGTAGTGGTGGAACTGGGGCAAGCCCAGCGAGAGCCGGGAAAACCACCCGTCGAAGGGCAGGTGGCCCTCCCGCATGCGGGTCGTGGCCCAGCGGACCATCGCGAGGTGCACGCTGGTGTCGTTCAACGGGTGGGCGTAGAGCCGTTCGGCCCGCAACACCCACAGGTTGAACACAATCGGGAGAGCAAGAAGCGTCTCCGGACGCGACAACGCGGCTACCGGAAACCGGTAGCCGCGTTGTTTAGATCGCTGGATCAGAGCAGTACGGGCGCCGAGCAGACCGCGTAGACCACGACGGTGCCGGTACCAAGGTTGAACCCGGTACGGGTCACCATGGCGCTCCAGCCACCGGGCGTGCCGGCGGTCGGGATCGTGGAAGTCAGGGCAAATCCACCCGCACCAGGAACATTGGTGACTACTGCGCCGCCGCCGCCGAGACGTACGGTGCCTGCTGGGCAGGTAACCGTTACGGTCACGCTTGAGCCGACAGGAGTAGCAGGACCGATCGTGCCGCCGGTGTTGGTGACAATGATCGTGCCGCCTAGGGCCGGGCCGGCAACGCCGGTCGCACCCGTCGCACCCGTTGCGCCGGTCGCACCCGTGGCGCCAGTTGCGCCGGTCGCACCCGTGGCGCCGGTCGCACCCGTGGCGCCGGTCGCACCCTTGACGCCAGTGGCACCGACCGTGCCGTTAGTACCCGAGGTACCCGTCGTGCCAGTGGCACCTGCAACGCCCTGGGGTCCTTGAGGACCGGTAGGACCAACCGCACCCTGCACACCCTGAATGCCCTGGGGTCCTGTAGGACCGGCAACACCAGTGTTACCTGTAGGGCCAGTGCCACTGGGACCGGTCGCGCCGGTCATGCCCTGGATCCCTTGGATGCCCTGGGGCCCCTGTGGACCGGTAGGACCAACCGCACCCTGCACACCCTGCACACCCTGAATGCCTTGTGGTCCTGCAACACCAGTATTACCAGTAGGACCTGTATTACCAGTAGGACCTGTAGCGCCGGTCACACCCTGAATGCCCTGAGGGCCTTGGGGCCCAGTAGGACCAACCGGACCCTGCACACCCTGAATGCCCTGCGGTCCTGTAGGACCTGCAACACCGGTGTTACCCGTAGGGCCGGTACCGCTCGGACCGGTCGCGCCGGTCACACCCTGGATCCCTTGGGGCCCTTGAGGGCCGGCGGGGCCCGTCAGGCCAGTGGCGCCGGTCGCACCAGTCGCGCCGGTCGGACCAGCCACGTAACACGGGCCAATAATCACCAGGTTGCAGCCTTGCGCGGTTTGGGCGGCAGCCGGCGGGGCGGCCACAAGGAAACCGGCAGCGCTCAGCACGGCTGTAGCGCCAGTGATCACTGCAATTTTAA
>JBKJQZ010000120.1:0-5413 GCA_046594835.1 Acidimicrobiales bacterium | reverse complement strand
GTTGTCAAAGGTCGCATGCGACTCCTTGCGCACGAACGTGCCCTGCATGATCCCGGCCGCGTGGACGAGAAGGTCAACCCGGTCGCAGGCGGCAACGACGTTGGCGAAGCTGGTCTCGTCGGCACTGTCGCCGGCGACGTAGCGCGCCCCGATCGCGCCTGCCGCCTGCTTGAGCGGATCTTCCCGGCGGGCCGTGAGTACGACGTCGTACCCGGCGTCGACAAGCGCCTTGCCGCACGCAAGGCCGATGCCGCTGCTGCCGCCGGTGACTATCGCTACCCTCGCGCTCTCAGCCATCCGGAGGAATCTACGTGTACGAGCTCGCAGGGATCACAGTTAGCGCCGACGGGCCGGTCCGGGTCGTCACGCTCGACGTACCCGCGGCGATGAATGCGTTCTCCGAGCAGATGCACGAGTCCTTCACGGAGTTGTGGGCGCACCTGCGAGACGACACCGACGCGCGGGCGGTCGTGCTCACCGGCGCGGGCAAGGCGTTTAGCGCCGGCGGCTCGTTCGAAGACTTCGAGCGTCGGCGCGTCGACCTCGCGTTCCGAGCCCGGTCGATGAGCCAAGCGAGTGAGATCGTCAACGCGATGCTCGACTTTCCGCTTCCCGTTGTCGCCGCGGTCAACGGCCCGGCGGTTGGCCTCGGCTGCACGATCGTGCAGCTGTGCGACATCGTGTTCATCGCCGACCACACCTTCCTCGCCGACCCGCACGTGTCGGTCGCGCTCGTCGCCGGTGACGGCGGAGCGACGGGCTGGCCGGCGAATACGTCGCTACTCAAGGTGAAGCAGTACCTGCTCACAGGTGACCGGATACCGGCGGCGGTTGCGGTCGAGCTTGGGCTCGCAAACTTCGCGACGCCGAGCAGCTCACTGCTCGCCGACGCGCTCGCGTTCGCGCACCGGCTTGGTGCACAACCGCCGCAGGCGGTGCAGGAGACGAAGCTCGTGTTGAACCAGCACCTCAAGGCCAACGCGGAGCGGACCTTGGCGCGGGGCTTGGCCGCCGAGACTGCGTCGCACGACACGCCCGAGTACAAGGCGTCGGCCGAAGCGATGCAGCCGAAGGGCTGAACTCGTGTGCATTTCCCAGGACTGTCCTGGGCGATGCAGAAAAAGTCAGGGGGTTAGGCGCTCGGCTCGCGCGGCAGGCCCAGGACTCGCTCGCCGATGATGTTCTTGTTCACTTCGGTGGTGCCGCCGGCGATCGACAGGCTGCGGGTTGAAAGCAACGACGTGCCCCACGAGCCCTCGCAGTCGCGCAGCACCGACACCGCAGTCTCGGCCATGCGCTGTGAGCACTGGGACCACGCCAACTTGATCACGCTGCCTTCGGCGCCGGGGGCTTTCCCCGCCAGCGTGGCGCCGAGCGAACGCTTCGCAAGGAACTCGAGATTGCGTACTTCGATGTAGCGCTGCGCCAGCTGCTGTCGCCCGATCGCGTCGAGCCGACCATCGGTAGCGCGCACGAGCCGGTCGAAGCTGCGGCGCTGGCCGAGGTAGAGGTTGGCGACACCGGCGCGCTCGTTCGACAGCGTGCGCGTCGCAACCGACCACCCTTGGTCAACCGCGCCGAGTACGGCGGCCGACGGGACGCGCGCGTCGGTGATGAACAACTCGGCAAAGGACTCGTCACCCGCCATGGTGGTGATGGGTCGCGCGTCGATGCCCGGCGTGCGCATGTCGACGAGCAGGCACGTGATGCCCTTGTGCTTGGGCACCTCGGTGTTGGTGCGCACATAGAGCTGACACCAGTCGGCGAAGTGGCCGTTGCTGTTCCAGGTCTTCTGGCCGTTGATCACGAAGTCGTCGCCGTCACGCACGGCCGCGCAGCGAAGCGACGCAAGGTCGCTCCCCGCGTCGGGCTCGCTCATGCCCTGGCTCCAGATTTCGTCGCCGCGCAGCATCGGGCGGATGAAGCGCTGCTTCTGCTCGTCGGTGCCGTAGGTCATGATCGCCGGGGCGATGTTGGCGACGCCGATCGCGTTGACCGGTCCGGGCGCCCCCGCCATCTCCTCATTGAAGGCGAGCTGGTCCTCGAGGCCCGCGTCGCGTCCGCCGAACTCGGCGGGCCACGCCGGGGCCGCGTAGCCCGCGTCGAACAGCACTGCGTTCCAGGCGCGCAGCTCCTCGAACGGCGCCTCGTGCGACGGGACTGTTTGTGCGTCGAGCCAGGCCCGCAGCTCGTCTCGAAACGACAACTAGGTGTGCTTGACGAGCGGGATGCCGTAGAGACGCGACCAGTTGTCGCCGCAGATCTTCACCTTCGACGCGTCCGGATACGGCATCTTGTCGAAGGTGTCGAGCGCGTGCGGGAACATCGAATCGCCGTGCGGGTAATCGGTCGAGAACACGAGGTTCTCATCGCCGAAGGTGTCGAGGTAGGGCTGCGCGGTTTCCTCTTCGGCTTCGATGCCGAGGAAGCACTGGCGACGGAAGTAGTCGCTCGGCTTCATCGTCAACTCCGGTGCTTCGGAGGCGCCAACCCACTCGTAGTGCTCGTCGAGTCGGTGCAGCAGCCACGGCGCCCATGAGCAGTTGCCTTCGAGCAAGCCAACCCGCAGACGCGGGAAGCGCTCGAGCACGCCGCCACCCGTCAAACACACCGTCACGAACTGGATCGCGAGCGGCTGGTTGAACGTGTGCCACAGCATGAGATTGTCGAGCGGGGCGAGGGAAAAGTCGGGCTTGAGGTAGGTCTGGCCACCGCCGTGGAAGGTGATCGGCACGTCGAGGCGCTGGATCTCTTCCCACAGCGGATCGAAGCTCGGGTGATGCCACGGGCGGTTGTTCACGCAGCCCGGCGCGAGGAAGATCGCCTTGAAGCCGAGTTCCTCAACCGCGCGGCGCGCTTCGAGCACCGCGCCCGGCACGTCGTGCGGGGCGACCATGGCTGCGCCGAACATGCGGTCGGGCGCGTGGTCGCACATGTCCTTGATGTAGTCGTTGTACGCGCGTGCGATCGCCGACGCGAACGCGGGCTCGAGCCCGTCCTGTCCGATCGCTTCGGAGGAATCGAGGCCGAGCACGAACAAGCCGCGCGACGGGAACAGCACGGCGAGGTCGAGGCCCTCCATGTCCATCGCGGCAAGCTGCGATGCGGCGTCCCAACCCGCGGCTTCGGGCGCGGCGTAGACGTTTTCGTGCTCGGGCCGCCAGCCGCGGCGTGGAGCGTTGAGGTCCTGAGGCTTCACTGCGCCGAGGCGCAGCAGCGTGTGGTTTTTCACCCGCACCCGCATGTCGCGGGTGATCTCCGTCAGCCCCTTCGGCGCGGCGTGCAGATACTCGGGAGCGATGTAGCGCTCCCACAAGTCGGGCGGCTCCATGACGTGGAGGTCGCTGTCGCAGATGACGGAATCGCGTAGTGCCATTTCTCTTCTCCTAAATGAGTTCCGGTTCGATTCAGTCGACGGTGATGCCGAAGACTTCGGCTGCGACCGTTAGCGCTTCGTTGGCAGCGGGGACGCCGGCGTAGACCGCTACTTGCATCAGAACCTCGACCAACTCGTCTTGCGAGATGCCGAGGTTGCGGGCGCCGGCGAGGTGGCCGCGCAGTTCGCCGCTCTTGCCCATCGCCGCAAGCATTGCAACCGTGATCAACGAACGATCGCGGATTGCGAGCGTGTCACGCGACCAGATCTTGCCGAAGGCGGTCTCGGCCACCCACGCGTAGAAGTCGGGTGCGAGCTTGGCCGACGGGCGCGGTGTGCCGCCTGTCGCCATCTGCGGCCACAACTTCGCCTGTATCTCGCGGCCGGTCTCTAAATCGCCCATCAGTCCACTCCCTCGAAAAGATTCACTGTGCATACCGAACCGCCGCCGACGCAGTGCGCCAAACCGACTCGTGCGTCTTGTACCTGACGCGCTCCCGCCTCGCCCCGTAACTGCATCACGATCTCGTGGATCATCGCCACGCCGGTTGGGCCACCGGGGTGGCCGCGTGCGATAAGACCGCCATCGGTGTTGAACGGAATGCGTCCGCCGAGCGCGGTCTCGCCCGCGTCGACCAACTTGTCACCTTCGCCGGGCTCGCAGAAGCCGAGAAGCTCGTAGTACTCGAGTTCTTCGTTCGCGAACGCGTCGTGACACAAGGCGAGCGACACGTCATCGGGGCCAAGGCCCGCCTTGTCGTAAGCCTCCTGCGCGGTGGTCTGGGTCATTGTGGCCGGACCAACCACCGGGCCGAGGAAGGCGTGACCCGGCGAGTACGCCTCGCTCTGCGCGGCGCTCGACAGTGGACGCACCACGCGCCGATTCGGCTGGTGGGCGCGCACCCACTCCTCGCTCGCGATGATCACCGCGGCCGCACCGTCGTCGGCGGGACAACTCATCATCGCGGTGAGCGGATCGGCGATCATGCGCGACGCGAGGATCTCCTCGGGCGTCACGAGGTGGTCGGGCTGGCGATGCGCAAGCGGGTTCAGTGCGCCGTGGTTCCAGTTTTTCGCGGCGATCTTGGCGAAGGTCTCGGGCGTCGTGCCGTAGTCGTGCATGCGTCGCTGCGCCCACATGGCGAAGAACGCTGCAGGCAGAATCGATGCGTCGAGCTGATCGCGACCCGCACCACGCGGCGCGCCGCCCGACACGCGCGCGGCGGTCATGTCGGTCATCTTGTCGAAGGTGAGTGCCATTGCGATCTCGGCCCGACCCGACGACACGGCCCACGCCGCTTCACGGAATGCGAACAGCCCGGTGGCCGAAGCGTTCTCGATGTGCGTGACGGGAAGCCCGGTGAGACCGAACTCCTTCACCGCCTTCACGCCGACCTGGTGCTGCAGGCCGATGTAACCCACGAACACTTCGTCGATGTCGGCGAGAGTGACGTTCGCGTCGTGCAACGCCAGCAGGCCGGCGTCGCGCGCGAGCTCAACCGACGGCGTGTCGCGGTAATAGTCGAAGCGCAGCTGACCGACGCCAGCCACCGCGATGTCAGTGAACTTCATGGCTTTGACCTCACTGGGCCACCGGCTTGAAACGGTAAATCACAACGTCGTCTCCTTCGTCGGTTTGGCGCAGCGTTTCGGCGTCGAGCGTGAGCTGCATGCCGATCGAGAAGTCGGTCTCTTCACCTTGGAGAATCGCTTGGATGCGCGGCCCTTCAGGCAGATCTACTTGGCCCACTCCGTAGGCGTTGACGGTCGCGTCGGTCTTGGCGAACAGCGGTACGCGCACCCAGGTCCAGGTGAACAGCGTGCCCGTGGTCGAGAGGATCACGTCGGTGCAACCTTCGTGCAGGCACTTGGCGCACACGAGGCGGCGGGGATAAAAGACTTCGCCGCAGGCGTCGCACTTGCTGCCCTTGAGCCGAACACCCTCGTCGTCGACTTCGAAGTAGTCGGGCGCAATCGCTACGCGCGCCACTACGCGTCAGCCTTCGGCGCGATCGTGAGTTCGACGTTGCCCCGTTG
>JBKJQZ010000306.1:0-7941 GCA_046594835.1 Acidimicrobiales bacterium | reverse complement strand
CAACGGGGGGGTCCGACTTGCGAGGACGGAAGCCAGCTTGTCGCCGTCGACGGCCAGCGAACGCAACGAGTCCGCCCGCCCCTGCACGCCGGTCGCTGCTTCGTGCACGATCGTCCCGACTGCGCCCGGCGGGATCTCGCTCAGGACCGCGCTCGCGGAGCGGAGAAGCTCGGAGAACTCAAGCGGCACGCTCGTGTACGATCGATCGATCGAATCGCCGTCCTTGAGCAGCCCGGCGCCGCCGCCAACCTTCGGCGGGAAGAAGTCGATGTACTGCTCGCCGATGGCGGACTTGCGTTGAATGTTCGCGGTTGCCCCCTGCGGGATCTCACGGCCCCGCTCGATTGACATCGTCACGAGGACGCCACCCGTGACGCGTTCGACCTTCGAGACGTGCCCGAACGGCACGCCGACGTAGCTGACCTCGGCGTTGGCCAGCACTCCGAACGCGTTCTCGAAATCCGCAGTCAGCTGATACGGCTTGTCGACCTGCTTAAAGCTCACGACGTTGCTCGCCAACCACAGCATCATCACGACGAAGCCGATGGCGAAGACGACGAGGTTGATGTTGATGCGGCGTGTCATGTGCCGACCCTCGGGTCGAGCTGGCTGGGCACGACCCAGCCGAAGACGTTGGTGAAGTCATTCGGGATGATGTCGGGCAGCACCGTCACGAATCGGTCAAGCCAGTCGATAAGCGACTGGAGCTCGGTGGTTTGGCCCGCCACGATCTCGACGATGCCGTCGACCTGACGAATCTGGCGTTCGATGTTGCTTCGGTAGTCGTCGAACACATCGTTCTGGATCGCAGCCAGCCGGCTGAGATTTCGTAGGGCGCTCACGGCCCGGTCCCGGTTGTCGGCCAGCACCTGTGTCGTCGTGGCGAAGTCGCCCAGCACGCCTCTGAGGTCGTCCACTCCCCCGGCGAAGGTGGTCATCGCAACATCGAGGTTGTCGACGATCGCGCCGATGCTCTGCGTGCGGCTGGCGAGCGCGGCGCTGTAGGAGTCGAGCGACGTGATCAGCGTGCGGAGGTCGTCCTTGCGGCCCGTGAACGCGGTGGCGCTCGTGTTGATCAGGCTTGCGACGTCGCCGGCGGTGACGGCGCCGAGCACGTTCACCGCTTGCTCGGCGACAAACTCGAGTTCGGGCGCTTGCAAGACGTCGGTCAACACGTCGCCGTCGCGCAGGAACGGGCCTTTCGCCGGATCACCGATCGGGCGCAACTCGACGAACTTCTCGCCGAGCAGCGACGTCGTACGCAGGACGGCCTGGGAGTTCCGCGGGATGTCGCGCCCGGCGTTGATGTGGAGGGTGACCTTGGCCTTGAAGTCCTTGGTCAGCTTGATCGAACCGATGCGACCGATCCGCACGTCGGCGGTCTGCACCGAGCCGCGGGGCTGAAGGTCGCCCGAGTCGTCGAAGACAACTGTGATCGTCGTGCTGTCGCGGGCGCAGCCCGACAGCATCGAGGCGAGCAGACACGCGGCGGTGACGCACGCGGCCGGGACGCAGCGGCGGTTCATCCGAACACCGAGCTGATCGTCCGGATGAGGCCCGACAGCCCGCTTCGCTTGCGGTCGCCCGCGCGCAGGTCGGCCTTGGCCCGCCTCACGACGTTCGAGACTGTGCCCTCCGGCGTGCTCGTTGTGGTGCTCGTGGTGGCGTTGGCCTTCGTCGCGTCGTGGGACGGCAACAGGTTGAGGTCGGGTAGCCCGCCGACACGTTGGGTGCCGCTGGGCAGTTGGCAGGTGGTGGTGAGGGGCTCGCACACCGTGACCGGGATGCCAAGCGCGAGGAAAGCCTGCGAGAGAGCGGGCGTCACGATGACGCGGAGGTCAAGCGCGTGGAGTTCCTTGTTGTAGGCCGCCGCGAGGCCGCTTTTGCCGTCAAGGTTGGCACCCGCGGTGAGGATCGGCGCCGCGCGAAGCACCTTGTCGAGCTGGTCCATGTTGTCGCCTACGAGGCGCAGCGTCCGGCTCAAGACCGTGAGGTCCTTGTCGAGCTGCACGCGGTGTTTGCCCACGAGATCGAGTCCGTTGGTAGTAATCGACGCCAGCGACGCGAGCAGGCTCTGAATCGACGTTCGTTCATCCGCGAGCGCATCGGTGGTCTTCGCGAACGCGTCGAGGACGCGGCCCAGCGTTGCGTCGCGCGACGATAACGTCGCGGTGAGCTTGTCGAAGTGATCGATGATCGCCCCGACCTCGGTGTCCTTGGCCCCCAGCGTCTCGGTGATCGTGCCGAGACCCTTGAGCGCGGCATTTAGGTTCTCGCCGTTTCCATCAAGGTCCGCGGCAAGGTTCGTGACGAGCTGACCGGTCGCCTTCGGGTCGATGGAATCGAGCAGGTGCTTGAGCGCGGCAAGCGCCTGATCCGGTTCCACCGGCACGCTGGTCCGCTCGATCGGGATAATCGAGTCGGGGGCCAAGCGCTTGAGGCCCGACTTCCACGCCGGGTAGAGCTGCACGTAGCGCTCACCAATGAACGACAGCGGAATGATGGTGGCGCTCACGTCGGCGGGCACCGGGATGTCGTTGGGGATCGACATCACCACGCGTACGCGGTCCTCGATGACCTTGATAGATCGCACGCTGCCCGCGGGAAGGCCAAGGACGCGCACCTGCGAGTCGGGGTACAACGAAATTGCGCTCGAGAACCAGGCCGTGACCCGGTAGCTGCCGTCACCGCCACCAGCGCTGCAGGCGCCGAGGGCGCTGGTGAGCATGAGAGCAGCGATGACTGCCGTGGCGACACGAAGTGGGCGCGACATCAACCACCACCTCCCGCGAGTTCGCCGAGCAGGCCGATCACGTCGGGTCCGAGCGCGCGCACAAACACGTCGGCCCACGGGCCGTGGCTCGGTGCTAGTGCTAATCCGTATGCGCCCTCACCAAGCCAGTTGAGGCTCCGATCGAGGTCCGCCTGGTGGGCGTCGAGGATGTCGACAGTCGGGTGCAGCGTGGTGAGGATCGCATCGATCTCGGTCTTGTGGGTCTGGATAATGCCAGCGAGTTGGCCGAAAGACGAAGCGGCATCGTGCACACCGCGCGCGAGTTGGTCGTGGCGATTCGCGAGCACGCGCAGCAGCCCGTCGCTCTGGTCCAGTAACGCCGCGAGCGTCTGGTCCTTTTCCGCCAGCGTGCCTGTGACCGTGTTGGCTCGCGCCACCAGATCGCCGAGTTCCTTGTCGCGCGCCGCGACAGCGGTGGACAGGTTCGCGATGCCCTCAATGAGGTCGCGCAGCGACTCTTCTTTGCCGTCGGTCACGACCGCGAGCTGCTTGATCAGCGTGTTGAGTTTGTCGGTATCGGTATCTTCGATGCGCTTGGTGCCGACTTTCGTGATCTCGAAGATGTCGAATGCGGTCGTGGTGCGTTCGATGGGAATCACCGCCGCCGGAGCGAGGTAGGGCGCGACGACTTTGCCCGTGAGCTTCACGTATTTCGCGCCGAGGAGGGTGGCGAGCGCAACCTCGGCCCGCGTGTGGGGTCCGAGCTGTACGCCGTCATTGATCCTGAGGTTGACGATGACGCGGCCGTTGCGTCGGTCAACCTTGACCGAACTGACCTTGCCAACTTGTACTCCGGCAACGCGTACGGGCGCGCCGGCCGTGATGCCGGCCGCGTCGGCGAACTCGGCCGAGATCGGGAAGACGTGCGTGGTGAGCCGCGGAATGCCGAAGGTCACAAAAAGCAGCAACGCAAGCATGCCGGCCAACGTCGCGAGGGCGACGCGATACGGGTTGCGGTCGCGGAAGCTTTTCATCGTCCGCCCCCCAGGCTCAGGAGGTCGCGTACGGCGGTGACTCCTGCGGTGGTGTTGCGCTTGGGCCCGGCCAGCGGCGCCGCGTTGCTGTTGGGCTGCTCAAGGCATGGCGACTCGAGTGTGGTCGTTGGCAGCGTGACTCGGAGGCACAGGATCGACTGGTCGAGCCACTCGCCGTACTGCGACACGTTGGCCAGACGCAGCGCGGTGTCATCGAGGTAGCCAATGGCGTGGTCGAGCGTGGGCAGCTTGGCGCCGACGGCCGCAACGACTATCGCGAGGTTGCTAACGATGGAGTCGATCTGCGAGCGATTGTTGCCCAGGATGGCCGAGAGGTGGCCGTTGTAGTTACCCAACTCCACCACCGCGGTGTCCAAGACGTTCGTGTTCTCGTTGAAGGTTTTCGTGATCGCATTCAGGTTGTCGAGGATCTGACGGATCTCCCGATCGCGGTCGGCCACCGCGCCGGTAACGGTGTCGAGGTTGCCGACGAGTCGGCCCACGGCTTCGTCGCGATCGCCGAGTGTCTTGGCCACTGCGGCGAGGTTGTCGATGGCGGCGCCGATCTTGGCTTCGTTGCCGCTCAACGCGCCGACAATCGTGTCGAGGAAGTCGTTCACCTTGGCCGGATCAACCGCAGACACGATCGGGCCGAGGCGGTTCAGAAGCTCACCGAGATCCACCACCGAAGTCGTTTTGGAAAGGTCGTCGCCCGGCTCCAGCGTCGTGCTCGCTTGACCGGGATAAAGGTAGAGATAGCGCTGGCCTAGGAGGTTGCGCCAGCGAATCGCGCCAGCCGTGTCGCTCGGGAGTTTCATCGAGTTCTTTACTCGCAACGTCACCCGGGCTCGTCCGTCGACGACTTTGATGCTCGTGATTTTTCCAACGACAACGCCGGCCACTTTCACGTTGTCGTTCATGAGCAGACCGGTGATGTCGTCGAAAGTTGCGTGGAGCCGGTACGAGTCGTCGAGTAGCTGGACTGGGCCAACGCGCAGCGACTGCACGTTGCCGATGGTGAACACGAGCGTTCCGGTGATTGCGACGCAGAGCGTCACGAACAGGCCAAGCTTGACGAGCGTGCCGCGCATCAGTCCGCGACCCCGTGCAGCAACTCCCGCACCGCGGCGATGCCCTTGGTCGGCTTGCGCAGCGACGAGCCGGTACCCGCGTTGGCGCCCTGGGTCTTGCGGGGGTCGCTGCTAAAGCCGGCGGGAAGGTCCCCGGAGCAGTCGGCGAGCGCCGGCTGACAGCTGCCGCCGGTGATCAGCTTGATCTTGGCGAGCGCGCCGTCGCCGTAGGGAATGCCGGTGCCGGCCTCGGCCAGGGTCTGCAGGAACTGACGCAGCCCGAGCACGACTGCGGGCAGGCGCTGCTTCTGGGCGTCCACCACGTCGATGGTCTTGCCGCCCTGCGTAACGAGTTTGCGTAACAAATTGGGATTGCTTTCCAACACATCCGACAGGTCGCCGCTCAGCCGCGAGGCGTCGCGCAGGATGTCGGTGAACTCCGACGCCCGCGCGTTGATCACGGGGAGCGCTTCGTGCGCGTCGCGCACACCGGCTACTGCTTCGTCCGCGTGTTGCGCCAGCGTCTCGGACACCGCGGCTACGTCGTCGAGGAAACGCTGCGTGTCAGCCACGTGACGCGCCTGCCCGGACGCGAACTCCGTAAGGCTCGCCAAGGCGTGATTCACGTTGTCGCCTACCCCGGCGCCACCGCGAGCGAGTTCGCTGAGGATCGTGCCGAGCTCCTCGGGCTTTACTTCCTTGAGGATCGGATACAGGTCCGTGAGCACGCGCTCGACCTCGAAGCCCCCCTGGGTGCGCGTGATGACCCCCTCGTCTTGGAGGAACGGCCCGCTCGCTTCGGTGGGACCCGGGATGACGTCGATGAACTTCTCACCGAAAAGTGTTTTTGGACGGATGACCGCCTCGGCCGCAACCGGTATCGACTCGTGTTTCTTGATGGTGAGCCGGATGCGAGCGCGGCCCTTGTCCAACTTGATCGAGGACACCTTGCCGATGTTGACACCGTGGATCTTGACGTCGCTGCCGGGTAGCAAGCCCTGCCCAGCCGCCGAGAAAACGCCTTCGACGTGGTACACGGGATTGGCCGCGCCGTAGGCAAGCTTGCCGCCGAGCACGATTGTCGAGAACGCAAGCAATACCGCAACGAGCCCGCTGAGGATGCGGAAGGCGCGGTCGTTCAGTCGCGTCAACCGGCTACGCGGACGGTGTTACCGCCGCCCCAGAAGATGATCGACAACACCAGGTTGAGCACCACGACGCTGACGATGCTGAGACGGATGGCACGCCCCACCGCGACCCCCACGCCGGCGGGGCCGCCGGTCGCGAAGTAGCCGTAGTAGCAGTGGATCAACGATACGACCACCGCGAACAGGACGGCCTTGGCGAGGCTGTAAAACACGTCGATGGGCGGCAGGTAGAGCCGGAAGTAGTGGTCGTAGACGCCAGGCGAGAGCCCGAAGAACTGGGTGGTGACAAGCTTGGTGGCAAAGAAGCTCGCATAAAGCGAGAACAGGTAGAGCGGGATGATGCAGATCACTGCGGCCATCACGCGGGTGCAGACCAGGTACACAAAACTCGGTACCGACATGACCTCGAGCGCGTCGATCTCGTCGGAGATTCGCATCGCGCCTAGCTCAGCGGTAAAGCCCGCACCCACCTGGGCTGCGAACGCGACCCCCGCGATGATCGGGGTGACTTCACGCGTATTGGCGAACGAGCCGACGAGACCGGTGAAGGCCTGCGCGCCGATTTGCTCGAGCCCTTTGAAGCCCTGCAGACCGACTTCGGTTCCCGTGAAGAAGGACATCGAGAAGATGACGAAGACCATGCCGCCACCGACGATGAGCGCGCCGGCGCCAATCGTGATGTCGCTAATGAGCAGGGCGAGAACGTTGCCGTAGCCGCGTCGGAACACTTCGAGGGTCACCAGGCTCTTGAGGACCTTCAGGTAGAACTCGACCTGCCGGCCGATCTCCTCAAAGACAGCAGATACCCGCAACCGCGCGCGACGCGCTTGTACCAGCATCAGAACTTCTGGGGCACGACGGCGAAGTAGAGGGTGGTCATGACGAAGTTGACGAAGAAGATCATGATGAACGACAGCACGACGGCCTGATTGACCGCATCGCCCACGCCTTTCGGGCCACCCTTGGCGTAGAGGCCCTTGTAACAGGCGACCATGGCTGCGACCATGCCGAACAGGAACGCCTTGGCCAGCGCCGACCACAGGTCGGCGAGTTGGACCAGCACGGTGAAGCCCGAGAAGTAGGCGCCGGCCGTCACCTTCTGCACGAGCACGTTGAACACGAAGCCCCCGGCCAGACCAGCGAGGCTGACGAGCGGAACCAACAACACTGAAATGGTCGCCGCCGCCCACATACGCGGCGCAACCAAACGGTGGATCGGGTTGATCGCCATGACTTCCATAGCCGCGATCTCGTCCCGAATTTTACGCGAGCCAAGGTCTGCGGTCATCGCCGACCCGCCCGCACCTGCGATCAATAGCGCGGTGGCGACGGGTGCGGCCTCCCGCACGATTGCGAGCACCATCGCCGCGCCCGTGTTCGACTCGGCGCCGAGCTGGCGGCTGAACGAACCGACGTGCAGCGCGATAACCGCGCCGAACGGAATCGAGATGAGCACGACCGGGATCGAGGTGACCTTGGCGATGAACCAGCACTGGTCGAGGTACTCCTTGTACCACTCACGAAAAAAGAAGGTTCGGCGCAACGCCTCGAGGGCAATCGCGAACATGTTTCCGGTCTCGCGCAGCAGCGTGGTGGGCTTGTCGATGACGTCGTCGAAACGGCGGCGAAGGGGAACAGCCATCGCGTCAGACCGTCATGATCTCGTAGTCGCCGTCCATTTCGCTGTCCTCGTCGTCGTCGCTGGCCATCTCGTCCATGCCGATGGGGCCCTGCGCCCGACCCGCGAGGAACTGACGAATGATCTTGTTGTCCGTGGCGGCCATTTCGTCCTTGCTGGCGAACTTCACCAAACCGGAGCGGAAGAGCACGCCGATGAATTCCGCCGTGCGCATCACGGACGGAATGTTGTGCGTGATGATGAAAAACGTCGCGCCCGTCTCGCGCTGCACGTCGACCACGAGTTCGTCGAGGTACGCGACGCGCACCGGATCGAG
>JBKJQZ010000252.1:0-13118 GCA_046594835.1 Acidimicrobiales bacterium | reverse complement strand
CCAAGATCCGATGAGATACGAGATCGCCCAGCTTGTGATTGTCATAACGACAGCGAGGACAGCTAGTGCAACCGGCCCGCGTTGGCGGCGTCGAGCTGGCGTTGCAGCCACTCGGCTGGGGTTCGGGCCCCGGCGATCGCGCGCAGCATGGCGCTGCGCTGGGCGCGTTCGGTGGAGTCCATCGTGAGCGCGGTGTACAACGCCGCTGCGGTGCCCGCGATATCGATCGGGTTGATGGCGAGCACGCCGGCGGGGCCGAGCTCGTCGAACGCGCCTGCCTCGCGTGAGAGACACAGCACGGCGTCGCGTTCGTTGATCACGCCGGCCTCGTACGCGACCAAGTTCAGTCCGTCACGGATCGGGTTGATGAGCAGCACGTCGGCACTGCGGAGCGCAGCGATCGACCGCGGAAAATCGTCGTCGGTCTCGAGCATGACGGGTGTCCACGTACTCGTGCCAAACAGCTCGTTGATCGATTCCGCTTCGTGCTCGACTTCCTCGTGCAGACGCTTGTACTCCTCGAGCGATTCACGGCTCGGGTAACACAGCGCAACCAGGCAGACGTTCTCGCGTAGCTCGGGATGGTCCTCAAGCAGGATCCGGTACGCCCAAAAACCGCGCAGAAGATTCTTCGACGGCTCGATGCGGTCGACGCGCACGATGCGCTTGCACGTGCCAACGTCGACGTCGAGCTTCACGAGAGCGGCACGGCACGCCTCGCTTTCGCTGACCGCCGCCACCTCGTCGTGATCGGCGGCCGCCGGGGCTACGTAGGTGTGGGGCGTCGGTAGCTCACGTGTGATCGGGTTCGCCTCCCAGCAGCCGACGAATTCGTCGGCCCAGCGCGGCGCATGAAAGCCCACGGCGTCGGCGCCGGCCATGCCGAGCAACAACTCGGTCACGACGTCGTCGGGGAGCATCGAGAGGAACGCGTGGTGCACGAACGGGGTGTGCGTGAAGTGCGAGATGCGCAGATCGGGCCGCGCCGCGCGCAGCATCGCGGGAAGGAGTGCGAGGTGGTAGTCGTGCACGAGGACAGTCGCTTCGGGCGTTGCGGCCTCGGCTGCGGCGGTGGCCATTGCTTGGTTGACCCTGCGAAACGCGTCCCACGCAATGCGGAACGCGCCGTCGAGGACGGGCTGGTGCAGCACGTCGAACATGTGGTGGTGCCAGAACCACAGCGTGCGGTTGGCGATCTCGTTGTAGGCGAGGTCGAAGGTGTGCGGAGGAATGTCGATGAGCCGAAAGCGGTAGTCCGCGACGTGCAGATCCACGCCTGGACCTGCTCCGCGCGCGGCGGCACGGTCGGCGTCACTCAGCGCGGCGGCTACCCAAATGGCGTCTGCGGTGCGCACGCCTCCGCCAAGTGTGGAGGCGAGTCCGCCCCCCGCCTTGCCTGGAACAGGGTTGCCGTCCTCGTCGAAATGGAACGACACCGGACCCCGATTTGAGACAACGACGAGGGGCGCGGTCATTCGTGAGTCACGATAACGGGGTGCCTCACGTTCTGGCCGCACTCGACAAGTTCCGCGGAACCGCAACCGCACGCGACGCGTGCGCGGCAGTGGCGCGCGCCGCAACCGAAATCGGCTGGACTTGCGACGAGGCCCCGATGTCGGACGGCGGCGAAGGACTGCTCGAAGTCTTTGGCGGCGCGAACCGGACAACCGACGTCACCGGGCCGCTCGGCCTCGTCGTCAACGCCGAGTGGCGCCTCGATGGCACGCTCGCCGTAATCGAATCGGCGCGCGCGTGTGGACTCCTGCTCGCCGGCGGCGCCGAGCAGAACGACCCGATGGGGGCGACCACCGCGGGCGTCGGCGAGTTGCTCATCGCTGCGCTCGATGCGGGTGCGCGTCGGGTGATCGTGGGCCTCGGTGGATCGGCGTGTACCGACGGCGGGCTAGGCGCTCTGCGCGCCGGACCCCGACCCGCGCGTATGAAGGGCGTGGAATTTCTCGTGGCCTGCGACGTAGAGACGGCGTTCGTAGACGCAGCGCGCGTGTTCGCCCCCCAGAAGGGAGCGACCGCGGCGCAGGTTGCTCTGTTGGAACGCAGGCTGTTCACGCTGCTCGATCGTTACCGAAACGACTATGGAATAGACCTAACCGACGAGCCCGGTGCGGGCGCGGCGGGAGGACTCGCGGGCGGGCTGGTGGTGCTCGGTGGCCGGCTGACGCCAGGCGTTGACGCAGTGGCGGAATACGTTGAGCTCGACGACCGGATCGAAGCCGCCGACGTGGTTATCACGGGCGAGGGTTTTCTCGACGCGGCCAGCTTCGCAGGCAAGGTTGTAGGCGGGATCGTCGAACGAGCGTCGTGGGCCGACAAGCCGGTGCTCGCGATCGTGGGCGACGCGGACGCCGAAGGCCTTGCGGCTGCGGGTGAGCGCACGCCGGCGCCGACCGTGTGCTCGCTAACGGAACGCCACGGCGAAGCCGCGTCGCGGGCGGCCACGCTCGAACACATCGAAGCCGAGGCCGCTCGCCTCTTGCGCGCCCTGCGTCGGTAGCCTCCGGGCCGTGGACGATCGACTTCTGCTCTCGGGCCGACGGGCCTGGGCATTGCTGGGCATCATTGGCGTCGGCGCCGTAGTCCTCGTCGTCGTGTGGCGCGTGCGGGTCATCTTTGCTCCGCTCCTGCTGGCGGCGACGATCGTCTTCCTGCTCAACCCGGTGGTGTCGCGCCTCGAGCGTCGAGGCGTGCACCGCGCTGCGGGCGCGGCCATCGCGTACGTGGCGGTGATCGCGAGCTTGGTAGGAACGGGCTTCGCCTTGTCGCCTCTCCTCGGCGGCCAGGTCGATCAGCTGCGCAAGGATTTCCCCGACATTCGCCAAAGCGTCGAGGACTTCGTCAATGACAAATCCATCGAAAGCGAAGCGGGCGACTGGCCCATCAAGATTCCGCGCTACGAGAAGTTGCTTGATGAGCTGAGTCCGCCGAACCGCGACCTGCGCGACCAATTCCATCAGCTGCGGGAGGTCGGCGGCACGATCCTGCACATCGGACTCGTGCTCGTCCTCGCGCCGATCATTGCGTTCTACCTACTGATCGACCTGCCCAACTCGGCCCGGGGGATGCAGGCACTGATACCGCCGAACTTGCAGGGCGAGGTCAGCTACGTCGGGCGCAAACTCAGCCACGCCATCGGGAGTTACTTTCGCGGCCAACTGGCCGTCGCGCTGATCGTCGGGATCATGTGCTCGGTCGGGTTGACGGTCATCGGGCTGAAGTTCTCCTTCATCATCGGGATGATCGCCGGGCTCTTTAACGTGGTGCCACTGATCGGTCCGTGGATCGGCGGCGTGCCGGGTGTGATCATCGCCCTGACGACGGGGAGCCCCTTGCAAGCGCTGCTGGTGGTCGCGGTGATGGTGGGTGTCCAACAGATCGACAACCACTTCATTACTCCGCAAGTCATGCAGCGCGCCGTCTCGCTGCACCCGTCGGTCGTGATGCTCTCGCTGCTCGCCGGTGGCGCGCTTGGTGGGTTCGTAGGGTTGCTGCTTGCCGTTCCGGTGACTGCCACACTGCGGATCATCGGCTCGCACATGTGGCGCCACCGCGTGCTCGGTGAGCCTATGGAAACTCCGACGGACGCCGGCCCGATCGAAGTGGGGGCTGACCCCATCGGGCTGTGATTATTGGTAGCGGTCTTTGCTACCAATAATCACAGGCCGAGTGTGGCGCGCGACGCCTACGGGCTGAGGGGCTTCCGCGCGATCGCGGGGCGCTCGTGCGGGGCGGCGCCCGCCGTCGGGACCCCAGCGCGGTTGAGGATCACGCGCAGCACCTCAATAGCCATCGGCCGCAGTTGGCGCATGGGTCGGTTGCGGTGCGCGCGTGGTGCCACGCTCACCTCGCCGATCGCATCGGCGCCGTAACGCGCTGCTATGTCGAGAAGCAGACCGACATCGACGCCGTAGCCGTCCACAAAACCGACCTGCTCAATCGCCTCCCGCCGGATCGCGACCTCGCCGGCGAGAGGCTGGCGCAGGTGGGCGAGGGTGGGGAACAGGAGCGCGAGCGCGGGTCGCGCCGTCAGCTCGGTGACGCGGCCACCCTGGCCGGGCTGGTCGCCGAGGGGCCGTTCGTAGGCGGCTCGCACCATCATCAGCGATGGGTCGACCGTGAGCGCATGGATCAACGCGGCGGCAGTTTCGGCGCGTGGGTTGGTCACGTCGCCGTCGAGAAACAGCACCACTTCGCCACTGGTTCCGCGGACACCGGTCCACAACGCTGCGCCCTTGCCGCGTCCCAGCGAGGGGATCACACGGGCACCCGCAGCCTCGGCGACGGATGCGGTGCGATCGCTGGATCCGTCGTCGACAACCACCACGACGGCCTCGGGCGCACCAAGGAGGGCGCATCGGACGACCTCCGCGACCGTCTCTGCTTCGTCGCGGGCTGGGATGACGATCGAGATCGATTCCGCCATGCCATCAGTCTTACGCGTTGCGACCTGGCAAAGCGCACCGGTACACTGACCTTCTCTTATCCAGAGCGGTAGAGGGGTCGGGCCCGTTGAAACCGCGGCAACCAGCGCAGTCTCACCAGAGACGCCAATGCGCCAGGTGCCAATGCCCGAATCGATGAGGAGGAATGCATGACCTTCGTTGAGGCACTTCGGTGCCGTGAGTGTGGCAAGACCTATCCGGTCGCGGCGTTGCACGTGTGCGAACACTGCTTCGGTCCGCTCGAGGTGGCCTACGACTACGAGGCCATCAGGGCCAACGTGAGTCGGGCGTCGATCGAGGCCGGCCCGCAGACCATCTGGCGCTACGAGGCGCTGTTGCCGGCCAAATCGCCCGGCGCCATCGACATGGGCGCAGGCTGCACCCCGCTCGTGCGCGCGGATCGGCTCGCGGCCGAACTCGGCCTCGGCGAGTTGTGGCTGAAGAACGACACGGTAAACCCGACCGGCTCGTTCAAGGACCGCGTCGTGTCGGTCGCGCTGGCCAAGGCCCGCGAACTCGGCTTCAAGGTCGCGGCCTGCCCGTCGACCGGCAACCTCGCCAACTCGGTCGCCGCGCACGCGGCGCGGGCCGGGATGCGGTCGGTGGTGTTTGTACCGTCGGATCTCGAGCCCGCCAAGATCGCGATGACCGCGGTGTTCGGCGGCACGCTCGTAGCCGTCGACGGTACCTACGACGACGTGAACCGTCTGTGCGCCGAACTGGTTGACGACCACGAGGACTGGGCGTTCGTGAACGTGAACGTGCGGACCTATTACGCCGAAGGCTCCAAGACTCTCGCCTACGAAACGGCTGAGCAGCTCGGCTGGCAGGCACCCGACCACGTGGTCGCGCCGATCGCAAGTGGCTCGCAGCTGACCAAGATCGCCAAAGGCTTCCGGGAACTCCAAGACGTCGGCTTGATCGACGCGCATGACGTGCGCATCAGCGGCGCGCAGGCGGAGGGCTGCTCGCCGGTTGCTACTGCGTTCGCCGAAAACACCGACGCCATCCGTCCCGTCCGTCCCAACACGATCGCCAAATCGCTCGCTATCGGTAACCCGGC
Organism: Acidimicrobiales bacterium; assembly: GCA_046594835.1. GTDB lineage: Bacteria > Actinomycetota > Acidimicrobiia > Acidimicrobiales > JACCXE01 > JACCXE01. Next base: position 7,598 of record JBKJQZ010000252.1, on the reverse strand, counting down.
CGACGGCTGGTACGCGTTGGCCGAAGTGCGCAAGAGCGGCGGTGCGATTGCGTCGGTCAGCGACGACGAGATCCGCGACGGCATCGAGTTGCTCGCGCGAACCGAGGGCATCTTTGCCGAGACCGCGGGCGGCGTGACCGTCGCTTGTCTGGCCAAGCTCGCGGCCCAAGGCGTGGTGAAGCGCGACGAGCGCGTGGTAGCCATGATCACCGGTCACGGCCTCAAGACCCTCGACGCGATCACCGGCCGCGTCGCTCCGACCTTTACGATTCCACCCACCCGCGCTGCTTTCGAAGCTGCGTACTCCGAGGAGAACTAGTCGTGGCTACCGCCGTTCGCATTCCAACCCAGCTGCGCCCCCTTGCCGACGGCGCCAGCGAACTGAGCATGGAGGGCGACACCGTTGGCGCGGTGCTGAAGAACCTCGAGGCTGCGCACCCCGGCTTTGGTGAGCGCCTCTTCGACGACGAAGGCAAGCTGCGTCGCTTTGTCAATGTCTTCCTCGCCGACGAAGACGTGCGGTTTCTCGAGGGCCTCGACACGCCCGTCGCTGCCGGCCAAACCCTGTCGATCGTCCCCGCCGTCGCCGGCGGCTAGCCGTTCGCGATTGCGTGGTCGACTTCGGCTTGCCAGTGGGGGTGGCCGTCGTAGTGGACGGCTGACCATCCGAACGCGCGGGCGGCTTCGACGTTGCCGAGCGAGTCGTCGATGAATACGACGCGATGGTTCTCGACCCGCGACGCGATGCGCGTATCGGCCAGCGCGAAGAACTCGGGCGACGGCTTGGTCACGCCAAGGTCGGCTGAATAGAGCACGTCGAGTAGGTCCAGCCGGGGAGCGAGTGCGGCCCGCACCCGCTCGGCGCGGCGGTGTTCCTGGTTCGTCGCCAGCACGATCGACGCGCCAGCTCTCGCCCACGCCGCAGCGATCTCTACGACGGGTTCATTGACGACGCAGTCCGCTGCAAGCCAGGCGGCGATGAATGCTTCGGTGTCGACGTCGTGTCCGTCGGCTGCGAAGAACTCGGCCAGCGCGGCTCCCACGGCAACGCGCCCCGTCACCACCGCGGCCCATGGTCCGGCGAAGAATGGTTTGAGCACCCCGGGTTCGAGACCGAACACGGGACCGACCGTCTCCTGCCAGTGCCCGGCATCGCCGCGCATCGGGTCGATCAGGACGCCGTCGACGTCGAGCGCCACCACCACGTGCTCGTGCCCAGCCACGCCAAGGTCTTACCAGCAGCGCCTCAGCGCTAGCGGACTCGGGTTGTCAGGTGGGCGCGAGATTGTCGTCGGCGGGCCAATCGTTTGAAAGTATGAGTCGATGGCGACGACGGCACCGATCGCGCGCGCGCGGTTCGCGATGCCCCGGCGCTTCGCTGGCGTGCACGTGCTGGCCGGGATGGTCGCGTTGTTCATCGCGGTCTTCGGGGTTCTGACCTGGCGCCAGCACTCCCGCTACGGCACCTACGGCTACGACATGGGCCTGTACGACCAAGGCATCTGGTTGGTGAGCCGGTTCAAAACGCCGTTCATGACCATCCGCGGGCTGAACTACTTCGGCCACCACGTGAACCTCATCACGCTGATCTTTGTGCCGTTTTACTGGCTCGGCGCGGGCCCGCATCTGCTGGTTGCGACCCAAACCGTCGTGATGGCGTGCGGCGCGCTACCGGTGTATTTCTACGCGCGCGACAAGACCGACGAGTGGTTCGCGCTCGTGCCCGCCGCCGCGTACCTGCTCTACCCGGCGGTGCAGTGGATCAACTGGTGGCACTTCCACCCCGACGCGCTGATCATCACGCCGCTGCTGTTCGCGTGGTGGCTCTACACGCGGGGCAACTGGAAGTGGTTCGTCGTCGCGATCCTGATCACGCTGTCGTGCAAGGAAGACGCCGCGATCGCAGTGATGATGATGGGCGTCGTGATGGCGGTGCGGGGCGAGCGACGCTGGGGGCTCCGGACCTTCGGTGCCGCTGCGGTCTGGTACGTGATCGCCACGAAGCTGATCATTCCGACGGTTAACGGCGGCGGCGACCCGTTCTACAACGATTTTTTCCCGGGGCTCGGCAACTCGCCGCCCGAGATCCTGTTCAACATGGTGGCGCACCCCACGAGGTGGCTACGGCCCGCGTTGGAGCCCATGAAGACGACCTACATGTGGAAGCTGATCGCGCCAGTCGCGGGGTTGCCGTTTCTCGCTCCGCTGGTGCTGCTCATCAGCATTCCCCAGGCACTCGTGAACGTGCTGTCGAACCGGCTCACCGCCGATATCCGGTTCCACTACTCGTCGATTCTGGTGGTCGGCATCTTCATTGCGACCGTCGAGGCGTACGCGTGGATCGCCAAGCGGGGCGACTGGTGGCGTTTGGGCGTAGCGAGTGTGCTGATGCTCAGTTCGGGCGTCGCGAACATGGCGTGGTCACCGTCGCCGGCGAGCCCGCTGTATGACTACGCGTGGGCAGCGAACTCACCGCGTCGGGCGCTCATCGATGAAGCGCTCACGTACGTGAAGCCCAACGACGCGGTGTCCGCGAGCTACAACATCGTCCCGCACCTCACGCACCGCACGAAGGCGTACCAGTTCCCGAATCCGTTCAAGGTGTTCCTGTGGGGCGTCGACGACAAAGACCCGCCCGACCCCAAAGACGCCAACGTCGTAGTGGTGGACGTCGCCGAAGTTGGGGACTTTCGCGACGTGTACCAGGCGCTGGTCGCTCCGGGCGGTACGTTCCGCGTCGTGTTCCAGCGTGAGGGCATTGTCGTGGCCCGACGGGTACGGGCGCAGTGACGGACGTCGCCCTCGAGGCGCCGGTCGCGCCGCGCCCGCGCGTCGCGGTGCGCGGCATCCACCTTGTTTGGGCGCTTGTGGGCGTCTACGTCGTTGTGTTCGGCACGCTGACGTGGCGCCAGCAATCCAACTTCGGCACGTTCGGTTTCGACATGGGTATCTACGACCAGGGCATCTGGTTGGTGAGCCGATTCAAGGAGCCGTTCCTCACGGTGCGGGGCCTCAACTACTTCGGCCACCACGTGAACATCATCACGCTCCTGTTCGTGCCCTTCTATTGGCTCGGGGCCGGCCCGCACTTCTTGTACCTGGTCGAAACGCTGGTGATGGCGATCGGCGCGATCCCGATCTACCTGCTCGCGCGCGACCGGATCGACGACGAGTTCGTGGCCCTCGTGCCTGCAGCGTCGTTCCTGTTGTTCCCGTCGCTTGAGTGGATCAACTGGTGGCACTTCCACCCCGACGCGTTGATCATCACGCCGCTGCTGTTCGCATGGCTCTACGCATCACGCCGAAACTGGAAGTGGTTCACGGTCGCGATCGTGTGCGCGTTGCTGGCCAAGGAAGACGCCGCGCTCGCAGTGTTCATGATGGGCGCCGTCTTGTTCTTCAAGGGCGAGCGAAAGTGGGGGCTGCGCGCCGCGGCCGCTGGCGTGGTGTGGTTTCTGGTGTGCACGCGGCTAATCATCCCGATCGCGAACGGCGGCAAGGCCCCGTTTTACGAGGAGTTCTTCCCGGGCTTCGGCCACTCGATCATCGCGATCGCGTGGAACATCGTGCGGCACCCGAGCAAGGTTTACGACGTCGCGTTTCTGCACGATCAGCTCACCTACTACCGACAGCTGCTGCTGCCCGTCGGGATGCTGCCCTTCGCCGCGCCGATCGCGTTATTGATCGGTGGCCCGCAGACGTTGGTGAACGTTGTCTCCGCGCACGCACCGACCCACGACATCCGGTTCCACTACTCCTCGATCGTGATCGCGGCGATCTTTATCGCGACGGTTGAGGGCTTCGCCAAGATCGCCAAGCGCGGTGAGGTGGCGAAGATCGCTGTGGTCGCGCTGCTCGTCGTGTCGTCGGTAATGGCGAACCACGAGTGGTCGCCCTCGCCGCTGGGCCGCCAGTTCAGGTCGGGTATCTGGGCCCAACCCCAGCCCAAGCACGCGGCGATCAACGAAGCGATGAAGCTAGTCAAGGGCAGCGACGGCGTTACCGCGACCTATTACATCCTCCCGCACCTCACCCATCGCCAGTACGCGTACGAGTTCCCCAACCCGTTCCGCGTTGCGAACTGGGGGGTGAACGGCGAGGACCCGCCGGCCAAGTCAACCTCCGACGTGCTGGTGCTCGACACGTCGCTCAACGGATCCGACGAGGCGCTCTACGAATCCTTGGTCGCGGCCGACGGCCCGTTCCACATCGTGTTCGAACGCGACGGCATCGTGGTTGCGCGGCGAAAGCGCGGCCGCTAGGTCAGTTCTGGAAGAGGCGGCTGCGGTTGAGGTGGGTCTTGTGGAGCACGAGCCGCGCCATCGTGGTGAGAGTCTCGGTGCCGTAGCGGATGTTGGCGCGCATTGAGGTAGACGACGCCTCGGGGAAGTACTTCGTATGGATCGGGACTTCGATGACGCGTTGTTTGAAGGCGACGGCCTGCGCGATTACCTGCGTGTCGAACACGAAAGCGTCGGAGTTGCGCATGAAGGGGACCGTCTCGAGGAACTTGCGGCTGTAGGCGCGGTAGCCCGTGTGCAGTTCGGCGAACGACGTGCCCATCGCGAGGTTCTCGACAGCCGTAAGCATCTTGTTGGCTACGAACCGGTACAGCGGCATGCCGCCGGCGCGCGCGCCGCCCTTGGTCATCATCCGGCTGCCAAGCACCATGTCCGCCTCGCCCGCCAGGATCGGCGCGATGAGGTCGGGGAGCAGCACCGGGTCGTACTGGCCGTCGGGGTGCAGCATGACCACAACCTCGGCGCCGAGACGCAGCGCCTCGAGGTAGCAGGTCTTCTGGTTGCCGCCGTAGCCCACGTTGTGGGGCAGGGCGATGGTACGAATCGAGAGTTGGGCGGCCACCTCAAGGGTGGTGTCGGAGCTTTTGTCGTCGACCAACAGCACCTCGTCGATGATGCCGGGAGGGATCGACGCGAAGGTCGAATGGAGGGTCTGCGCGGCGTTATAGGCCGGCATCACTACGAGAACCTTGGGTCCGCCGGTCACCTTTTGACCGTACAAGACGACCGGCTTGCGTCCGAAAGCGACCCGATTTAGGATTAGCACTCGCATATTGAGAGTGCTAATTGGCGGGACACCCCGCCGCAGGAGGACAGTTAATGCCCAAGTTGATCGCCTTTGACGAGGAAGCCCGTCGCTCCCTCGAGCGCGGTATGAACCAGCTCGCCGACGCAGTCCGCGTCACCCTCGGCCCCAAGGGCCGCAACGTCGTGTTGGAAAAGAAGTGGGGCGCCCCCACGATCACCAACGACGGTGTATCGATCGCCAAGGAAATCGACCTCGAAGACCCCTTCGAGCGCCTCGGCGCCGAACTGGTCAAGGAAGTCGCCAAGAAGACTGACGATGTTGCCGGTGACGGCACCACCACCGCCACCGTTCTCGCCTGGGCCATGGTCCGCGAGGGCCTCAAGAACGTCGCCGCCGGCGCCAACCCGATGAGCCTGAAGAAGGGCATCGAGGCCGGCGTTGAGGCTGCGCTCAGCTCGCTGCGCGACCTGTCCAAGGACGTCGACAACCGCGAGCAGATCGCCCAGGTGGCCGGTATCTCCGCCGCCGACGAGGAGATCGGCAACCTGATCGCCGACGCGATCGACCGTGTTGGCAAGGACGGCGTCATCACCGTCGAAGAGTCCAACACCTTCGGCATGGACATGGAGTTTGTCGAGGGCATGCGCTTCGACAAGGGCTTCATCTCGCCGTACTTCGTGACCGACCCCGAGCGTATGGAAGCCGTGCTTGAGGATCCCTACATCCTCTACGTCGGTTCCAAGATCTCGGCCGTACGCGACCTGCTGCCGGTTCTCGAGAAGGTCATGCAGGGTGGTCGTCCGCTCGTCGTGATCGCCGAAGACATCGACGGTGAAGCACTCGCCACCCTCGTGGTCAACAAGATCCGCGGCACGTTCAAGTCGGCCGCCGTCAAGGCCCCGGGCTTTGGCGAGCGTCGCAAGTCAATGCTGCAGGACATGGCGATCCTCACCGGTGGCCAGGTTGTCTCCGAGGAAGTCGGCCTCAAGCTCGACAGCATCGATCTGTCGCTGCTCGGGCGGGCTCGCAAGGTCGTCATCACCAAGGACGAGACCACGATCATTGAAGGCGCCGGCGACAAGAACGACGTCAAGGGTCGCGTCAGCCAGATCAAGGCCGAGATCGAGAACACCGATTCCGACTACGACCGCGAGAAGCTCCAGGAGCGCCTCGCCAAGCTGAGCGGCGGCGTTGCTGTCCTCAAGGTCGGCGCCGCAACCGAGGTTGAGCTCAAGGAAAAGAAGCACCGCATCGAAGACGCTGTTAGCACTGCGAAGGCCTCGATCGAAGAGGGTGTTGTGCCCGGCGGTGGCGTGGCCCTGCTTCGCTCGCAGGCTCGCATCCTCGAGGTAGCCGAGAAGCTTGAAGGCGACGAAGCGACTGGTGCTCGTCTAGTGGCCCGTGCCGTTGAAGAGCCGCTCAAGCAGATCGCCATCAACGCCGGCCTCGAAGGCGGCGTCGTGATCGAGCGTGTGCGTTCGCTCAAGAAGGCGACCGAAGGCCTCAACGCTGCGACTGGCGTGTACGAAGACATGCTCAAGGCCGGCATCACCGATGCCACCAAGGTCACGTCCTCGGCGCTCCAGAATGCTGCGTCGATCGCCGCCTTGTTCCTCACCACCGAAGCCGTGATTGTCGACAAGCCCGAAGAAGCCGCAGCCGGCATGCCCGGTGGAGGCATGGAGGACTTCTAAGTCCCACCCCACTGTTTGGGAAGCGCCCCGGCCTGCAAGGGTCGGGGCGCTTTCGCGTCTGTGGTTAGGAGAGCAGGGCGTGCAGGCCGGGTTGGGTGCGCCGGCGCGCTCGGACCGCAAGGACGATTACCCCGGCCCAGATCGCGATGCCGATCGCGCCGATCGGTCCGACGTTGTCCCGTGTCGCCGCGGCGGCAACGGTGCTCGTTGCTTTTGGCGTACTCGCTGCGGGTGGGTCGGTGCGGCTACCGGCGATGGCGGCGGCGTCTTCGGGCGGCGCCTGTAACAACGAACCGTCCGTGACGGCCTCCACCCGTCCCGCCAGCGTGACGGTGAGGTTGAACAGCGTGGACCTGAGCCCGAGGGCGGCGTCGAAAGCGAGGCCGGTCACTGCCGCGTCGCCTGCGCTACCGCGCAACAAAAGGCGGGTGGCGCGACCCGAGCCGCCCCGTTCTGCGACGGTCACCGAATCGAGCTTCCCGGCGTAGCCCAAGCGCGTCGCCACGTCGGCGAGGGCCAGCGTGACGGTCCAGTTGCCGGGGTTGGTGCACAGGTAGGGCGCCGCGCGCAGGTAGGGATACGAAGACGGACCGGTCAGGCCAAAGCCCTCCTCGCGCGATGCGCTGAAGCCTCCGCCGTTCGCCGAATACACCGCGGAGGCCAAGCCCTTGCCGAACATCAGCACCTGGCCTGCGGTCGCGGCTACGGCGCGGTCCATGGCCGCGTACTCGGCGTCGGCGCCGAGGTAGACCTGGCAGCGTTGCGTGTCGCACAGCTCGCCACCCGTGGCCATCGCGCGCATCGCGTAAGTCCGCGCGGCGACCGCTTGGGCCTGCAGCGACGCCGCCGGCCACG
>JBKJQZ010000329.1:0-2737 GCA_046594835.1 Acidimicrobiales bacterium | reverse complement strand
CGATCACTGAGCGAGTTCGTGCACCGCCATCTACGCGATGTCGAAGTGCATCACGTTGATCTCGACGTCGGCTTTCTCCCGGAACACTGGCCGACTTGTTTCGTGGAACTCGAGCTCGCCAAGCGTCTCCGCGACCTGCCTGGCCGCGCCGAGCCCGCGGCTCTGCTCGCGTGGTTGTTAGGCCGCGCCGATGCACCGGAGCTTGGCCCCTGGTAGTCGCGCCCGACCGGCCGGGCCAGCCCGCGTCTACGTTGCGGTCATGCGGGTCTTGATTACGGGCGCTGGGCGTGCCATTGGTGCAGCCACGGCCGCCGTGTTGCACAGCCACGGTTGCGAGGTTGTGGCGACGGCGCGCGATGTCGCGCTGCTCGCGGACGTGACTGCGACATTGCGCTTGGAGTTGGACGTGACGGACGACGATTCGGTCGCGACGTGCATGGCCGCGGCGGGCGAGATCGACGTGCTGGTGAACAACGCGGCGATCGCCGAAGCCGGACCGCTTGAGCGTTACCCGTTGGACCGGTTGCGGGCAGCTTTCGAGACGAACACGATCGGCGCGCTGCGGATGATCCAAGCCGTCACGCCGGGGATGCGCGGTCGCGGTCGCGGCGTGATTGTCAACGTGAGCTCGGTGAACGGGCGCGTGAGCGCGCCGCTTGAGGGTGCGTACGCGGCGACCAAGTTCGCCTTGGAGGCACTAAGTGAGTCCCTGCATTTTGAGCTCAGCCACTTCGGAATCAGAACCGTGATCATTGAGCCGGGCTACATCGCGCCGGGCATGAAGGAAAGTCCTCGGTGGGGACTGGAAGCGCCCTACGACGAACTTGCGGATCAGTGGTGGGGCGCGGACTCGAAGCTGCTTGGCGAGGGCGGTCGACCCGCCCCGGAGATTGTCGGTGAGGCCATATGGGACGCGATCACCACTGAATCGCCACGGCTGCGCTGGCCTGTCGGAGCCGACGCGGAGTTGATCCTCGCGACGCGAGCGCAACTCGACGACGAGTCGTTCGAGGCCGCGATGCGGTCGACTCTTGACATGGACTGGTAGCACGCTGGTCGTTCGCGCTCGTGCGTCGTGGTTCCTCGATCAGTGATCGGGGTGTGGGACCTCGACCACGGTGAGTCCTTCGATGCTGGCGAAGTCGTCCGGGTTGCATGTGTGGACAGGCAGGTCATTTGCGACGCCGATCGCTGCAATCATCGCGTCGTACGCGCGGGCGGTGGGCTTACGTCCAGCTCGTCGCAGTGATGCCGCAACTTGGCCGAAGCTGCGCGCTGCCGCGGCGTCGAAGGGCAACGCTTCGAAATCGGCTTCAGCTTGCTGAAGATGTGCCTGCCGGGCCGCGCGCTCCTCCTCTGTGTTTGCGACGAGCGGACCAACCGAGAGCTCGGCGAGGGTGATCGAAGTGATAACCGGCTCGGAGGGAAGGGCGCTCCCTTCGGCGATCCGCCCGAGCAGGATAAGCGTGCTGGTATCGAGAATTCCCTGAGCCATCTCAGACCGCTGGATCCACGATGGCGTCGATGTCCCGGCGCAGCTTCGCGGGATCGACATGGGGCAGACGCGCCCACCGCTGACGGAGCTCGTCGAGCGCGAGTGGTGGCCGACGCAACGCGACGAGTTGCGCGACGGGCTTGCCATCGCGGGTAATCGTCAGGCGCTCGCCGCGCTGTGCCCGCTCGACGGCCTCACCGCCGTGATTTCGCAGGTCCCGTATCGATACGTCAGGCATCACCTAATGTATCACGCGTGATACACCCCGCGGACTCACCGACTAGCGCTGCGCGCGCAGGTGCGTGAGCTCGACGGGTGCGGATAGTCCACGCAGCAACGTCGGCCCGAGGTGTTCGACGACGCAGTGGCGGGCACGGCCTGTGATTATTGGTAGCGGTCTTTGCTCCCAATAATCACAGGCCGTTGGAAGCGGCGGCGTGGCGGGCTGCGACGTAGCCGAACACCATCGTGTTGGCGATGCTGGCGCCCGGACCGAGGTAGTGGCGACCCATCACGGTCGCGGTGCTATTGCCCGTCGCGTACAGACCTGCCATCGGACGGTCCTGCTCGTCGAGCACGCGCGCGAACTCGTCGGTGACGAGCCCACCACACGTGCCGATGTCGCCGGGCAGGATCTCGCACGCGTAGAAAGGGCCTTCGTCGATCGGTCCCAGGCACGGGTTAACGAGCTTGCGGTTCGGATCGCCGAGTGAGCGGTTGTACGCCGACTCGCCCCGACCAAATTCGGGGTCGAGGCCCTTGCGCGCGTTCTCGTTGAAGTAGTCGATCGTCTCGGCCAGGCCCTCGGGGTTGATGCCGCACCGCACCGCAAGCTCGGCGAGCGTCGCCGCCTTCTTCAGCTTGCCGCTCTCGAGCATCTCCTTCGGGAAGTAGCCCGGGTGCGAGCGCACGTGCGCGTAACGCTTGCGGTAACGCTCGTCGAAGATCACCCAACAGGGCACGGCCTTGCTGGTCTTGTTGCGCTCGTACATCGCCTTGCCCACTTCCATGTACGAGTTCGACTCGTTCACGAACCGCCGGCCGTCGGCGTCGACGAAGATCGTGCGCGGCCGTTGGCGGGCCTGGTCGAGGGTCGACTGGCCGAACTGACCCGTGCGCGGCAACGGCATCCACCACGCCTCGTCCATCAACGCCGTCTGCGCGCCGAGCGCCATCGCGGTGGTGATCGCCTCGCCCGTGTCACCGGGGTTCGACATCGACCACTTCCCTTCGTTGGGCTGC
>JBKJQZ010000196.1:0-14793 GCA_046594835.1 Acidimicrobiales bacterium | reverse complement strand
CGGCTGTTGAGCGCGATGACGCTTGGCTCGTTGAGCACGATGCCAACTCCCTTCGCGTATACGAGGGTGTTAGCGGTACCCAGGTCGATGGCGAGGTCCCTAGCCAGAACGACCGTCCTCGGGCCGGCGTGTCCCTTTTAGGCCCGGAACGTCGCGATCGGGCGCGAGCGCTTCAAGCTCGCGTCTGAACGCGTCGATGCCGGTGTCGACCCCTGTTGGCTTGCGTTGCCGCACCCAGATGACGGTGCAGCCCACAGCGGTAAAGATCGCGGCGAGGCCGAGGTAGATGAGATTGCTCATGGTGGTTTGTCCCAGAGCGTACGCGGGGCGATGCCAGTTCGTTGTATGCCGTCGGTAGTCTCGGTTTTGGTGGAGCCCTTTGAAGACGCGGATGACGGGACGAGCCGCGGCTGGGTTGATCCCGACGATCGCCTCTGGCGCCACCCGTCCGAGATGCTCGGCGGCGCCGGCTCCACAGCTCCCGTTGTGGCAGCGCCGGGGCTCAAGATGCCCAATGTCCTCGCCGTCGCCGGACTCGCGGGCGTCATCGGCGCATTGCTGACCGCCGGGTTGATCGCCGCTATCGGTGGCTTCAACGGCACCGGGCCTCCGGCGCGCAGTATCGAACGGGTTGCGTCGCCAGCCCTTGTGCGCACCGCCACGTCCACACCCGAGAGCGAAGGCGTCGTGGCGGTGGCCCAACGCCTCCGCCCCGCGATCGTCGAAATCAACGTCACCGGTGATGACGGTCAGGCCTCGGGCTCGGGCGTCGCGTTCCGTGAAGACGGCCACATCCTGACCAACCACCACGTGGTGCAGGGCGCAATCAAGGTCGAGGTGGTCACCTCGGACGGTCGCACGATGCCCGCCCGTGTCGTCGGCAGCGACGCCGAGACCGACGTCGCGGTGCTCAAGGTCGACCAGCCCATGCCCGCCGCCGTGCTCGGCACCGTGAGCGGTCTCCAAGTGGGCCAACAAGCAATTGCCATTGGATCGCCCCTGGGCCTGACGGGCGGACCGTCGGTAACCGTGGGGGTCGTGAGCGCGCTCGGGCGTCGCTTCGACGCCAACGACGGCACGCCCCTGCTCGACATGATTCAGACCGACGCACCGATCTCGCCCGGCTCCTCGGGCGGGGCGCTCGTCGACGCCGCCGGCAACGTGATCGGCATCACTACGGCCATCGCGGTGACCGAAGGCATCGGCGCAGAGGGCCTCGGGTTCGCCACGCCAATCGATGTGGCCCGCGACGTGGCCGAACAACTCATCACCACGGGTCGCGTTGTCCACGTGTGGCTCGGTGTGCGCGGAGAAGACCTGAACGCAAGCATGGCTAAGTCGCTCGGCGTTCCCGGTGGCGCCATCGTGCGCGAGGTCGTCAAGGGCAGCCCCGCCGAAACCGCTGGCATCAAGACCCAAGACGTGATCACGACCGTCAACGGCCGAGCGATCACCGGCATCGGCGACGTGATCGTGAGCGTGCGTCAGCGCAAGGTGGGCGAACGCGTCCGGGTGACGGTGTTGCGCGGCGGGAAGCTGCAAACCATCACGGTCATCCTCAACGAACGCACCGCGTAAACGCCCAAGCGTTAGCGCGTGCGACGCTTCCGGCGGATGCCAAACGCGGCAGCGGCGATGGCGATAACTGCGGCGCCACCCACAACCGCCATCGACAGCTCTTGGCGCTTGGTCGGCGATAAGCGCTGCCACCACGTGGGACGACGGGTCGCCACGAGCGCCTCGCGGTTGTCATACACGGGGCTCCAACCTTCGGCCCGCAACGCATCGCTAGCTACCACCCACGGGTGCGACGACAACGCCGCAACCCCGCGGTCGACGGTCTTACCAACGGTGAGGCGGCGAGCGGCACGACGCACCGGTTCGGGCAGCGCAACCACGCGCCCACCCGAGAGCGCCCGGGCCTCGTCTTCGGTGATCCAACCTGCCGGAGCGACGTTTCGGACGCCGGTCACGCGAGACGCGACGGCGACGCTGACGGCACCCGCGAGGTCTTCGACGTGGAGGAACTGGACGGGACGGGCGCCGTCGCCCGAGCCCAGCCCGGCGATGCCGTCGAGATCATCCGAGGGCCAGTCCGCGCCACCGGGCACGACCACGGTGCAGGCGCGCAGCACGGTGAGGGCAACGCCCGGGTGATCAAAGACCCATTCCTGGGAGCGGCGCTCGATCTCGGCCCGTTCGGCCACTGCGTCGATACCGAGGTTGGGACGCAGGATCGCGTCCTCGGTGAGCGGCACCGGGTTGTCGTCCCACGCGCCGTACACCGCAGCCGACGACAACACCACAACGTGTCGCGCGCCGATGCCCGCAGCAACGTCGAGGACGGTTTCGGTGTCGGCCGCTTCTGCAGCGTGGATGACGACCTCGGCCGCCGCGAGCGACGCCTTCAACTCGGGCGTCGCGCTCGAAGCCACCGCCTCGATGACCTGGTGGCCGTCGCTGCGGAGACGGCGTGCGATTGCTGCGCTCACCGCATTGCTTGACCCGAGAACTGCAGCTGTCGCCATCGCCCTACAGTGCCTTCTGTGACTAGTGAGGGTCCAGTCGAACCCAATCCTTTTGAGGGCATACCCCTTTTTAAGGACCTGGCCGGGATGTTTCAGGGCGGCAGCGGTTCGCTCAACTTTGACATCGCGCGCCAAACCGGGCTCTGGGTGGCGACGGGCGGCAAGAGCGAATCGAACGTCGATCCCGTGCAGCGGATCCGCTACGAGGAGCTGTTCACGATCGCGTCCCTGCACGTGGGCGAGGCCACCGGCCTTGTGATTGAGGCTGCGGCGGCGGCCGTGCAACTGGCAACCCGAGCGGAGTGGGCTGCTGCGGCGCTGGAGGCCTATCGGCCCGTCCTCGAAAAGCTCGCGACGGGCGTGGGCAACGCGCAAGCCGCAGCAGACAGCGATGTCACCGATCCCGCGATGGGTTTTCTTGGCGGCCTCGGCAAGATGATGAGTCCGGTGCTGATCGGCATGCAGGCGGGCGTCATGGTTGGTCAACTCGCCCAGCGGGGCCTTGGCCCCTACGACCTGCCGCTGCCCCGGCCCGCAGGCGCCTCGCTACAGATCATCCCGACCAACCTCGACGCGTTCGCGACCGACTGGGACCTCCCGATCGACGACCTGCGGCTGTGGGTGCTCGTCGAGGAGTTGAGCTACCACGTGATCCTGAGCTCGCCTGCGGTGCGAGAACGAATCGAAGCACTCGTCGGCGAGTACGTGGGTGGGTTCAGCGTCGACTCGTCGAACCTCGAAGCCCACCTCGGCGAGATCGACCCGTCGGACATGTCCTCGCTTGAGCGTGTACTCGGCAACCCCGAGACCCTCCTCGGCGCGATCCAGACGGCCGCGCAGCGCGACACGTTGAGCCAACTCAGCGCGGCGGTTGCCGCAGTGCTCGGCACCGTCGACCACGTCATGGAAATGGTCGGACCGCGCATCACCGGCCAGCCCCGCGTGCTGGCCGAGGCGTTACGGCGCCGGCGCATGGGCAAAGACGAAGACCAACGTTTCGCCGAGCGCATGCTCGGCCTCTCGCTTGGGTCCGACACGCGCGACCGCGGGTTGTCTTTTATCAACGGCGTCATCGAACGATCGAACCCGGATGTGATGGGTCAGCTGTGGACCAAGCAGACCGGGCTTCCTACTCCCGCCGAAATCGACGCGCCCGGCCTATGGCTCGCGCGTATGGAGTTCGCCGAGTAACTCGACCACGCGGCGTTCGATCTCATCGACGATCGGGCGCACCTCGTCGATGCTCTTGCCCGCTGGATCCGTTAGTTCCCAGTCGAGGTAACGCTTCCCGGGGTAGACGGGGCACGCGTCGCCACAACCCATCGTGATGATGATGTCGGCGGCGCGCGCGGCCTCATCGGTCAACCGCTTCGGGAATTCCTTGGACACGTCGAGCCCGCGTTCGGCCAGGATCGCCGCAACCGCCGGGTTGATCTGCTCACCCGGCGCCGAGCCCGCCGAACCGACGCTGACGCGACCTTGCCCGTGATGGTCGAGCAGCACACGGGCGGCGACCGAGCGGCCTGCGTTGTGCGTGCACACCACGAGGATTTCGGGAACTTCAGTCATCGGACGCAACCACCACCTCGGGATAGAGCGCCCGCACGAGCGCGAACGCAAGGAGCCCACCGACGATCTGGCAGGTAATAAAGGCCGGAACCGAGCGCGGCTCGATACCAGCGAACGTGTCCGTGAAGGCGCGGCCGATCGTGACCGCCGGGTTCGCGAACGAGGTTGAGGACGTAAAGAAATAGGCCGCGCCGATGTAGCCGCCGACTGCGTATGGCGCCGCGCTCCCCCGACCCGAACGCACCACGCTGTAGATCACCAGCACGAGCCCGAGCGTTGCAACGACTTCCGCGATCCATAGGCCCTGGCCCGTGCGCGCGTGGTTCGACCACGCAACGGCGTCAAGGTCGAACATCAGGTTGGCGGTGACGCAGCCGATGATCGCGCCGACGGTTTGCGCAGCAGCGTACGCGGCGCACTCCTTTGCGCGGAGCCCACCGAACAAGGTGTCGATGAGGCTCACGACGGGGTTGAAGTGCGCGCCCGAAACGGAGCCGAACGCGAGGATCAGAGCGACGAGTCCCGCCGCGGTTGCCGCCGCGTTCTCGAACAGCTGGAGGCCGACGTCGTGGGGCGACAGTCGCGCCGCGGCGATACCGGATCCGACGACGACGGCGACCAAGAACGCGGTACCGCAACACTCCGCGAGCGCGCGGCGAGGCAGCGGCGCTAGCAACAGCGAGCGCTCGCCTCGGGCGTGCGCGCGCAGCCGAGCGCGTCCTGACCGTCGAGGTTCTCGGCGCCCACGCCAAAGGTGTCGCTGTCTTCGAGCACCGTGTAGATCTCCCACGAACCGTCGGGCCCATCGACCCACACCTTGTCCTGACGAGCGAAGCAACACGTGCCCGACTCCTCGACAACGGGTAGGGCGCTGGCCGTGAGGCGATCCTCGTGCGCCCACACTTCCTCGCTCGAGCCGACCTCTACCCCAAGGTGATTCAACCGGCCAACGGCGTCGGGGTTCTCGAACAGGACCAGCTTCAGCGGCGGATCGACGATCGCGAAGTTCGCGTAACCGGGCTTGCGTTTGGTGGGTTCCGTTGCGAACAGCTTGCTGTAAAACGCAACTGCGTCGTCGATGTTGGGAACGTTCAAGGCCAGTTGCACTCGCGACACTGGACACCTCCGATATATTGATGACTGTCGATTGATACTGTAGTCATAGATCGAAGGTTGTCAATATGTCGAAACGGGTCGCGGTGGTCGAGTGTTGCTCGGTGTTGGTTGAGCCGATCGCCGACGCACGCGCCATCGAACTGGCCAAAGCGTTCGCCGCTCTCGCCGATCCCGTGCGGCTGCGCTTGTTCTCGATGATCGCAGCGGCCGGCACGTGTTGTTCGTGCGACCTCGTCGAGCCAATCGGCAAGAGCCAACCGACCGTGAGCCACCACACCAAGGTGCTGGCCGAGGCCGGCCTGATCGCGGGCGAGAAGGCGGGGCGCTGGGTCAACTGGTCGGTTGTGCCCGATCGGGTAAACGACCTTCGCGTCGCGCTCGCGGCTAGTTAGACCGCTTCGAGCTTGTAGCCGAGGCCACGGATCGTCGTGATGCGCGTGGGCTTCGCGGGGTCGTCCTCGACCTTGGAGCGCAGTCGCTTTATGTGCACGTCGAGCGTCTTGGTGTCGCCGACGTAATAGGGGCCCCACACGCGATCGATGATCACCTCCCGCGTGAGCACGCGACCAGGGTTGCCCATCAGCAGTTCGAGCAGCTCGAATTCCTTGAGCGGCAAGGTCACGGGCTCGCCGTGCAGCGTTACCTCGTGACGGTCGGCGTCGAGGCGCAAGGCGCCCACCGCGTACGCGGAGTCGGCGAGCACTTCTTCCTGGGGTGTCCGACGCAGCACGGCGCGGATGCGCGCTACGAGTTCTCGCATGCGGAACGGTTTGGTGACGTAGTCGTCTGCGCCGACTTCGAGCCCCACCACCGTGTCGATCTCGCCGCCCTTGGCCGTGAGCATGATGATCGGCACGCGCGACTTGGTGCGGATCGCACGGCACACATCGAGGCCCGACATCCGCGGCAGCATCACGTCGAGCAACACGAGATCGGGACGTACTGCATCGAACATGTCGAGCGCAGTCACCCCGTCACGCGCGGCGTGCACGAGGAAGCCCTCGCGTTTGAGGCCCACCACGAGCGCGTCGACAAAGCTGTCTTCGTCTTCGACAATCAGAACGGTTGGTTGCGTTTCCGCCACGTTCACAATCGTAAGGGCGAACCTTTGGCACGCCGCGGTCGCAGCCCGACGCGCCAATCACTGTTCATCCCCGCGTCACTCGTCGTTTGGCACGTCGTCACTCGGCGGAGCCTTCGCAGCCGTGCGACGACCGGCCGACGAGCCAGGCTCTAGGAGTCGGTGTCCTCGGGGTAGCCCAGGTCCCACTCGAGGGTGAGGTTTTCGCGCTCGGCGTCGCGCACGACGCGCTCACGATTACGCCGGAACTGCGGGTCGTGCGGCGGCAGCAGCACCAGACGCGCGTGGGCGCGCTGGCGGAACTCCTCGATCAGCGCACGGTCGCCGAAGTCGGACTGGATCTCCCAGTGCGGCATGACCGGGCCCATGTAGACGACACGGACGTGGCCACGCGGCGGCTGAGCTGGGGTTTCTTCGGCGAGCGACATAAGGCGGAAGATTCTACCGGCGCGCGCCGCGACTACCCACAGTCAGCGTCGCGGTCTGTTTCTTATCGGCGCGGTAGTAGGTGACCTCGACCTTGTCATCGGGGGTCTTGGCCTGCACCAAGCGCACCAACTCGGCGGCGCCGCTCACGTCTTTGCCGCCGAATACCACGATCACGTCACCAGGCTGCACGCCCGCCGTCTCGGCCGGGGAGCCCGCCGTAACCTCGCGCACGACCGCACCCTCGGAGACCGGCACTCCGAGGTCAGCTTTGAGCTGTTCGTTCAGGTCGGTTGCGCTCACACCTACGAAGGCCACACCCGGCGCGGGCTTACCCGCCCGCAGTTGTGCGATGAGCGGCTTGATGGAGTCAATTGCGATCGCGAAGCCGATGCTCTCGGCCGACGCGCCACTGCCGGTCCCCCGGATGACGATCGTGTTCATCCCGATCACCTTGCCGGCGGCGTCCACGAGCGGGCCGCCCGAGTTTCCTGAGTTGATGGCGGCGTCGGTCTGAATCAGGTGCTGGAGATTCTCGGTGGAGTCGGTGATGGATCGCTCGAGCGCGGAGACGATCCCCCGGGTCACGGTGTTGCCGCCCGAGAGCGCCAAGGCATTGCCGATGGCGAGCACGTCATCGCCCACCGCCAGGTCCGAGGATCTACCGAGCGTGACCGTCTTGAGGTTGCTGGCGTTGCGCACTCGGACGATGGCCACGTCGCGGACCGGATCAGCGCCCACGAGATCGGCGGCTCGTCCCTTGCTGTCGCCCTCGAAGGTAACCGTGATGCGCGAGGCCCCCTCGACCACGTGGTTATTCGTGAGGATGTCGCCCTCCGCGCTCAACACCATGCCGGTGCCCGCGCCTCGCACGCGCTGCACGGTCGGGCCGAAAAAGCCGTCTTGCTGGACAAATCCGTCGGTTTGAATCGACACTACGGCCGGAATCGCCTTGGCCAGCACGCCTTGCACGTCCATCGCCCCCTCCCGCAGGGCAAGATTTCTGCCGAAATTTATCGTCGTTCCCCGTCGGTCTCGGTTGACCAGGGTCACCAATCCGCCCCCAATGAGGGCGCCGATTAGGGCCGCCACCAGGACAATCGTCGTGACCGGGGGGCCTGCGCGTCGAGGTTTGTCCGATTCGACCGGGTCGGAATGGGTATCCACCTCTAGTGGCGAACTCTCAATAAGAACTTCAGTTGGGTCGTCTGTCATCTGCGAACTCCGAGAGTTTCGTAGGAAATCAGGGAACTAGTCGGCATCCGGCAGCGTCTAAGTCGCAGCCGACATAGGAGAGGTCGCCTTCATGGACACAGAGTGGATGCAAGCAGGCAAGTGCCGAGAGGTGCATCCTGCCGTGTTTTTCCCGAGTGATGGTGTCGGGGTCGAAGTCGCACGCAAGCTGTGCTTCGAATGCCCGGTCCAGGCTCCTTGCCTCGAATACGCGATCGCCAACCGCATCGACCACGGTGTGTGGGGTGGCGCGTCCGAGCGCGAGCGTCGCCGGATCATTCGGCAACGCCGGCTTGATGCGGCCGCACTGCGGATCGCCAAGTAACCGACCCTCGCCCCGACTCCTCGGCGTCTCCCGGCTTGCGCCGGCCGAACCCCGAACGCGAACTGTGCGTAGAAACCCGCAATAGCTGCGGATTTCTACGCACAGTTCGCTTTTTCGCGTTGCCGCGAGGGTGTAGCTACTTCTTGTCGGCGTCGTCGTCGGTGGCTTTGCCACCCTCTTCGATGCCCGACTTGAACTCTTTCTGGGCCTGACCAAGCGAGCGAGCAAGCTTCGGGAGGCGAGAAGAGCCGAAGACGAGCATCACGATGACCAGGATGATGATGAGTTCAGTGGCTCCAAGGTTCATAGCTTTTCTCGATTCGTTGGTGCGGTCGTATCCGCAGGGTACAACTACCTACGTTCATGCGAGCCTTCACGGATGCTCGCCGCAGTAATCAACGTCAGCGAAGGACGTGATCTCGACCGCATCGCGTCAATTGCCGCGAGCGCGGGCGATCACTGCCTCGATGTGCACACCGACCCAGACCACCACCGCAGCGTGTTTTGGCTGGCGGGGCCCGCCGCCGAAGACGCCGCTCGGGCGCTCACGCGGCGCGCAATCGCGCTTGTGGATCTGACCGCGCACGCAGGCGTGCACCCCCGCATTGGCGTGGTCGACGTAGTCCCGTTCGTTCCCCTGGCCGGCGCAACCTTCGACGCCGCCATCTCCGCCCGCAACGCGTTCGCGGCGTGGGCGGCGGACGAATTGGCGCTCCCGTGCTTCTTGTACGGCACCGAGCGGACCCTGCCCGACGTGCGCCGACACGCGTTCGTTGGGCTGCACCCCGACACCGGGCCGAACAGCCCGCACCCCCGCGCCGGCGCGTGCGCGGTGGGTGCCCGGGGTCCGCTAGTGGCCTACAACCTGTGGCTCGTCGGCCACGACCTCGCCACCGCCAAGGCGATCGCGGCGATGGTGCGCAGTCCGGACGTGCGGGCGTTGGGCCTACAGGTCGGGGCGTTTGTGCAGGTCAGCTGCAACCTTGTGCACCCATCGCGGTACGGCCCGGCCGAAATCTACGACGCGGTGTCGACCCACGCGCCGATCGCCCGCGCTGAGTTAGTTGGCCTTATGGGCCGTGACGTGTTGGCGCGCGTCCCCGGGTCACGTTGGGCCGAGTTAGACCTCGACGAAGACAAAACGCTCGAGGCCCGCCTAGAGCAGGCGGGCCTCGGGGGAAGTCGCGTTCAGACCCAAGCGAAGCCGTCCAAAGAAACTTAAGAGGCGGACGCGGCGCGTCGGGCCAAGGCCCGCGAACGCCGCACGCGACGTCGCTCACGCTCGCTCATCCCACCCCAGATACCGAACTTCTCTCCGTTCGCCAACGCGAACTCAAGGCAGTCCTCACGCACGACACAACCCTTGCAGACCTCTTTGGCCTCTCGGGTTGACGCACCACGCTCGGGAAAGAACAAATCAGGGTCCACGCCCATGCAGTTGGCGTATTCCTGCCAACTCCGGTCGTCGCCCTCCAGCACACTTACAAGATTCATCGGTCGCCTCCCTCCCCGGCAATTGCACCGATGGAATTACATGCATGTGATACCCCACATTTCACGAGCGCGCAAGTGCGGGTTTCCAAAAAACCCACGTAACGACGGGCGTAACGTGCCCGGATGGACATTCCCCTCGACCGTTTCGTCCGTTTCCGCGAGCTCACCGACCTCCTCGACGCCCTAGCCGCGGCGCGACCGGATTTAGTCGAGCTGAGCGAAATCGGCCGCTCCCACGAGCACCGGCCCATCACCTTGGCCACGGTTACCAACACCGCCACCGGCCCGCATCATGAGAAGCCGGCGCTGTGGATCGACGCCAATATCCACGCCACCGAGCACACGGGTGGCACCGCGGCGCTCAACCTCATCCACAAGCTGGTTACCGAGCACGGCGTTAAGGACGACGTGACCCGCGTGCTCGACACGCGCTGCTTCTACATCGTTCCCAGGATGAACCCCGACGGCGTGGAGCTGGCCCTAAGCGAGCGACCCCGGTACGTGCGCTCGAGCGCCCGGGAGTGGCCCCGCACCGACCAGCAGGACGGCCTCATCGCCGAGGACATGGACGGCGACGGCCGCATCCTCACGATGCGGGTGCCCGACCCGAACGGCGCCTGGAAGGCGTATTTCGACGACCCCCGGCTGCTCGTCCCCCGCGACCCCACCGAAGAGGGAAGCGGCCCCTACTACCGGCTGCTTCCTGAGGGCCGCATCCAGAACTTCGACGGCGTCTCCATCAACCACGCGCCACCGCTCGCTGGCCTCGACATGAACCGGAACTACCCCATCGAGTGGCGCACGGAGGGTGAGCAGCCCGGCGCTGGCCCCTACCCCACCTCAGAACCCGAAATCCGGGCCGTGGTGCAGGCGATCGTCGATCGACCCAACATCACCGCATTTATCCAGTACCACACGATGTCGGGTGTCAATCTGCGTCCGTACGGCACTCGGAGCGACGACGGCCTGCCCACGTTCGACCTCAAGGTGTTCAAGGAGATCGGCAACAAGGGCACCGAGCTCACCGGCTACCCGAACGTGAGCGTGTTCCATGACTTTCGCTACGACCCGAAAGACAACATCACCGGCGTCGCCGACGACTGGGCCTACGACCACCTCGGCGTGTTCGCGTGGACCACGGAGTTCTGGTCGCCGATGCGCGCCGCGGGCATCACCGATTACAAGTTCATCGAGTGGTGGTCGGACCACCCTTTCGAGGACGACCTCAAGATGCTGGCCTGGGCCGACGAGGTCGCGCCGAGCGAGGGCTACGTCGACTGGTACCCCTACGACCACCCCGATCTCGGCCCGGTCGAACTCGGCGGCTGGAACAACCAGCTCCTTATTCGCAACCCACCGCCGCATCTCCTCGCCGCGGAGGTCGCACCGCACGCCGACTGGGCGATTTGGCACCTGCTGATCTCGCCGTTGCTGCGGCTGCGCACAACCGAGGTCGAACTATTGGGCGACGCCACCTGGCGCGTGCGGGTGGTGGTCGAGAACACAGGCTGGCTGCCGACCAACGTCACCGCGAAGGCACTCGAGCGCAAGGCCGTGCGCGCCATCGAGGCGCGGCTCACGAGTAGCGACGACGTGCGCGTCGTCGGCAAGCAGACCTTCGAGATCGGTCAACTCGCCGGTCGCGTCGGCAAGCACTCGATGCTCGGCGGCTTCGGCGGCACGACCGACCCAACCGTCGACCGCGCCAAGGCCGAATGGGTCGTGCGCGGCCCCGCAGGAGCCACCGTCGATATTGAGGTGTGGTCGCCCCGCGCCGGCGTCGTGCGCACCTCCGTCACGCTCGCCTAGCCCTGCTGACGGGGTTTTCCACCGCGTGCGCGGAAAACCCCGTCAGCTGGCGCGTTCGTAGGCTGCGGGCCCATGGACCGGCTTGCGCTCGACGTGCCTCTCGGTGGCCGGCTCGTCGTTGCTGCGAACCTGCTGCTTGGGCGCGTAGAAGAACCTGCCATCGAAGCCGCCACCAACGAGCTGGTGGAGTTGCTCGATGCGTGGGACGGCGCTGGCGTCTGCGTGATCGCCGGCGGTTTCCTGGACGACTCTGACCCGCGGAACACACGCGCCGCTGCGCTCGCCGCGTACCCCCGCTTGGCTGGCGCGCTCGATGCGTTCGGTCGGGGCGACGGGCGGCGCGTGGTCGTGCTCCCCGACGACGCCCAGGCGATCGACGTGACGGTGGCCACGGGTCGGGGTGAACGCCGGGTGCGCATTGAAGCGTCGACCGCCGCCTCGGCGGTCGACGCCGTGCTGAGCGACGGCTACTGCGGCGTCATCGTCGGCGACGTTGACCCAGCATTTGAGAATCGGGGTGGGGCGTTTGTCGCCGCGACCGGTCGCCTCGGCCCCACGGTGGAGCAGCGCGACGCTCGCTTCGCGCTACCCGCCGTCGACGCGCCGTGTCGGGTGGCGTCCTGGGTCGAGGTCGAGGCCGGCGCGGAACTCCACGCACGCTTGTGGTTCGCACGGGTCGATCTCCCTGGCGCCACGATCTGGTCCCGAGTGGTCGGACGTCGTGAGGAAACCCCCGACCGACCCGCACGCGTCGCGGCGTTCCCGGGCGAGGAGTCCTGGCCCGCACCGATCGCCGTGATGCAGCAACCCACTCGCGTGCGGCAACGCGCCGCGACACTCATCGCGCTTGCAGGAGCGCTGGATCTGGTCTCGGCGATCACGCCTCCGCTCGAAGCGCGGCTGCACTCGCTGCTCGATCTCGTTCCGCTCGCGGTGCCGCAGACCGCGACCGCGCTGGTCACTGCGTCGGGCCTCGGCCTGCTCGCGCTCGCGCGCGGTGTTCGGCGAGGCCAAGCCCGATCGTTTCGCATCGCGCTTGCGCTGCTGATCGGCTCGGTCGTCCTGCACCTCGTCAAGGGCGTCGATCTTGAGGAAGGCAGCGCAGCGGTGGTGGTCGCCGGCTACCTCGTTGCGCACCGCGCGTCGTTCGCTACCAAGACGCGCCCGCGCGCGATCCGACACGGATTCCGCGTCGCGATCGGGGCGCTCGCCGCAATCATCGTGGGCGTCGCGGCAGTGATCGAAGCGGTCACCGCTGCATACCGCCACCGCCTCACGATCCCGAACGCGTTGCTCGCGTCTGTTGAGCGCATTGTCGGCATCGAACACGTGGCGCTTCCCGACCGACTCGACGATTTCGCGACGCCGACGCTCGTGACGGTCGGGGTCGTTTTCGCGTTCTGGCTTGCGTGGCAAGCGGTGCGCCCCGCCGCGGCGTTGCGCGGCACACGCGACGAGGCGCGACGCGCTCGCTCGATCGTGGAACGCCATGGCGCGGGGACGCTCGACTACTTCGCGTTGCGCACCGACAAGCAGTTCTTCTTCACTCAAGACACCCTGATCGCCTACGCGGTACACCAAAGCGTGTGCTTGGTCTCGCCCGATCCCATCGGCCCGGCCTGGCAACGCGAAGCGTCGTGGAACGCGTTTCGTCACTACGCCGATGGCGAGGGCTGGAGCGTTGGCATCTTGGGAGCCGACGAAGACTGGCTGCCGATCTACCGGCGTTCGGGCATGCACGACCTCTACGTCGGCGACGAGGCCGTCGTCGACGTCACACGGTTCAGCCTCGAAGGCGGACGCAACAAGGGCCTGCGCCAAGCGCGCAACCGGGTCGCCAATCATGGCTACACCGTTGAGTTCCACGACCCCGCCACCGTCGACGACGAACTGCGTGCGGGTATCAAAGCGGTGATGGGGCTGAGCCGCCGCGGCGATGTCGAGCGCGGGTTCTCCATGACGCTAGGGCGCATCTTCGAACGCGACGACCGCGGGCTACTGCTCGCCGTGTGCCGCGATCCCGCGGGAGTGCCCGTTGCGTTTTGCCAATACGTGCCGGCACCCGGCATCAGCGGGTTCTCCCTCGATCTCATGCGCCGCGACCAGGGTGAACACCCGAACGGGCTGCTCGACTTCGTGGTCGTCGAGACGATCCTGCACCTCGCGTCACACGGCTACCGCAAGCTCGGGTTGAACTTCGCGACGATGCGAGCGGTGCTGGCGGGGGAAACGGGCGCGGGCATCGCCACGCGCGTCGAACGCTGGGCGCTGCGACGCATGGGCGGCTCGATGCAGATCGAATCCCTCTGGAAGTTCAACGCCAAGTTCGACCCGGAGTGGCAGCCGCGCTACGCGGCCTACGACACGGTTGGCAACATCGTGCCGATCGCGTTCGCGATCGCCCGGGCTGAATCGTGGTGGGAGCTACCCGTCCTCGGCCGATTCCTCGTGCCCCCTGCGCCCACCGAACCCGTCGCCGCTCCGTAGCCTGCGGGCATGGCTCGCATATCTCTCTGGCACAAGCATCCTGGCGTCCACTCGGTCAACGACCTCACCCGCGGCGAGCGCGCCGCCGACCGGCTGCGGCTGGCGATGGGTTCATGGGGCTTCGTGTTCGCCGCTCTCACGTTCCTCACCGGCTGGATGCTCGCAAACCGCAACGTCGGCTTCGACCCGTACCCGTTCATCCTGTTGAACCTGATCCTGTCGTGCCTCGCCGCGATGCAGGGCGCGATCTTGCTCATCGCAGCAAAGCGTTCCGACCAGATCAGCTCAGAGCTGGCGATGCATGACTACGACACCAACGTGGAAGCCGAGAAGATCGTCAAAGCCATCCACAAACTCACCAAAGAAATCCACCAGACAGTGCTGAACCCGCCGAGCTAATTCCGGCGTCCCAGGGTGATGACGGGGTTTTCCGCCCATGCGGTGGAAAAGCCCGTCAGCAGACGTGTAGTTGCTTCTACTAACGGCCGGTGTGGGCGCGGCGGTCGCCGCTGAGTGAACGCTTGTGCTCGATGAAATCAACCAGCACGTAGTCGCCAAGGGTCTCGGGCGTCGTGAAGAAGGCGCGGCCTTGGTTGAGCTTGGTGAGCTTCTCGATGAACGCTTTCAGATACGACGTGGCGTCGAGCATGAAGGTGTTGATCTTGATGCCGTCGCGGGTGAGGCGCAGCACTTCTTTGAACGTGGCGTCGATCGTCTCTTGCACC
>JBKJQZ010000284.1:0-5067 GCA_046594835.1 Acidimicrobiales bacterium | reverse complement strand
CGAACCTGAGCCGGAGCCGGAGCTGGAGCCGGAACCTGAGCCGTATTCGAACCTGAGCCGGAGCCGGAGCTGGAGCCGGAACCTGAGCCGGAGCCGGAGCCGGAGCCGGAGCCGGAGCCTGAGCCCGAGCTGGAGCCGGAGCCGGAACCTGAGCCGGAGCGCGTTCAGGCCGCACTCGAACCGGAGCCGGAGCCCGAGCCTGAGCCCGAGCCCGAGCCCGAACCCGAGCCGGAAGTGGAGGTCGTCGGTGAGGAGGAACCGATGGCGATGCACGGTCGGCTGCTGCTCGCCGACGACAACCCGCTGAACCGACGGGTGACGCTCGTCGCGTTGCAGCGATCAGGGTTCCGGGTCGAGGTCGCGACCAACGGCGCCGAGGCCGTCGACGCGCTCACCACGGGCGTGTACGACGCGGTGTTGATGGACTGTGAGATGCCGGTCCTCGATGGCTTCGAAGCCACGATCGAGATTCGGCGGCACGAGGCCGGCCGACGTCATACGCCGATCATCGCGCTAACGGTGCACGGCAGCGACGACGATCAACTTCAGGCCGCGGCCGCCGGCATGGACGATTTCATCTCGAAGCCGTGCAACCACGACGCGTTGCTCATCAAGCTGGCGCGCTGGATCCCGCAGCACGTCGCCTAGCAATTCACCCGCAATTCAATTGCGGCGGCGCCGCAGCGTCCGTAGCGTTTCCGCGCCATGACATGGGACGAACTCGTCCGGTCGCTCGATACGCCTACGAAGGCGGATTGGCGTGCGACCGTGCATCAACTCCTCGTTGCCCTTCCCGCCTCGCGGGAAGCGTTGTTACGAGGCCTGCTCGATAACCAACCGATGGTGCGCGCGGGTTGCGCGGCCGCCCTTAATCACTCCGACGCCTACGACGTGGTCGAAGCCGCATTGTGCCAAGGCGCTGACCGCGACGCGCGCGTACGTCGGCTGGCGCTGCACGCCGTTCGTTAACCCTTACCCCGCTTGCGCTTGAGCTTGGGGAAACGACCTTTTTGCTTCTTCGCCTGGTCGGCCCGGTGCTCGGCGAGGACGTCGGCGCCGATGCTGTTGATCACGTCCTCGGCCATGTCGAGCAGCGCGGCGGCGTTGGGGGTGTCGATGGGCTTCGCAGGATCGGGCTGGGTGTCAGCCAACGTCCCGACGGTCCAGCCCGCGTCCCACGTACGCCGCGTGAAGCTGGCACAATCGGCCGGGCACTCCCACGGCGCGTCCGGCGCAAGGTCGAGCCTGCACATACGCACCATCTCACCGCTGCCGTAGGTGCGCGTGGCGTAGTGCTTGCAGTCCTCTCTCATGCCCATCGTTAGATTTTTCCACGTTCGTAGAGCGATCGGATGGCGGACTCGATATCTGGCTCCTCGATTGCCAGTTCGACCACCTCGACCGTGGCCACAACCGCCGAGATAACTGCGGCCGCCGACATCTGCGAACGCTTGAACGCAAGGCGCTGGCGCAGGCCGTCGACCTCCACCACGCGCACCCCGTCGATCTGCAGCGGCACGGACTCCTGCGCCAGGTCAACCACCAGCGTGCGCTCCTCTCCCAGCCGCTCGATCACGTCGACGAGGCCACCGTCGAAGAGCAGAGTGCCGTGGTCGATGATCATCACCCGCTCGCACAGCCGCTCGATGTCATCGAGGTCGTGCGTCGTGAGCAGCACCGTGGTGCCGCGCTCGACGTTGCGACGCGCAAGGAACTCACGGACACGCGCCTTGCTCACCACGTCGAGCCCGATCGTCGGCTCATCGAGGTAGACGATCGCCGGGTCGTGCAACAACGCGGCGGCGATGTCGCCCCGCATGCGCTGGCCGAGCGAGAGCTGACGGACGGGAACCTCGAGCAGATCGTCGAGGTCGAGCAACGCGACCAGCTCGTCGAAGCTGCGGCGATAGTCGGTCGCGCCAACCCGGTAGACCCGACGCAACAGGTCGAAGCTGTCTACCAGCGGGAGATCCCACCACAGCTGGGTCCGCTGCCCGAAAACGACACCGACGTTGCGCGCAACCTCGATGCGGTGGCGCGTCGGATCGAGGCCGTTCACTTCGACGGTTCCGTGCGACGGAACCAGGATGCCGGTGAGCATCTTGATAGTCGTGGACTTCCCGGCGCCGTTGGGCCCGATGTAGCCCACCATCTCGCCCGGCTCGATCGAGAAGTTGATGTCGCGCACTGCGACTACCTCTTCCACGCGACGCCGCACGCGCCCAGCGCGTCGACGCACGCGAAATGTCTTGCCGAGATCGGTCGCCCGAATGACAGCCACGACTAGCTCCCTGTACTCCGGTAGTGGCGGATGCCTATTCGCCAGGTAGCCGACGCGACGAGGACGGTGACCACCGCGACAAGCGGGCTGATGAATGGCGCCCACACGGGAAGGCCAAGTCGGTCATGGCGACCGAGGATGTACACGGCCGGGAAGTAGTTCGCGAACGCGATCGGGATCACGTACGCGAAGATCCGCCGCAACCACGCCCCGTAGATTCCGAGTGGATACTGCGCGAGGAAGCCGCCGCCGTAGGTGAATGCGTTCTGCGCTTCGCGTCCCTCGACCCACCAGAAACACACGCAGGTCGTGAACACCCAGATCGAGCCGAAGATCGTGGCTGCGGTGACGACAGACAGCGCAGTCATCGCGACCCGCGGGATAGACCAGTCGATCCCCGCGGTGACACACCCGACACCGAAGAC
This sequence comes from Acidimicrobiales bacterium, assembly GCA_046594835.1. Lineage (GTDB taxonomy): Bacteria > Actinomycetota > Acidimicrobiia > Acidimicrobiales > JACCXE01 > JACCXE01. Next base: position 2,361 of record JBKJQZ010000284.1, on the reverse strand, counting down.
CAACGCGCCCTCGGCCACCTTGCCAATGCGGCGCAGCGAGAAACGATCGGCCACGACCTGCACGAGCGGCGACGCAGGCCGCAATAGGACACGATCGAAGGTGCCTTGACGAATCTCGACTTGGAGGTACTCGATCGAACCAATGAAGAAGTCGGCGATGCCAAAGGCAAGGTTGCCGAGGCCGTAGAGAAACGTGACCTCCTCGAGCGACCACCCACCGAGCGCGGGCACGTTGCCAAACACGATGAGGATGGCGACGAAGTCCATCGCAGTAATCGTGAATTGGCTCAGCGTGAACAGCGCGAAGCTCACGCGGTACTGAAGGTCCGAGCGCACCCGGGCTCCTCCGATAATCCGGAATACGCGCAGCGCCTCCATCGCCTCAGCCACCTTGAATCACCACCCGTCGCGTTGCGCTCACTAACAGCACGCGTCCCGTCACAAAAAGCGCAGCTGCCCAACCCAACTGAAAGGTGACGACTGCGACCGAAGCCTTTCCGAAGTACACGTCGAGTGGCGTCTGGAGTACTCCGGCAAAGGGCGTCGCCCGCGCCACGGGCTCAAGCCAGTTCGGGAACAGCATGAGCGGGACGAGGGCGCCGGAGAAAAAGAACAGCAGCGTGTCGGTGAGTTGCCTCGTGCCCCGGGTGTCAAGCAACCAGAACGCCGAGAGGTGCACGAGGAAACGCAATCCGAAGCCGATGAAGAGTGCGGCGAGCATTGACACAGCAAACAACGGGATGGCCCCGACCGAAGCCGGGGGCGAGAGCCCGTACACCACCGCGCCGAGCCCGACGATCGCAACGCCGCGTCCCACGAGCTGAAACATCCCGCGTCCAATATCGGCGGCCAGCCACCACAGCTGGAAATCTGCCGGGCGGTACAGGTCGCTGACGATGTCGCCGCTTCGGATCCGCTCGCTGATCTCGTCGCCGTCACCGAAGAATCCGACGAAGGACATGAGCGCCTGGGTCAACACGCTGAAGGTCACGAACTCACGAGCGGTGAGCCCACCCGCGCCCGGGCGCGCCTGCACGATCGCCACGAGGACCGCGGCGCGGATGAAGCCAAAGATCGAGTTCGTGAAGATCCCGGCGATGGTCGCGGCGCGATAGGTCGACCAGCGCCGAAAGCTTCGCTTGGCTACCTCCGCGTAAAGACGCACGTCTCCCCCACCTTGCGCGCCAGCGTGGCTGGACTCCCGCGGCCGCGTCGCTACGGTAGCGGGCATGCAACGACGCGCCGTCGCCCTCGCCGCCCTCGCTGTGTGCAGCCTTAGCGCTGCCGCGTGCACCAGCAACAGCGATTCCAAAGACGGCAAGGCCGTCGCCGACACGACCACCACCACCGTCGCCGCGTCCTCCACCACCACGGCCGCCGCAAAGGCGCCCGACGGACCGGTCACCACCCCGGACGCTGCCGCCAAGGGCCTCTTCAGTGCGTGGCAGAAGGGCGACCGCAGCGACGCATCGCGCTACGCCCGTCAGCGCGCCATCGAGGCGTTGTTCGCACACCCGAACACCGGCGACGTCGAGTACGCGTCGCAGGGCTGTGACCCCCAGGGCGGCGCGTTCATCTGCTCGTGGACCTACCCCGGTGGCGCGCTGCAGATGTCGGTCGAAGGCGTGGTCGGCAACAGCGGCTACGTCGTCGACAACGTGACCTACATCGCCGACTGACCCGGGCGTGAAGGGGCGCTCGGCTTCCTTAGCGGCGCGTTATCCGACGTGACGGGGTTTTCCACCTATGACGTGGAAAATCCCGTCAGCAGCGGGGTTCATCGGGCCTAGCGTCGGCGAATGCACGGCCTCATTGGCCGAGGGCTCTTTATCGGCGTAAAAGAGCTAGCCGACCGAGCCTTCCATTTGGAGCTCGATGAGGCGGGACCACTCGACGGCGTATTCCATCGGGAGGGTCTTGGTGATCGGCTCGATGAAGCCGTTCACGATCATGCCCATGGCCTGCTCCTCGGAGAGGCCGCGGCTCATCAGGTAGAAGAGCTGCTCGCTGCCGACCTTGGAAACCGTGGCCTCGTGACCGATCTGCGCGTCGCGCTCGCCGACCTCCATGTAGGGGTAGGTCTCGGAAACGGAGTGTTCGTCGAGGATCAGCGCGTCGCAGCGCACAAACGACTTCGCGTCTTTCGCGCCTTCGTCGACGTGCACGAGGCCGCGGTAGGTGGTGCGGCCGCCGTCCTTCGAGATCGACTTCGACACGATGGTCGAGGTGGTCTCGGGGGCGCAGTGATACATCTTCGCCCCGGTGTCTTGCCACTGGTCTTGCCCCGCGTAGGCAACCGACAGCACTTCGCCCGACGCCTTGGGGCCCATCAGGTAGACGCTCGGATACTTCATGGTGAGC
>JBKJQZ010000161.1:0-18616 GCA_046594835.1 Acidimicrobiales bacterium | reverse complement strand
CGCTCGGATGGAGAGCCTGCCCACTGCCTTCTTCGGGGGCATCCTCATCGGCGTGATTGACCGATCCGCGTTGTTTTCGACCCGGCGCGCCGCGCTGGCCAACGCGGTGATGTTCGTTGTCGTCGTCGTTGCTTTGTTGGCCCAACGAGGCAAGCTGTCGCGGGCAATGGACACCGGCGTGTCCACGTGGCAGGCGGTCAAAGAGGTGCGCCCTACACCGTCGGAGCTACGCGACCTGTGGGAGGTGCGCTACGCGCGCATCGGCCTCTACGTCCTCGCTGGAGGACTTGCGCTGGCCGCGCCATGGATCTTTGGCAGCTTCAAGACTTCGGCCGCGACATTGATAGTGCTCTACGCCATGATCGGCGTGTCGCTGGTGATCCTCACCGGTTGGGCGGGGCAGATTTCGCTGGGCCAGTACGCCATTGCGGGCATCGGCGCGGCCGTGGCCGGTGGCCTCGCCGCGAACCACGGGTGGGACTTCTTCGGAGCGGTCTTTACCGGCGCGCTCGCAGGCGCGCTCGTAGCTGTGTTCGTAGGCCTGCCCGCGCTGCGCATCCAGGGCCTGTTTCTGGCGGTAACCACGTTGGCGTTCGCCTTCGCGGTGCAGAACTTCATCCTGCGTCGCGAGTTCTTCGGCTGGTTGCTTCCGAAAGACAACGCCTTCACCGATCGACCGGTGCTCTACAACCGCTGGGACCTGAACGCATCGTCGAAGGTCCTCGGGGTGACCGTGGACGGCGACGCGAAGTTCTATTTCCTTTGTCTCGCGTTCCTAGTCCTCGTTCTCGCGATGGCGCGCTCGTTGCGCCGGCTGCGCTCGGGACGCGTCCTGATTGGGGTGCGCGACAACGGTCGCGTGATGCAGGCCTTCGGCGTGAGCCTCTCCAGCACCCGACTAGCGGCCTTCGCGATCTCCGGGTTCATCGCCGGACTCGCCGGGGCACTGCTCGCGTACCAAAACGTCGTGTTCTCGCCCGGAGCGTTCAGTCCTGAGCAGTCCATCTCGTTGTTCGTGATGGCGGTGACCGGTGGCGTGGGCTCACTCCTCGGGGCGGTACTCGGCGCGGTCTACCTAATCGGCGTGCCGTTGTTGCCAGGCCTGCGTGACATCGAACTGATCGACCTGCTCACCAGCGGGTTGGGAGTTCTCCTCGTCTTGATGTTCCTGCCCGGTGGGTTTGCCGAAGGCGCCTACCGGCTCCGCGACATGTTCCTGCGCAAGGTTGCGGCCCGACACGGCCTTGTCGTGGCGAGCTTGGTGGCCGACGTGCGAGTCGAGACGGGCGTGGACCAAGGCGACGTCCTCGAGCACGCCGCGGAACACGTGGCCGAAGTGGAAGCGGTCGAAGCCGAAGAAGAGGGCGACGAGGTTTTGGTGGGCAAACGATGACGGCGATGCGCCAACGCCTCGAACGCATAACCGGGGGAGAAGTGGTCTTCCCGTTGGTCCTGTTGTTCGTCTTGAACTTCGTCGACGAACTCGACCAGGTTGCCTTTGGCGTCTTCGGGCCCGACGTGCAGGCCACGTTCAACACGACCGAAGCAACCATCACGCTCGTCAACACGATCTCGGCCGTGCTCGTGATCATGCTGATCGTGCCCGCGGGATTCGCGGCAGACCGCTACAACCGCGTGCGCCTCGCCCTCATCGCGGCGACGGCGTGGGCGTCGATGAGCGTGCTCAGCGGCGTCGCCGGCTTCGCGGGCATTTTGTTCCTGCTGTTCATCGCGCGCTTCGGCTCGGGCCTCGGTCGCGTCATGAACGAGCCCGTGCACGCGAGCCTGCTCGCCGACTACTACGAGCCCAAGCACCACGGGAAGGTGTTCTCCGCGCATCGATTTGCCAATCCCACCGGGGCGATGCTCGTACTGATCGCCGGGACACTCGGCGACGCGTTCGGTTGGCGCGTCACGATGATGTTGCTCGCGCTGCCCACAGTTGTCGTGTTGCCGTTTATTGCCCGACTGCGCGAACCGCTGCGGGGCGCATCCACCGACTTCAGCCTCGCCAGTCAGGTCTCGGAAGCAGCCGAACCCATCCCGCTGTCTGAGGCCTACCGACGCCTGCGCTCGATCTCGACGCTGCGGCGCTTCTGGGTCGCGAGCGTCCTACTCGGTGGGTTCATTCCGCTCGCGTCGATCACGGCGTTCTTCTACAAGAACATCTACGGCGTCACCTCCAACGGCGTCATCGGCCGAGGCGGCATCGCCGCGCTTTCGGCGCTGGGCGGAATGTTCGGCCTGGTGATTTCCTCGCGCTTCTCCGACCGCGCTATCGGCCGCCTCGATTTCCCGCAATTGGCGAACTACGCCGGGATGACCTTGGTGGTTGCCGGCGTCGCCATCTTTGGCATCGGGACCTCGCCTTGGATCGGTCTGTCGATCTTCTTCTCGTTCATTACCGGTGGATGTGTGGCCGGCTTCTACTCGTACTACCTACCCCTCGTCGCTGCGGTAAGCCCGCCGCGGTTGCGGGCGCAGGGCTTCGCGTGGGCCGGCGTGTACTTCGCTGGCGGTGGTCTGGTGTTCGCCATCGTGCTCGGCCAGATCGGCGAGAACTCCAGCTATCGCCTGTCGTTTGCGTTGATGGCGCCTTTCATCATCATCGGCGGCCTCACCTACCGATCGGCGGCGAAACTCGTCGCCCGCGACATCACCGCTGCTTTCTCGTCAATGCAGGCCGAGATCGAAGCGAAGGACGCGCTGCAGGACGCGTCGGGCGCGTTGCTCATCTGCCGCAACGTCGAGGTCGCGTACGACCAGGTGCAGATCCTCTTCGGTGTGAACATGGAAGTGCGCCAAGGCGAGATCGTCGCCCTGCTCGGCACCAACGGTGCGGGCAAGTCGACGCTCCTGAAGGCCATCAGCGGCGTGGTCGATCCCATCGGCGGCTCGATCCTGTTCGACGGCCGTGACATCACGCACGCCGATGGTGTCCAGACCACGACGCTCGGCGTTATCCAGGTGCCAGGCGGCAAGGCCGTATTCCCGACCCTCACCGTGGCCGAGCACCTGCGCGCCGCCGGCTGGCTTTACCGTAGCGACCCTGCGTATTTGAAGACGGCCAACGAAGAGGTCCTCACGATCTTCCCTCGGCTGCGGGAGCGCATCGACCAGCTAGCGGGCAACCTGTCGGGTGGCGAACAGCAGATGCTCGCGCTCGGCATGGCCTTTATCGCCAAGCCCAAGTTGCTGATGATCGACGAGCTCTCCCTCGGTCTCGCGCCCACGATCGTCGCACAGCTCCTCGGAATCGTCCGGCGTATCCAGGCGCAAGGGACCGCCATCATCCTGGTCGAACAATCGATCAACGTCGCGTTGACCGTGGCCGAACGGGCCTACTTCTTGGAGAAGGGCGAGGTCCGCTTCGAGGGCGCGACCGCCGAACTGCTTGAACGCGATGACATTGTTCGGTCGGTGTTCCTCGAAGGAGCGAGTGCGACCCAGAACGGCAAGTCGGTTGAGAAGCGCAACGGCGCCGTGGTCAAGAAGAAGGCGATCGCGAAAGACGCCGAAGTCGTGCTCGACGTCATCGGCATCACGAAGCGCTTCGGTGGTATTCGCGCCGTCGACGATGCGGCGCTGCAACTCCGCGAGGGCGAGGTACTCGGCCTCATTGGTCCCAACGGCGCCGGCAAAACCACGATCTTCGATCTCATCTCCGGCTTCCTTACTCCTGACGAGGGCCGCATCATCCTCGGCGGCGAAGACGTCACGGACTGGACGGCGGACCGTCGGGCCTGGCTGGGCCTTGGCCGTAGCTTCCAGGACGCGCGGCTCCTGCCGTCGCTCTCGGTGGCGGAGAACATCGCGATCGGGCTCGAGCGTCACCTCGACTTGCGCGACCACATGGCGTCGCTGCTGCACCTGCCGCTCATAGTGCGCCAGGAAGAGAACGTCGCGTGGAGCGTCGATGACCTCATTGATTTGATGTCGCTCGGCGCCTATCGCGACAAGTTCGTGCGCGAACTCTCTACCGGCACCCGTCGCATAGTCGACCTCGCTATGTGCATCGGTCACGACCCGAAGGTGCTGCTGCTTGACGAACCGTCCTCGGGCATCGCGCAGCGAGAGACTGAAGCGCTCGGTCCGCTGCTGAAGCGGATCCAGCACGACACCGGCTGCGCCTTGCTCATCATTGAGCACGACATGCCGCTGATCACCGCCGTATCGGACCGCATGATTGCGCTCGAACTCGGTCACCCGATCGCCGAGGGCACGCCTGAACAAGTCATCGCCGACCCTGCGGTGGTGTCGTCGTATCTCGGCGGAGACATCGCCACGATCAACCGGTCGGGCGGCGGCAAGCCCAACCCTCGGCGCAAGGCCAACACGCGCTCGTGAGTCGTCGGACGGCGCGATTCCTGGCACTGGTCCTGTTGATCGCAGGGCTGTGCCTCGCCGTGCCATCGCCCTCACGCGCCGCAACTATCGAATCGGGTTGGTGGTGGCGCGCCAACACCGGCACGACTGTGAACCAGCCGCCCGCGCCGCCGTTGGCTTTGCCCGTCGCGCCACCTGGCCCGCCCGCGCCTCCCGGTACGGAAGGCGGGTTGGAGGTCTCCGCGTTGCCCGACGGCGCGTCCGCAGTCGCCGCCGTGCGGGTCGATCAGGAGATCACGTCGCTCACCTTGCGGGTCGCAGCGAACGGCGACGCCAACGGGGTGAACGCCAAGCTCGTCGCCTGCAAGGCGGCCACACCATGGGTGCCGGTCGCGGCCGGCCCGTGGGACGCGAAGCCCTTGGTGGCGTGTGATCTCACCAACGGCGGCGGATCCGTCGCCGGCATCCGATCGGCAGACGGGTCGTCCTGGACCTTCCCGGTCGCGCCCTTGTCCGAGGATGGCAAGACCGACGTCGTAATAGTGCCGCTCGCCGACAGCGATCAGGTCGAGGGGGTCGCCGCGCCGTTCCAGCTCATCTTCGTGGCGCCGACTGCAGCCGACGTGGCAATTGCGCCAATCATCTCCGAACCCTCCACCGACTTCGCGGGTGGCAACCCCGACACCCCGTCGTCGTTTGACGACTCGTCTTCGAACGACTCGAGCTTCGATCCGATTTTCGGTGGTGGCTTCGTCGCACCCGGTAGCAACGTCGCTCCGCTGGTCACGCCCGCACTTGACGAAAACGAGCAGGCACCAGTTGTTAGCCCCGTTCTCGCTGCGACGCCGAACGACGACAACGCTTCCCAACTCTTGGGCGCTGCGATCGTACTGCTGGCCCTTGGGCTCTTTTTCTGGTCGTCGCAGCAAACCACTCCACCAATCCATCCACTGGTGGGCGCCGGCATCGGGCGTGAGATTCCGGTGGGCGAACCGCAAATTGCGGGTCTGGGTCGCTTCGCGCGACCGCGCGTCGGGAAGCCGCCTCCGCTCTAGCAGCGCTGTCAGCGCGGCGTTATTCTCAGCGTTTTCGTAGGCTGACGCGATCAGCCCGCGTACGACCTCCGGTGACGACAACCTTTTCGAATCGGCGCTGCGCGATCGACTCGCGCAGCAGGCGCCGCTGGCGGATCGCTTGCGGCCCAAGTCCCTTGACGACATCGTGGGCCAGGCCCACCTGCTTGGCCCGGGTCGTCCGCTGCGGGCACTCATTGAGGCCGACCGGCTGAGCTCGGTGATCTTGTGGGGACCACCGGGCACGGGTAAGACAACGCTCGCCCGCGTGATTGCTACCGCAACGAACCGGGCGTTCGTCCCCCTGAGCGCCGTTAGTGCCGGCGTGAAGGATGTGCGCGACACCGTCGAGGGCGCGCGTAGGAGGCTGGCCGAGCACGGCCGTCCGACGATCCTGTTTCTGGATGAGGTGCACCGCTTCAACAAGTCCCAACAGGACGCGCTCTTGCCGTCGGTGGAGGACGGCACGCTTACTTTGATCGGCGCCACGACCGAAAACCCCTACTTCGAGGTCAACGCCCCGTTGCTGTCGCGCTCCACGCTGTTTCGCCTCGAATCACTTACCGAGGACGATCTGCGCGTCCTAGCTCGGCGCGGCCTTGACGCCGAAACGGCGACCGCCGATGACGACGCGATCGCCCACCTCATCAATCTGGTGGACGGTGACGGCCGGGCCTTACTCACGTCGCTCGAGGTCGCGATCGCGATCGCTCCAGGCAAGCACGTGACTCTGGAGTTCGCGGAGGCGGCGCGCGGGGCCCGGGCGTTGCGCTACGAACGCGACGACCACTACGACGTCATCTCGGCGTTTATCAAGTCAATCCGAGGTAGCGATCCGGACGCGGGACTGTATTGGCTCGCCCGCATGCTCACGGCGGGGGAGGACGCGCGTTTTATCGCCCGTCGCCTCGTGGTCTTGGCTAGCGAAGACGTCGGCATGGCCGATCCGATGGCGCTGGTGGTCGCGACCGCGGCTGCGCACGCGGTCGAATACGTCGGCCTGCCCGAAGCGCAGCTGAACCTGGCGCAAGCGGTGGTGCACCTCGCCACTGCTCCCAAGAGCAACCGCAGCGCGCTCGGCATTTGGGGCGCGCTCGACGACGTGGCCGCGCGTCCCGCGGGCCCCGTACCTGCGCACCTGCGCGACGCGCACTACCGCTCGGCGCAGAACATCGGCCACGGTGTCGGCTACAGCTATCCCCACGACGACCCGCGGGGCTGGACCGAGCAGGAGTACCGACCCGACGAGGTCAAGGACCGCAGCTACTACAACCCGTCACCCCATGGCTTCGAGGCCGAAGTGCGGGACCGCCAATCACGCCGCGGTGGCACGTAGGATCTCGGTCATGCGAATGTTTGGTCGGCTTTTCTGGCTCGCGCTCGGCGGTCTCGTCGGCTACCAGGTCGCGGTCCGGGTCCAGCAGGCCAAGGGTGCGGCGGACCGTTTGCGGCCGGCGCGTATGCGCGAAGACCTCGCCGGTTCGGTGAAGTCGGCCGCAACCCAGGTCCGTAGCGTTATCAAAGACCTCGCCTCCGACAACCTCGCCAGCTAAGCCAGCGTCGACATGGTCGACGTTCGTTCCGCAACCCTCGGCGATGCCGCTGCCCTCGGCCGTGTGCATGCCGCGTCGTGGCGCGTGGCCTACGCCGATCTTGGGACGGACTTTGTCGCAACCGTCGAGGACGTCGAGCGCGCTGCGGTATGGGAGCGAGTGTTGGGCAACACTGCCGAACACGGCGAGGTCTTCGTCTCGCTCGTTGAAGGCAAGATCACCGGCCTTGTCAACATCCGTCGCTCACGCGACGAGGACGCGCTGGATCACACCGGCGAGGTCATCGCGTTGTACGTCGACCCGGTTGCTTGGAGCGCCGGGTCGGGTCGGGCGCTAATGGCCGCGGCGGTCGACGGGCTGCGCGCCATGGGCTTTGGCGACGCGACGCTATGGGTCATCGACACCAATGCGCGTGCCCGTCGCTTCTACGAAATCGCGGGTTGGGCGCCCGACGGCGCGTCGATGGAGGCGGTGTTCCGTGGCGTGGCGATCACCGAAGTCCGTTACCGCCGGACGCTCCCGTAATACGGTCAGGTTTGTGGACGCCGTGCAGCCACATCTGTTCGAGCTAACGGCGCTTGTCGCCGACGAGCCGACCGACGCGGAAGCGGACGAGCCGATCGTCGAGATCCGCGTCTCGGAACGACGCCGCAAGACTGTCGCCGCGTACTGGGAAGGCCCGCGCATCGTGGTGCTCGTACCGAAGCGCATGACCAAGCGCGACAGGCAGGCCTACGCCGATGAGTTGGCCGCCAAGCTCATCGCCAACCGCAACAAGACGCGCCCGACCGACGCTGAACTCCACACGCGCGCCGCGTACCTGAGCCGTACCTACCTCGGAGGCGCAGCGCAGCCCACTTCGGTGCAGTGGTCGACGCGACAGATGCACCGGTGGGGCAGCTGCACTGCCACCGACAGCACTATTCGGGTGAGCGCTCGTCTACAAGGCGCGCCACAGTTCGTGATTGACGCAGTGCTCGTGCACGAGCTCGCCCACCTGCTCCACAGCGACCACAGCCCGGCGTTCTACGAGCTCGCCAATCGCTTCCCGCGCCAGAACGACGCCGACCTTTTCCTCAAGGGAATGACCTTCGGACAACGCGACCCGGACTAGGCCGCACCAAACTGTTGCCATGCGCGTCGACGTCTTCACGCTGTTCCCCGACATTGTCGACGCCTACCTGCGCGTCAGTCTCATGGGGAAAGCTCGCCACGAAGGTCTGTTGGACCTCCGGGTGCACGACCTGCGCAGTCACGCGACCGGTGTACACCGCGCCGTTGACGACGCCCCGTATGGCGGCGGGCCCGGCATGGTGCTCATGCCCGAGCCTGTGTTCGCGTGCGTGGAGGCCGCCGAAGCACCCCGTCCGCTCTTTGGCCTCGGCCCGGCCGGCCGCAGTTTCGATCAGTCAATCGCCCGCGATCTCGCGGCGACCGGTGGCTTCTCGTTGTTGTGTGGTCGCTACGAGGGCTTCGACGCCCGCATTACCGATCACCTCGTCGACGACGAACTCTCGATCGGTGATTACGTGCTCGCTGGCGGCGAGGCGGCCGCGCTTGTGGTCGTCGAAGCGGTGGTGCGCCTTGTGCCCGGCGTACTCGGCAACGCGGCGTCACCCGCAGAGGAGAGCTTCGGCGACGGACTGCTTGAGTACCCCCATTACACGCGGCCGCCGGGGTTCCGGGGCTGGGACGTGCCCGAGATCTTGCGCTCGGGTGACCACGCCAAAGTGGCCCAATGGCGCCGGGCCCAGTCCCTGGCCCGGACCCTCGCTCGGCGGCCAGAACTGATCGAGGCTCGGGGGGGTCTGACTGAGGCTGAACAAGCGCTCTTGGAGCGCTGGCCTTCTGCCGAGTAACATGTCCGGTCCCACGAATTCGTCTCAGGAGTACCCCGCGTCATGAACCCCACCGACATCGTCGACCGCGCCAGTCTGCGCGACGACATCCCGGCTTTTGGCCCCGGTGACACGCTCAAGGTGCACGTGCGAGTGGTGGAAGGCACCCGTGAGCGCGTGCAGGTTTTCCAGGGCGCCGTCATCCGTCGCCAGGGCTCCGGCGTGCGTGAAACCTTCACGGTGCGCAAGGTCAGCTTCGGCGTTGGCGTCGAGCGCACCTTCCCGGTGCACTCGCCGATCCTCGCTCAGATCGAGGTTGTGACCCGCGGCGACGTCCGTCGGGCAAAGCTGTACTACCTGCGCGACCGTATCGGTAAGTCGGCCAAGATCAAGGAAAAGCGCGATCCGTTGCAGCTCTCCAAGAAGGCCAGCAAGCAGGCCCAAGCTGCCGCCGCCGCTGCCGCACCGGTTGCGGATCCCGTCGTTGAGCCCGACGCCGTCGAGGTCGTCGAGGCCGCAGCGGTCGAGACGGAATAGCGCACCCCGAAGCCGGGGGCGCCGCCCGCTACGGTAGGCGCGCCGTGTACAACAGCCACCGGGCCACCCGATGACCGACAATCCCTCCGACGACCGCTTCTCCATGCCACCCCTCGAGGGTGTGTGGGACGGCGACCGCGCCGACGAGTCTCCCGCCGAAGAACCGCAGGAGACCTCCAGCACGCGCGTGCAGGGCCTGAAGCTTCCGCCTCCCGGGCTGTTCGCTCGCCTCGATGATGGCGAGCCCGAAGAAATGGCGCTTGAGGACGAACCGGAATCGCACGAGGTTGACGACCTCGACCACCCCGTTGAGATCGAAGATCACGATGTACAACCGACGGACGAAGCTCCCGCGCGCACTGGGCTGTCTGGCGTTGCCGACGCGATCGACATAGTTGAGCAGCTGGCCGCACGGTCCGCCCCGGCGCCCGACAACGAGGACTCGCCTAGCGGTGACGAACTCGTGATGGCCGACGCGGCCGACGGAATCGCAGCCGATTCCGTCGATGCGGACGAGGACGAGGACGAGAACGAGAACGACATCCGGTCCTATCCGCTGCCGGCTTACGCTCTCGGCCGTTCCGACCCCGACGAAATAACCGGAACGGTGGAGCCCGCCGCGGCAGTTGCCCTGCCGATGTATGGCAGCGACAGCGTGGATGACGCAGAGATCCTTCCGCATTTCTTGCTGGAGGAGGCCGCACCGCTTGACGTGGTCGGCGCTCAGGAACAGCTGCGAGAGATGGCGCAGAAGAACCGTCGCAAGGCCAAAGTCGCCGACGAGCACAAGCCGTCGCTGGCGCGCACCCTGGCTGAAATACCGGTCTTGCTGATCGTGGCAGCCGTGATCGCGTTTCTGGTCAAAACGTTCCTGGCTCAGGCGTATTACATCCCGTCGGGTTCGATGATCCCGCAGCTGCAGATCGACGACCGCGTCGTGGTTTCGAAGCTCGCCTACAAGCTGCACGACCCGCGTCGCGGCGACATCATCGTGTTCGATGACCCTAAAACCGGTGGCGACACCGAGGCGGCGCCCGAGCGCAGCGGTGTAGGGAAGGTGCTGCGCAAGGTGGGCGAAGGCGTCGGCGTCGTGCAGCCCTCGACCGATGAATTCATTAAGCGCGTCATCGGCCTTCCCGGCGACAGCGTGGCGGGCCACGACGGCTACGTCTACATCAACGATCACAAACTGATTGAGCCGTATTTGCCCGTTGGTCTCGAAACCGGCGACTTCCCGGCCCAGACCATCGCCAAGGACAAGCTTTGGGTAATGGGCGACAACCGCGGCGGTTCCGCCGACAGCCGATTCTTCGGTCAGATCGACATCGACTCCATCGTCGGACGAGCCGTGGTGAAGGTGTGGCCCTTCTCCCACATCTCGTTCCTGTAGAGCGCGCCACACCCGCGCCGTACACTCAGTGCAATGTCGAGCAGCCCCGAAGATCTCGAGCGATACGAAACTGAGATTGAGCTGCAGCTGTTCCAGGAGTATCGAGCGGTCCTCCCGATGTTCAAATACGTCATCGAGACGGAACGTCGCTTCTACCTGGCCAATGAGTACAAGCTCACGCCCCAGGGCGACGCCGATCGATCCTGGATCGACGTCGAGCTGAGCGACGCCTGGGTATGGGACATGTACCGGCCGGCTCGCTTCGTATCGAAGGTGCACGTAGTCACCTTCAAAGACGTCAACGTCGAGGAGCTACCCGAAAAGGAGCTCTAAAGGAGCTGTGACCATGAGTCATGGCGGGATCGCGTTGGGTGCGCACGGCGAGAAGCTGGCGGCCCGGTGGTACGTGCAGGCGGGTTACGAGGTCGTGGCCCGCAACTGGCGCTGCGAAATCGGTGAGATCGACCTGTTGGTGCGGCGTGGCGACGAACTGATCGTGGCCGAAGTAAAAACCCGCGTCAGCGATCGCTTCGGGAGTCCGGCGCAGGCCGTCAACTTCGCGAAGCAACGCAAGCTGCGTGCCCTGGCGGGCGCGTGGCTTGCCGCGTCCGGCGAGCGTTACGAAGAGGTGCGCTTCGACGTCGTTTCGATTATCGGGCGCGACGTCGAGGTGATCCAGGGCGCCTTTTAGCCCGGTTCTGCCAGCACGACTTGTGCCAGTGGCGCCGGTCCTCGGGCACGTCGAGCGGAACCACCACGAAGTGGCCGAGGCCCACCGGGATGTCCTTCAGACACCCGGGGCAGAGGTAGGCCTTGCGAGCCTGGAACGGGTGAACAAGCGCGACCTCGAGGTTGTCGTCCTCGCCGTCGCCCTCTACCCGAACAGGGCCCATAGGACCAGCAGGATCACGACGACGAACGCGGCAGCGACCATCGCGTAGTCCGAGCTGCGGTGCTTGTGTTGACGGGTCGGATCGAATCCCACCCGGTAACTATGGTGCGCGGCATGGAGACGATCGAAGTCAGCCGGTCCGAAGGCGTCGTCACGGTGACGTTCAACCGTCCGGATGTGAAGAATGCGGTCAACGGCCAGATGTGGGACGAGCTACTCGCGACCTTCCGCGAGGTGTACGACAATCCCGGCGATCGCGTGTTGGTCCTGACCGGCGCGAACGGCGACTTCTGCTCGGGCGCCGACCTGTCCGCTACGGGCCAAGGTGGGCGCGAGGGCATTCGTTCCATGCGGTACGTCGCCGACGTGATCCTCACCCTTCACCGCCTGCCTAAGCCCACAATCGCCAAGGTCAATGGCGTGGCCGCAGGCATCGGCTGCAACATGGCCCTGGGTTGTGACTTGATCGTCGCCAACGAGACGGCCCGCTTCTCGGAGATCTTCATTCGGCGCGGCCTGTCCCTCGACGGTGGCGGCTCGTGGTTGTTGCCCCGACTGGTCGGACTGCACAAGGCGAAGGAGCTGGCGTTTTTTGGTGACGTGATCAGCGCGCACGACGCCGAGCGCATCGGGATCGTCAATCACGTCCTGCCCGACGCCGATCTCGACAAGTTCGTCGACGAGTGGGCGCTGCGCCTCACCCAGCTACCGCCGGTCGCGCTGTCGATGACCAAGACAATGCTGACGAACTCGTTGATGACCTCGATGGATCAGGCGCTCGAAGACGAGGCACGTGCGCAGTCGCTCAACCTGCGGAGCAAAGACTTCGCCGAGGCTGTGCGCGCGTTTCTGCACAAGGACACGCCCAACTTCACCGGTCAGTGAGCGCGTAACACCCCTTCCGTATAGTCCGAGGTGCTTCGCAGCGCCTCGCCGTTGCCTACGTAGGTCGCCTCCATCAGGAGTCGGTTGTGCTTGCAACTATTCCGTCCGCGACGCTGCTCGGCGTCGAGGGCTTGCCCGTTCGAGTTGAAGTCCACGTCGCCCAGGGCCTTCCCGGTTTCACCATCGTCGGCCTGCCCGACGCCGCCTGCCGCGAGTCACGCGACCGTGTGCGCGCGGCGGTGATGTCGAGCGGTTTCAAATGGCCGCAGAAGAAGATCACCGTGAACTTGGCGCCCTCATCGCTGCGCAAGACGGGAGCCGGTCTGGATCTGCCGATCGCCGTCGGCGTGCTTGCGGCGGCCGGCGACGTTGCGCTCGAAGCCATTCAAGGCATTGGCTTCATCGGCGAGTTGGGGTTGGACGGGCGATTGCGCCGCGTGCCCGGCGTCGTGTGTATGGCCCCCGCCGTCGATGCACCGGTGCTGGTTGCGCCCGCGGAGTGCTACGCCGAGGCCGCCCTCGATCCTCGTCGTCATGTGCGTGCGGTAGCGAACCTGTGGGAGTTGGTCGCAGCGCTTCGGGGCGAGGAGCCGTGGCCTGATTCGCCCTCGGTGCCCGTCGAACGCGACGCGGAACCCGCACTCGACATGGCAGATATCCGCGGCCAGCAGCTTGGACGCATGGCGATCGAGATCGCCGCGGCAGGTGGTCATCACACCCTGCTGCTCGGCCCACCAGGCGCCGGCAAGACCATGCTCGCCCGTCGTCTCACCGGTTTGCTGCCGGACTTGTCTACCGATCAGGCGCTCGAGACCACTCGGGTGCACTCCGCGGCGGGTCTGCCACTGCCCGCGTCGGGCCTAGTCACCCGCCCGCCATTTCGAGCGCCGCATCACAGCGCGTCGGCCACCGGCATAGTCGGGGGCGGCGGTGCCCGGCTGCGGCCCGGCGAGATCAGCTGCGCGACCGGCGGGGTGTTGTTTCTCGACGAACTGGCGGAGTTCGCCCGCCCCGTGCTCGAGGCGCTACGTCAGCCGCTCGAAGAGGCGTCAGTCCTTGTTACGCGCGCGGTGGCATCGGCCACGTTCCCGGCGCGATTCTTGCTGATCGCGGCGATGAACCCGTGCCCCTGCGGTGCGGGTGGCCGCCACGGCGCGTGTCGCTGCAGCGACGCCGCCCGCATGCGCTACCAGCTGCGCCTCTCAGGGCCGTTGCTGGACCGGTTCGATCTGCGTCTCGCTGTGCACCGCCCGGACGCGTCGGATCTTGTTGTCGACACTGCGGGCGAGCCCTCCAGTGTCGTCGCGGCGCGCGTCGCAGCGGTACGCGAGCTGGCACGGGAGCGCGGCGGCGGCACGAACGGCGCGCTGTCCGACGCGCAGCTGGCGCGTTTCGCGCCAATGAACCCGGGGGCGACGCGACTGCTCGAACTCCGCCTCCGCACCGGCGGGCTGAGCGCGCGCGGCCTCTCGCGGGTGCGCCGGGTGGCGCGCACTCTGGCTGACCTCGCCGGCCACGAAGGCGCGCTACGGGAAGAAGACGTCGCGACTGCGCTCGAACTGCGCGGCGACTTCGCGTCGTTGCAGGAAGTGATGTTGTGACGTCGGGCGACGCGGTCTGGTTGCCGAGCGACCCGAGGTTCCCCGAGGTGTTGCTCCTCGACCCTGAGCCTCCGTCGCAGCTTTATGTGCGCGGAAATCCAGCGCTTCTCGAGCGACGACGCGTCGCGATCATCGGCACGCGGCAGTGCACGGCCTACGGACGCAACGTGGCCCGACGCATGGGCGCCGAGTTGGCGGAAGCCGGTGTCGTTGTGATCTCTGGGCTCGCCATCGGCATCGACGGCGCAGCGCACGAGGGAGCCTTGGCTGCCGACGGTGCACCAATCGGGGTTGTCGCGACGGGCCTCGACGTCGTCTATCCGCGACGGCACGTGACGCTGTGGGATCAGGTCGGCCGACGAGGACTCCTTCTAAGTGAAGCGCCGCCTGGTCGCTCGGCCGATCGGTGGAACTTCCCAAAGCGCAACCGGATCATCGCCGCACTTGCCGAGATCGTCGTCGTGGTTGAGTCAGCGGCGAAGGGCGGCTCGATGCACACCGTTGAGGCGGCCATTGCTCGTGGGGTCGACGTAATGGCGGTGCCGGGTCCGGTTGGCAGCCCTGCGTCCGAAGGCACGAACCGGCTCCTCGTCGACGGCGTGTCACCGGCGCTGGGCGCCGATGAGGTGTTGATCGCGCTCAACCTCACCACCACCCCGCGCTTCTTCCTCGAGCCCAAGCCCGCCCGAGCGCGCCTGTCTGCGTCGGCTAGGGCCGTGCTCGGGGTTCTCGACTTCGTCTCAATGACCACGGATCGTGTCGTGGCCGAATCCGGCCTCGCGCGTGGCGAGGCAATGGTCGCTTTGCAAGAGCTGCACTCGTCGGGCAAGGCCACTGGCGGGGGCGGGTGGTGGAGCCGAGCGCCCAACGCGTAATTGGGTCTTTCGGTCGCGCTGAGCGGCCGCTACGTTCGACCAAGCCGCTTCCCCCCCGGTTCCGTGCGCTTGTCGCATCGCTCAGGGAGATCCCATGCGCCGCTTGTCTGCGGTGCTGGTGGCGTTACTAAGCGTCGCCGTCCTCGCCGGGTTGGCACCCCCGGCCTCCGCCGCACCCGTCACCTATCGCACGCCCGTCGACGGGCGGGTAACCGAGGGTTTCCGACCGCCCGCCACCGCGTACGGCGCCGGCAACCGTGGCCTCACATACGAAACCCAGCCTGGCGGGCCGGTACGGGCGTCGGCGCCCGGCCGGGTCAGCTTCGCGGGACAGGTTGGTGGCGCACTCCACGTGGTGGTGCAACACGCCGATGGCGTTCGTACCAGTTACTCGTTCCTCCGCGCCGTCAGCGCCAAGGTGGGCGACCGCGTCGACGCGGGCGCCCTCGTCGGTTCGTCGGGTTCGTCGTTTCACTTCGGTGCACGCATCGGCGATGCGTACATCGACCCCGCGATCCTGCTGGCGAGTGGTCCGGCCCAAGTGCACCTCGTGCCCGACGGCGAGTTCAGCGAAACAGGCGCGTCCGACGACCACCGCTCCTTGCTGTCGGTCGTGGCCGATCGGGTTGGATCGGTCAGTGGCGGTGCCCTCGCGTGGGCTCGCGACACCGGTGGTGACGCGGCGCAGTCGCTCGGGGCCGCGGGGGAGACGGCGTTCCGCGAGGCGGTCATGCACATGGTCACCGTTCTTGACGCCATCGTGAACCTCGGTCAAATGGCGGGCCCGTACGCCGCACTCGCCGCTGCGCTAGCCGACATGTTCCAAGCCATGGTCGAGGAGTGCACCTCGCCCGAGGTCGCAAAGCCCAAAGTCGCCGAGCGCCGCGTTGCGGTATTCGTTGCCGGTCTCGGCTCGAGTTCGAGTGGTCCGGACGATCCCAACAACTTGTCGAAGCGGCTGCGGGCGACGGACTTGTATGCGGAGGCCGACACGTACGACTTCTCCTACAAGGGTGGGCGTACGCCTGAGGCCTATGAAGCCCGCGACACCGTACGTGACTTGCGAAAAGACGCATCTGATCTGCGGGCCCTGCTCGATCGCGTTGCGGCCGAGCACCCGGGAGTTCCGGTCGATCTGATTGCCCACAGCCAGGGGGGCCTCATCGCCCGCGAGGCTTTAGCGTCTGACTACGACCGGCCCGGGCATCGGTTCCCGCCCGTTGCCCACCTCGTCACCTTGGGCACCCCGCACCACGGGTCGGATGTGGCCACCTTCAACGCGTGGCTGCGCTGGACACCCGGGGGCCGGGCCCTGCGCCACGCGGGCAACTTGGCGTCGAACTTCGATCTGGGCGGCCCGGGTATCGCGCAGCTGGCAGAGACCTCCGAGTTCATCGCGACGATCAACCGACGAGATCTTCGCGATGGCGTGGAATACACCTCGATCGGCGCGGCCCACGACTGGGTTGTACCGGCCGTTCGCGCCCGGCTCGCAGGCGCCACCAACGTTCTCGTCGACGCCGGCAACATCGCCGAGAGCCACACCGGCCTGACCGAGACCGACTCGGCTCATCGTGAGCTCGCGCTCGCCCTGTCCGACATGCCGCCCACCTGCCAACCCCTCGTGGCGACCGCCCGGCGCGGGTTCACCTCGTCGGGCCTCGCCAACGGCGAAGACCTCTTCGGCACCGTCGTTGCCGGCGGCGTCGCCAACCCTTAACTGTGAATAGGAGCTTTTCGATGCGAAATAGATCACTCATGGCTTGTTCTCTCATGCTGGCGCTCGCCGGGGGCGTGGTGTTCGGCCTCGGTGGCCACAGACGCACATCGCTGGAGCCGAGCCACTCCGCACTCGCGACGCCGGGTGCGGTCGCTCCACGGCTGAAGCTGACGAGCGCCGAGCGTTGGCGACTGCCGCTACCGGGCAAAGTCGTGGGGATGCCTGCGGTGGCCGGCGACGCGATCTACGTCACTACCGACGACACCGTGGTGGCCGTGAGTCCAAGCGGCAAGGTGTCGTGGTCAACGCCGTTTCCCGAGACCCGCGTGTACGCGCCTCGTGTCGATGACGACTCGGTGTTCATCGCAGGCGAACACGGCCTCGTGGCGCTGCGCCGCGCCACCGGCGAGGTGCTGTGGCGCTTCGCCTCGGGTGATGGCAAAGGCACCCGGGTCAATCGTCCGGCGGTAATGGGCGATGTGGTCGTCGCGGCTACCGACGGCGGGCGCGTGGTGGGCCTCGACCGCGCTACCGGTGCGCTGCGCTGGGACACCGCGATGGCGACCGAGGTCGGAGCGGAGGTCGCCGTCCTCGACGGCGTCGCCGTGATCGTGGGTCGGGGCGAGTGGGGCGGCTTCGACGCGGCCACGGGGCACAAGATCTGGAGCGGCGACCTCGGACTGATCGGTACGTCCTCGCCGGTGGTGTTCCCAACCAAGGCGGGGCCGATGGCGGCAGTGGCGTCGGACGAAAAGTTCGTCGCGGTGGGGCTGCGCGACGGTCAACCTCGATGGGAAGCCCAGGCGGATCAGAGCGAACTCGCGCAGGTGCCGCTGGCCACTGCGGCGGGGGAGTTGCTAGTGCCCGATCACTGGGGCCGGCTCACCGCTTATAGAGCCGGTGACGGCGCCATTGTCTGGAAGGCCAAGGGGGCCGACGGCGTGGCCCAGCTCGGCCAGCCTGTGTTGCTCGGGCGCCGCCTCGTCGCTCTCACGCTCGACCTCGACGGTCCCCGCATCGCGTCCGATCGTGCGGCCCTGGCGCTGCGGCCGCCGTCGCCGGGGCTGGGGGTGGCCGGGCTTCCGGACGGCGGATTGCTGGTCTCGACTTGGGGCGATGACCAGAACTACCTGATGGCCTATGACCTCGACCTTGGGAACTAAGCCCGTAACCCGCTAACATCGCCTGCCGCTCGACAACCTGTCGGGCGGTCCATTGCCCCTCGCACAATATTTCGGTCGCCGGCTCGTTCGGTGCGCTGCGAGAGGATCCTCAACCGAAGAAGGAGCACACAAACGTGGCTGTTGTCACTATGAAGCAACTGCTGGAAGCCGGAGTTCACTTCGGTCACCAGACCCGGCGCTGGAACCCGAAGATGAAGCGATTCATCCTCGGTGAGCGCAACGGCATTTACCTGATCGACCTCAACCAGACGCTTGCGCGCACCGCGGTCGCGTATGAGTTCGTGCGCGACCTCGTCTCGGGCGGCGGCACCATCCTGTTCGTCGGGACCAAGAAGCAGACCCAAGATCCAGTCGCCCGCTACGCGGCCGAATGCGGCATGCCCTACATCAATGAGCGCTGGCTCGGCGGCATGCTCACCAACTTCCAGACCATCCTCGGTCGCGTGAAGAAGATGCAGGACTACGAGCGCATGCTCGAGGCTGGCGACTTCGAGAACATGCCCAAGAAGGAAGCCCTGATCCTGCGCCGCGAGCTCATCAAGCTGCAGCGCAACCTTGGCGGTATCCGCGGCCTGAGCCGCCTGCCTGACGCCGTCTTCGTTATCGACACGAAGAAAGAGCACCTCGCCGTCACTGAAGCCAACAAGCTGAAGATGCCGATCGTGGCCGTGGTCGACACCAACTGCGACCCAGACCTGATCCAGTACGTGATCCCGGGTAACGACGACGCGATCCGTGCCGG
>JBKJQZ010000247.1:0-3634 GCA_046594835.1 Acidimicrobiales bacterium | reverse complement strand
CCCCAGCGGCCTGCAGGATTTTGGTAATGGCGACGCCCGCGGCACCGACGCCGGCGATGACAACCTTGAGGTCGTCGACAAGAAGATGGAAGACCTCAAGGTCGTCATCGCGGGCGTGGGCGCCGCGGGCGTGGCCATCACCAAGATCCTCCAGGCCGCGGGTGTGCCCAACGTGATCGGCATCGACCGCAAGGGCGCGATCTTCTCGGGCCGCGGCGAGCTCGACGCATCGAAGGAATGGTTCGCCGAGCACACCAATCCCGAGATGCGCAAGGGCGCGATCCACGAGGTGATGCCCGGTGCCGACGTGTTCGTTGGCGTGTCGGGCCCCGGCCTCGTTATCCGCGACGACCTGCGCGCCATGGCCAAGGACGCGATCGTGTTTGCGCTCGCGAATCCCGTCCCCGAAATCCTTCCCGAAGAAGCGGCGGGCCTGGCCGCGGTCATCGCGACGGGTCGCAGCGACTACCCGAACCAGATCAACAACGTGTTGTGCTTCCCCGGCATCTTCCGAGGCGCGCTCGACGCGGGTGCGCGCACCATCACGGAGAACATGAAGCTGGCCGCGGCCGATGCCATTGCGCGGACGGTGAGCGACAGCGAACTATCGCCGCACTACGTGGTCCCGAGCGTGTTCAACAAGAAGGTCGTCGAGCTCGTGGCTGCCGACGTGGCCCAGGCCGCACGCGCCGATGGCGTGATCCGATGAGCACCACGTTCGAGGCGGTTACCTTCGACCACTGGAACACGCTGGTCTTCGAAGACGATCAGTCGAACCTGTCGCACCGCCGCATCGACGCGTGGGTGGCGCGCCTTGGCGAGGAAGGCCACATGATCGAGCCGGAACTGCTGCGCGGCACCTTCGCGACAACGTGGGAAGCGTTCACGGTTGACTGGCACGCGGGCGTGATGCGCTCGGGCGCCGACGCCGCCAACCATGCGCTCTCCATCCTCGAACTACCCATCACCGACGAACTGCACGGCGAACTCGTCGATCACTTCGTCGATGCCGGCAAGCACATCGACTTCAACCTGTGCGAGGGCATCGAGGACGGTCTGCGCGCGCTCAAAGCCGCGGGGCTCAAGATCGGCATCGTCTGCGACGTCGGTTTCACGCCGTCGTCGCACCTGCGCGACCACCTCGAGCGTCGTGGGCTCCTCCAGTATTTCGACGGCTGGTCCTTCAGCGACGACGTCGGCTTCTACAAGCCCGCCCGCGAGATCTTTGACCACGCGCTCGCGTCCGTAGGCAACCCGGCACCCGAAGCCGTCGCCCACATCGGCGACCTCCGTCGCACCGACGTGGCTGGCGCGCTGGCGATGGGCATGACCGCGATTCGTTACGCGGGTGTGTTTGACGACCCCGCCGAGAACGGTCCCGACGCAACCCACACGCTGTTTTCGTACGCGGACCTCCCGCAGCTTCTCGGCCTCTAGGTGGAGTCGCTCGGGGTAAAGGCGGCGTGCATAGTCGCCGGTGCCGCCATCGCCGCGGGCTGCTACGCGGCCACCATCAAAGCGGCGCTCGGGCTCGGCCCGCTGTTCGTGGTGCAGCAGGGCATCGCCCGCCACCTCGACATCACGATTGGCCAGTCCGTGATGATCGTGGGTTCTGCGCTGTGCGTGATCGCCGTGTTCCTGCGCGAGTGGCCTGGCGTTGGCACGGTGTCGTTGCCGTTTCTCATGGGATCGATGGTCGACGCGATCCTGCCGCATATGCCCACGATCGACGGGCTGGTGTTGCGCGTGCTGGTGGTAGTCGTTGCGTCGTTCTTTATGGCGCTCGGCGGAGCGCTGATCATTCGCTCCAAGCTCGGCGCGGGCGCTCCCGACCTCGTGATGCTCGCGCTGAGTCGCCTGACCCGGTTCAACAACCGACAGGTGCGGCTCGGACTTGAGGGGTCGTGGCTCGTGATGGGCTGGTTACTCGGCGGCTCCGTCGGCGTCGGATCTGTGGTCACCGGCCTCATGATCGGCCCTTCGTTGCACTTCTGGATCGAACGACTCCACAGCGAATCGCCCGAACGCGACCACGTCGTCGTCTGATTTCCCCGCGTCGAACGGCCGCCGATTCGCGCTAGGTCACGGCGAATGGCGACCGCTCGTCGCGGAGTAACAAGACGCCTCTCAAGTTTGGCCAAACCGCGGCGAAATCCTGTCGACACGCTCCAGCACGCCTTGTAGATCTGTCGGCATGACGGGCGCCGCTGCGATCTGCGAGTTCGTTGCGCAGTCGCGTGCCGACACAAGCGGTGTGACCTGGAACGACGCCTCGCGTGTCTCGCTCACGCGCCGTTACCTCGGCGTCGTGGTGCCAAAGGTGGCCTGCAGCACGCTCAAGCTTGCGATTCACACGCTCGAGGATCCCGCGCACCCGATCGAGTGGTGGGAGACCCACGCTGACTGGCCCGGGTGGACGCTGCTGGACCAACCAGACGACGTCGTGATGCAGGCGCTCACCTCACCTGACTGGTTCCGCTTCTGCTTCGTGCGCAACCCCTATGACCGGCTGGTGTCGGCGTGGAAGTCGAAGCTCGCGAGCGACAGCGACGCCGGATACCAGTGGTTGCGCGACGCGATCCGCGAGGCGTTCGACCATCCCATGGTCGGGGGGGAGCGCGTAGGCGCGATCGACTTCGCGCAGGCGTTCGCGTTCCTCACCACCGGAGATCAGGTCGCGGTGCGTGATTTTCACTGGCGCCCCCAGGTCACCGTGCTGCACCCCGAGGTGATCGGATACGACGTCATCGGCCGGTTCGAAACCTTCGCCGAAGACTTCGACGTGATCTTCACCCGGCTGGGCGCTCCGCCCGACGTGCTCGCCATGGCCGAGGTTCGCTACAACGCCAGCTTCGAGGCGCCGACGCACCAGTTCTACGACGCCGCTCTGGCGAAACGCGTCTTCGATTTCTACG
The DNA here is from genome assembly GCA_046594835.1 of Acidimicrobiales bacterium. Lineage (GTDB taxonomy): Bacteria > Actinomycetota > Acidimicrobiia > Acidimicrobiales > JACCXE01 > JACCXE01. The sequence goes on along the minus strand of JBKJQZ010000247.1, from coordinate 719 downwards.
AGGCCGACTTCACCGCGTTTGGCTACCGGGCCGACAGCTGGCGCGAGCGCCTCGCCTAGTTGGACGCCAGTGCAACCGGTAACGGTGCGGACGCGTGGCGTCGCATCAACGCCGTCAGCACTAGTGCCATCGTGGCGGTGGCGAGCCCCGCCACGCCCATGGCGACCCGGGGCGTCCACGTTTGGCTGATCCAGCCGACGAACGGCCCACCGAACACCGTGGTGCCGAGTCCGAGCAGCGAGTAGATCGACATCACCCGGCCGCGGAAGGCCTGGGTCGAGAGCGACTGCATGTGTGAGTTGGCTACGGCACCGAAGAACACGGCGAGCGCTCCGGTCGGCACCAACGAGATGACAAACAACGCCTGGTTCGACGCGCTGGCGGTGGCGATCATGGCGAGGCCAAGCGCCAGGCCCGCCGCGAGCACGAGTCGCCCGGAGGTGCGGCCGCGATGCGCGGCCGCCAGCGCTCCCGCGACGGTGCCAACGCCGAGCACGGCCATGAAGAATCCAGCGAGCTCGGCCTTGCCGTTGAAGCTTCGATCCGCGATCAGCGTGAGGAAGGTCGGGAAGTTCCACACCAGCGTGCCTACGACGCCGAGCAGCACGATCGTCGAGCGCATCTCGCGAATGCCCCACGCGTACTCCAGGCCCTCGCGTACCCGGGGCGGCTCGGCCGAACGATGCACCGGCAGCAGCTCGCTGCGCCGCATCGCCAGC
>JBKJQZ010000236.1:0-9129 GCA_046594835.1 Acidimicrobiales bacterium | reverse complement strand
CGCCGAACTGCGGTACTCGGTGCCGGGCGTGCGGGTGGCCGACCCCAAGGCGTGTCAGTGCGGCGAGGTACTCAAAGGCGTTATCAAGCCGTGGGAATGCAAGGTCTTTGGCACAGCGTGCACACCGGAAACCCCGATCGGTACGTGCATGGTCTCGTCGGAAGGCGCGTGCGCGGCGTATTACAACTTCGGCCGGCTGCACCGCGAGGCGGCCGTCACGCTCGGCCGGGCATCGGCCTAAGCCGTGCACGAGCTAGCGATTTGCGAGGCCATTCTCGATACCGTCACGGCGCGGGCCGACGGCCGATCCGTGCCGCGGGTCGACGTGCGCATCGGCCACCTTCGCCAAGTGGTGCCCGACTCGCTGCTGTTCTCCTGGGAGATCCTCACCCAAGGGACCGACCTCGCCGGTTGCACGCTCGTGATCGAGCACGTCCCAGCGGTCGTGCACTGCCTTGACTGCGCGGCCGGCACCACGCTCGACTTGCCGATCCTGGCGTGCGCTGCGTGCGGCGGTTTTCACGTTGAGCTCGTGAGCGGTGAAGAGTTCCAGATCGCCTCGCTCGATGTCGTCGAGGCAGCGAACTGATGGGCCGCTTCCACCGGCACGCCGACGGCTCGTCGCACGCACACGCCGACGGCGCGTCCGAGCGCGACGTCGGCGACCACAGCGGCTACCCGGAGACCGGAACGGCGCGCGTTGCGGTCCTCGAGGCGATCCTCTCAGAGAACGATCGAGTCGCCGCCGACAACCACAACCAATTCACCGACCACGCGATCTGGGCGGTGAACGTGATGTCGTCACCGGGCGCCGGCAAGACGGCGTTGCTGAAGCGCACACTCGCCTCGCTAGGCGAGGACATGCGGGTCGGCGTCATCGAAGGCGACATCGCCACAAGCCTCGACGCGGACGCCTTAGCTGGCTATGGCGCGGCGATCTCGCTGGTGAACACCGGCGCCGGGTTCGGCGGTGAGTGCCACCTCGATGCGGTGATGGTGCGGGCCGGTATGAGCCGCCTGCCACTCGACGCAATCAACCTGCTGCTCATCGAGAACGTTGGCAACCTCGTGTGCCCGGCGGAGTTCGACGTGGGCCAGCACGCACGGGTCATGGTCTATGCCGTTACCGAGGGCGAGGAGAAGCCGCTGAAGTACCCGGTGATGTTCCGGGCCGCCGATGTCGTGCTGGTGAACAAGATCGACCTGTTGCCGCATCTGGACTTCGACCTCGGCGCCTTCCTCGCCAATCTTCGCGACGTCAACCCGCGGGCAGCAGTCATAGAGATGAGCGCGCGGACGGGCGAAGGCGTCGAACAATGGTGCGATTGGCTCCGGCAAGCGGTACACGTGCAGGCGGATAGCCACTGACTGACGAGTTGGCCACGTTCATCCGAGGCCACGTCACCCGTTGAGGACTGCGCCGCTCCGCGCGACGCAGAGGTGCCACAGCGCATCCGCGTCGCCGCCGCGGGTCCACGGGACGCGGTGCTCGCTGCGGCGACGGCGGTCGAGCCAGAAGTGACCCGAATCGAGCGCGGCGGGGTCGGTGGCGAGCCACACGATCGTGTCGGCGCCTTCGTCGGGCGAACGGAGCAGCGGTTTCATTATCCGGTAAAAGGTCGGCAGTCCCGATTCCACGCCCGGAGTGTCAACCCACCCGGGATGCATCGCCTGAAACACGACCTCACTCGCAGGCACGCGCGCCGCCCACTCCTGGTTGAGCACAACCTGCGCGCGCTTGGCGCGCGCGTACGCCGTCGCTCCCTTGTAGTTCTCGGCCGACATCTCGAGCGTGTCGAGGTCGAGACGCTGGGCGTACATGCCGCCCGACGAAACCGTGATGACGCGCGCCGGGCCGCGGGCCGCGCGCAAGGCGGGAAGCAGGAGGCTGGTAAGCAGAAACGGACCCAGCACCTGCGCAGCCAGCGTCGCTTCGCTGCCATCAGGGGCTTTGCGGAAGTCGTCGGTAAGGGCGCCGGCGTTGTGCGCCAAGACGTCGAGCACGGGATTGGCGGCGGTGAACCGCTCGACGAAGTCGCGGACAGCTGCAAAGTCGGCCACGTCCACGACGTCGAAGGCGACATCGCACCGCTCCCCCGCCTCGCGCAGGATGGCCGACCGAGCCGTTGCGGCCTTGGCTTCGTTGCGTCCGACGATGCGCACAGCCGCACCACGCTTTGCCAACTGGATCGCGGCGGCCAGCCCGATTCCCGAGGTTGCGCCGGTGACGAGCACGGTCTTACCCGCGAGCGATTGGCCGCCCTCGTCGGTCCAGTGCTGCGTGGCGCGTCGCACACCGACACCCACACGGGTGAAGCTGGCGACAACGGTTGCCTCCAGCGCGGCGTCGATCACGCCGGCCAGAACGCCTACCTGTGGTTGGTTGTGAACCGAGCGCACGTAGGACTACGTCGGCGCCGCTCTCCGTGGACGACTTGTGACGGGATCCGGCGCGCCGGTCAGGCGACCTCGGTATTCCAGGAGTTGAGCACGCGTTGCTCGCGCTCCCAGCCGAGGCAACTAATGCTCGCGGGACTGAGCCGAAAAAATCGGCCTGCGCTCGCGTCGAGCTCGAGCCAGCGCGCCGCAAGTACCCGCAAAAAGTGACCATGCGAGAAGAGCAGCGTGTCGCCTCGTGCGCCAAGCGCGCGCCCAATAACGCGGTCAGCCCGGGCCACGACCTCTTCGGCGGTCTCACCGCCGGCTACTCCGTCGCGCCAGAGCGACCAGCCCGGTTCAGTGGTGCGAATCTCGGCGGTCGTAAGCCCTTCATACGCGCCGTAGTCCCATTCGACCGCGTCATCAACAACTTCGGTGACGTCACCGAACCCCGCCAACGCACATGTCTCGCGCGCCCGCGTCAGCGGACTCGTCCACACGCGCGCGAACCGCCAGGTGGCCAGCGGTGCCCTGAGCGACGCTGCTTGCTTTGTTCCGTTTTCGGTCAAGCCGACATCAGTCCGCCCGGTATGTCGCCCGCTGATGGTCCAGGCCGTTTCGCCGTGCCGAGCCACTACGAGCGACGGACGATCAGCAGGATTCACGCGACGAATGTACAGACGCCACACCACGACGCACAGACCTACTGCCATGGCTCAACGCGCACCTAGGTTCCCGGAGCGCCCGCGGCCTAGACATGCGATGACGCGCTAGGACAAGTTTTGATGAAGGCGGTTTTAACCTGAAGACCAGCGGAACTTGGTCGGAATATCTGGCGTCGTTTCACTGCGACCGTGCCGGGATTACCGAGGACGTATTAGCGGTGGCGACGGCAGGGGGTGTCACGCCCTACGAGTGGCTGTGCGAACCACTGCGCCAGGTCTCGTCGCTGGTCCTCGATATTGCGTGCGGCAGCGGCCCGATCAACCGCATACTCGGCGACGGGGCCTGGGTCGGCATTGACATGTCGGCGGGCGAATTGGCTCGGGCGGCGCGCGACGGAACCGGACCATTGGTCCGAGCCGACGCAACGCGTCTGCCCATAGCGACGGCGACCGCGGGGGCGGTTGTGTGTTCGATGGCGATGATGCTCATCGAGCCGTTCGACGCGTTCTTGTCGGAGGTGGCGCGGGTGTTGGCGCCCGGCGGTGTCTTTGTCGCCACGATCCCAGTCGGGGGTCCGTTGCGCATGTCGGATCGACTCCGATATCTCCGTTTGTTGGCGGCGTTGCGCGTGGCGCGACTCGACTATCCGAACCGAGTCGAACTTTCCGATCCGCGCGAGAGGTTGGCGCGTAACGGTCTGATCGTGGTCGACGACGAGCGGCGCCGATTCAGCTACCCGGCCACGGAGGGGGCCGCAGCCGAAACACTGGTGCGGTCGCTGTACCTCCCCGGCGTCGCGGAGCACCGGGTCGACGCAGGCATCCGCATCGCCCGCCGTTGGCGCGGCGACATCGGACTGCCGTTGCGGCGCATCATCTGTCGCCGCGCGACAGAGGCCTAACCCGCCGAAGCATCAATGCCAGGTTGCCCACTCTGCGCCCACGGCGACGCCTACCGCGAAGATCATGAAGGGCACGACCACCAGAGCGGTAACGGGGCGGCGCGTGCGAAACCCGGCGCGACCCAAATACGTGCGGTAACCAAACGCGGCGAGAGCGACGGTGAGCCACCAGCCCACGCGCACCGCCTGCGGCCAACCGATTGGGAACACCGCTTTCGCCCAGGACGGTGACGGCGAGTTTGCGCCGTATCCGCCTACGACCTCGAGCACGCCCGCGGCTAGGACAAAAGCCACGCAGCCAACCGCGCGCAGAAGGTCACGCGCCTGGCTCGGTGCCGCCGCGTCTCCTGGGCGCGGTGAGGTCGTCATTGCGTAGATCAGATCAGAGCTTGTGCTCACGCGTGCGTCGCGACCGCACCACGGCGCCCGACGCGAGGAGAGCAACGGCTCCGCCTGCAACCAGCCATGGCCTCAATTTCGCGCCGCGCCGCGTGGCTGATTCTGGAGGTATCGGCGCGGCACCGTGGTCGATCACAGTTGCGTCCGCGGGCCGGTAGGCCGTTAGCGAGCCTTTCCAGGGTTGTGTGGCTGAGCAGTTGTTGTCTTCGTACGTGCCTCCGAACGTGCTCGGGTTGCCGTGCGCCGCGGGTTCGTACGCGAAGACGAGGTAGCGGGCACCGACGACGTACGTGCGGTCGACCGACGTGGCCATGTTGTCCTTCGCCGGACCTCCGTACACCTCGAAGCCGCGTGTGGGCTTCCCTTTCCACAACTCGTCGACGCTGACCGTGGCGATCCGGCCGCGGCTGCGCGTCGCGGTGACGGTCCCGACAACAACGACGTCGGACTGCGCGACGGCATCGGGGACGCGCAACGGCGGCGCGCACGACGCGCGTGCTGGCGCGACCGGCCCGAACAGGACGAAGGTGCCCGCCACCACCATCGCAGCGAAGGCGAAAGCTTTAACGCGTCGAACCATGCAAGTTGGACGTCGCCTGCGCCCCGCCCGGTTCCCTTCAGACGCGTATTAGGGAATCACCCTTGATGTTTTAAGGAATAACCCTTATGATGGGAACGTGCACCCAGCTGCAGTTGCGATGATCGATGCCGCCGAACGCCTCGCCGCCGAGCGCGGCCTCGCGGGGCTTACCGTCCAGGCGGTCCAGGAGGCGGCCGGCCAGCGCAACAAGTCAGCCGTGCAATACCACTTCGGTGGCCGCCAAGGCCTGGTGAACGCGCTGCTCGCCACCCGCATGGCGGCCGCAAGTCAGAGACGGCTGTCGATGCTCCTCGAGCTACCAGAGTCACCGTCTACGCGTGAGCTGGTCGAGGTGCTCGTCGTGCCGCTCGTCGAGTCGGTCTTGGCCCGGCGCCCGAGCTACTGGGCTCGGTTCCTGATCCAGGCCATCGGCGACCCCGCCACGGGCCTCGCTGCGCTTGGCTCCGTTGACGACCACGCACTCACGGTCGCGCTGGCGCGTCTCGAGGCGCACCTCGTGCACCTCGAGGAGCCGGCGCGCACGCTGCGGGTCCAGTCGATCTTCGGGTACGCGTGCGTCGTGCTCACCGCCTATGAGGTAGGCGCCCTTCCTGCCGAGTTCACCGGTGAGGCCCTCGTGACCGAGGTCGTCGATGCCTGTTGCGGCCTCGTCGACGCACCCGCGTCCGCACGCTCGCTCCGCTAACCCGCCACCACCCAATCGCAGAGGACAGTCCCATGCAGAAGCTCCAGGCCATGACCACCACGTCACACAAGGGCGCCGGTATCGAGATACGCGGTGTCGACGTGCGCACCGCCGACGACGCCACCTTCGGCGAGATCCGCGATCTGTTCCACCAGCACGGCTTGGTCTTTTTACGCGAGCAGCACCTGACCGAGGCCGACCACATCGCCCTGGCCCAACGGCTCGGCACCATCAACAGCAACCGCTTCTTCCTGAAGCACCCCGATCACCCCGAGATCGCCATGGTCGCCAAGGACGCCGACCAGCGCCTCAACGTCGGCGGCTTCTGGCACACCGACCACAGCTACGACGCCGAACCCGCGCTCGGTTCGATCCTCGTCGCACGCGAGCTGCCCCCCAAGGGCGGCGACACGCGCTTCCTCAGCACCTACGACGCGTTCGACGCACTGCCTGGCTGGCTCCAGAACCGCCTTCGGGAGATGCGGGCCGTCCATTCCGCCAAGCACGCCTTCGGCACCACCGCATCCCGAATCCGCGAGTGGATCGACCCGAAGTACAAGACCGAAAACACCGAGCAAGCCGACGCCCTCGGAACCGTCAGTCACCCCGTCGTCATCAGTCACCCGCTGTCGGGCCGCGAGGCCCTCTTCATCAACCCAAGCTTCACGACCCGCTTTGAGGGCTGGTCGACCGTGGCCTCGGCGCCCGTTCTCGCCGGGATCTACGCCCACGTCCTGCGCTCCGTCGACATTGCGACCTTCCGGTGGGAGCCGGGCTCGGTCGCGATCTGGGACAACCGAGCGACCTGGCACAACGCGAAGAACGACTACCGAGGGCACCGGCGCGAGATGCATCGCATCACGCTTGACGGCAGCCCACTCGACGCCGCCTGAACCACACAGCCCAGGCTCGGGACCAACTTCCCCGTGGCCAACACCCGCGGCCAGCAACAGGCCTATTGCGCCCGCGAAGTACGCCGTAACTGCTCCTCGGGTCTGGGCCGGTGGTTTCGATTGATCCGGCGACCAAACAGTGACAGGATGCCAACCAAACATCCGTTTTATTCGCTAAGCAACCTCCGGGTACAACCGGTCTTGCCGCGAAGCCGTGTCTGAGGGGGCCCACGTGAGCCAGGATTACAGCTTTCTCGAAGTCGAGACGCGCGACGGAGTAACCGTCGCAACCATGAACGGCCCCTCTGAGCAGAACCACTGGCAGAGCGACACCGAGTGGGAATTGCACGACCTCGCGGCGAGGACCGGCGCCGATGACTCGTCGCGGGCGCTCGTACTCACCGGCGCCGGCGAATACTTCACTTCCGGGATCGGCCTCGTCGTGGGCGCGTTCGAGCCGTTCGCCTTTTACGACCGGGCGCGGGCACTGGTGAACGCGTTCTTCAACCTCGACAAGCCGGTGATCATGGCCATGAACGGGCCCGCCACCGGCTCCGGGCTGACGCTCGCCTTGACGGGCGACATCATCATCGCCGAGCGGCACGTGACCTTCAGGGACGCGCACGTCGCCGGCGGAACGATCTCGGCGACGGGCAGTTTTCTGTGGCCGCGATCGACCGGCATCCTGAACGCAAAGCGGTATCTGCTCACGGGAGACCCGTTCGACGCAACAGTCGCGCAAGAGATCGGCCTCGTCACCGAAGTGGTCGACCAGGGCCGTGCGTTGGCTCGGGCGTTGGAGTACGGCGCCAAATTCGCGGCGATGCCCGCAGCCGGGGTCCAGGGCACGAAGCGGGCCCTGAACCAGTGGATGCGGCGGGCGTCAGCCGAGATCTTCGACAACGCTCTGGCGATGGAGTTTCTCCGTCTTCCCGCGGTCAACTTCGACCAACTCGCCGAGAAACTTGCACCCGACCACCACGGTGGCGCGGGCAAGTTGTAGGCGCGAGGAGACTTGTCGTGAACCGTCCTGCAATTCCTTCGAAGCTGTCGACGTATCGCCTGTTGATTGGCGCGACGGCATTGACACTCCTGGTTGGGCTCGCCATTCCGTTCGTCTTCGCGGACGCCGAGCGCGCGTCGAGCGCGGGCGTGGCCGCCCGCGACTTCGGGAGCCTCTCTCCGGACAAGGGCGCGGCCGAACTCGGCACCTCCGGCCCGTCAGGTTCGGCGTCCGGTGACCCGTTTGCGGCAGGAGCGCCGGGCGCGCCGACTCCGAGTTCGCTTGGCGGTGGGGCCTCTCCGGGCGCGCCCAAGACCGCCGTCTCGGTCGCAAACCCGAACCTCAAGCCGATCAAGGTCGGCTACTTATTGCTGGACCTCGGCGGCGCCGCCGGTCTCGGGTTTCCACAGGTCGGAAGCGTCGATGACCAGCGCGCTATCTACCAACGCTTTACCGACGACGCGAACGCGGCTGGGGGTATCGGGGGCCGACCGATCCAGCCCGTGTACAGGGCCTTCGACCCGCTCCAAGAGTCGTCGATGCGCAACGCCTGTCTCACGTTGACCGTGGACGAGAAGGTCTTCGTCGCAATAAGCGCCGGCGGCTTCGCGGGCGACTCCATTCTGTGCATCACCCAGGAACACCACACGCCGTTGCTTTCCGGCGTCTCCGGCGCGCCGACGGAGTTCTACGCCAAGTCGGCCGGCCTGCTCTTTACACAGTTCTGGAACTCAGACCGCATGGTCGCCAACTTCGCCAACGAGGCCCACCAACTCGGCGCGCTCAAGGGCAAGACGGTCGGGATTCTCTTCGACCTTCGCTACGGCCCGAAGTCGGTCGCCGAGCAACTCAAGCGCGACGTGGAAGCGTTGGGCTACAAGGTTGGCCACGTCTCGATCTTCTCAGCGGACCTCAGCGAGGCGTCGACTCAGGTGCCCATCGAGCTCAACCAGCAACGCGCTGCCAACGTGAACGTGATCCTCAACATGTCGAACGCCGTCATCTTCACGCAGTTCGTGCAGCAGGCCGACGGGCAGCGATGGATCGTGCCGTATTACAACTCCGACTGGAACGGCGCGAACTCGAACTTCTTTTTCTCGAACCTGCCCGCTAGCTACGACGGCAACGTGAACTTTACCGTCGCGCGCGTCAACGAAGGACTGGCGAAGTTGCCGGAGCCCGCCCTTGATGCCGCCTGCCGACATCAAGCAGAAAAAGCCCTGGGCCGCCCGCTCTCGCAAGACGACCCAGAGAGTCTCACCTTCAGCCGGTCGTGTTCGTTTTTCCAACTAATGGTCAAAGGCCTACGCGCCTCGGGACCCAACCCAACCGCGCAGTCCTTCAGTCAAGGGCTGCAGAGCCTGGGCAATTTCGAGTTGCCCAACATGAACGGGGCAACGTTGACGCGCGGACGATTCGACTACGGGGCCACGGTTCGTACCATGCAGTGGAAGGCGAACTGCAAGTGCATCATTCCGGTGACGGGGTTCCGTCCGGCCAAGCACTAACTGTTTCGCTTTAGTTTCCCCTGAAGAGCGCCGTCTCAGGCTGCTCACGGCGTTTAACGCCCTGGAATCGTTGTACGCCGGCCGAGATCAGGCC
>JBKJQZ010000300.1:0-10413 GCA_046594835.1 Acidimicrobiales bacterium | reverse complement strand
AGCATCCCCAACGGGATTCGAACCCGTGTTGCCACCTTGAAAGGGTGGAGTCCTAGGCCACTAGACGATGGGGACCTATTTGCAGCGTGTCACGGTACCGTCCACGCGTGCACATCGCCGCAGCCATCGTCGTCGCCTACCTACTCGGCACAATTCCGACCGCCGTGGTCGTGTCGCGGATTGCCAGCCGGGGGACCATCGACATCCGCCAGGAGGGTTCGGGTAACCCCGGCGCGCTCAACACGCTCGGGGTGCTCGGGGCAAAGTGGGGTGCGCTCGTGTTGCTCATCGACATCCTCAAGGCCGTTGCCGCCGGACTGGTCGGGCGCCAGGTGAGCGACGCGGTTGCGTGTTACGCCGGCTCGGCTGCGGTGATCGGTCACTGTTTCCCGGTGTGGTTCAAGTTCAAGGGCGGCAAGGGCATCTCGTCGGCGGGCGGTCAGTGCCTCGTGAGCTTCCCGGCCTTCTCGCCGATCGCCTTTGCGGTGACGGTCCTGTCGAGCCGCAAGCGCTTCGAATCGCGTGCCTTCCTCGCTGGCGTTCTCACCGCGGGCACGTGGATCGCGGCGGCCGCGGCGTGGGTCGCTTTCGATCTGCCGAACGCGTGGGGCGTCGAGCCCAGCGGCGCACTCATCGGCTCGGCCGTGATCAGCGGCGCCGTGATCGTCTACAAGTTCACAACGTCGACGTCAGCGCCTCAACTACCTGCTCCTGCAGATAGCTGAGGTAGCCGTAGAGGGAGTAGCCGGCGAAGCGAGGGTCGTCTTCGGTGATCTCCGCGGGGTTCTCGTCTTCGGTAACCCCGAGTCGGGTGCCCAGGACGAGGCGCAGCTGGTTGATCGCGCTCATCCAGGCGTGCAACTCGTCGGCGTCGATCACCTCGCGTGACGCGGTGGCCGCAAGCAGCTCAAGCGCGGCGCGGTGGCGCTCGCGTAAGTCTTCGGTCATCAACCGACGGAACTCCTCGGCGTGCTCGGCGTGTTCGTCGCCGTACGCGTCGGGGTAGAGGCGGGCCAAGGCCGGGTCCTCCCGCATGAGGGTTTCGTCGCGGGCGGCCTGGTCGAGCAGCTCCACGAGCTGGCCTGGTAGCGATGCGAGTAGTTCGCGCTCGTCGTCGGGCAGCCGGATCTCGAAGCCGTCGCGGTGCTTGGCCGGGCGGACCCGACGGTCGTCGCGGAACAGTCCCACTAGGACTTCTCCATGGTGGCCCACAGGCCGTGCTCGTGGAGACGGAACACGTCGAGCTCGGCTCGTTCGCGGTCACCGCTCGAGACAACGGCCTTGCCCTTCACGTGCACATCCATCATCAGCTTGGTGGCTTTTTCGCGCGAGTAGCCGAACAGCTTCTGGAGCACGAAGGTCACATACGACATGAGGTTGATCGGGTCGTTCCACACGATGACCTGCCACGGACGGTCGTCGCGCGGCGCGTCGTCCTCGGTCGGGTCGTCGACCTCGAGGGGGGCGATGGTCGGCGTCGTGGTCATCCCAGCGCAATCCTGACCCGCAACGCGCTGATCCACACCGCGAGGACGCCCACGATGTGGAACCCGACCAGCAACGCGGGTACGCCAGTGAAGTACTGCGCGTACCCGATAGCACCCTGCACGAACTCGGCTACGAGCAGCACGATCACGGCTTTCTGGGCGACGGGCGCCGCGCCTTCACGTCGCATGCGGACCGCGACGTACACCGTGAGCGCAACGAGGCCCCACACCACGAGGCTGTGGATCCGCACCACGTCGGTAAGCACGAACTGAAACCGGGGCGCCTTGTCGTCGCCGCCGTGGGGCCCGGTGCCGGTCACCACGGTGCCTGCAACGATCGCCACGAGCGCGACACCGAGCAGCCACGAACCGAATCGGCGGGACGTGTTCGACGCGCGCGGTGGCGCGGCGCCGTCGAAGGACGCGCGGTGATGCAGCACCACTGCGTCGGTGACGAGGGCGATCGACACGAGGAAGTGACACGCCACCAGCGCCGGGTTGAGATCGAACAGCACGGTGATGCCACCGAGCACGATTTGCGCGACGACGCCGCCGACCAGTCCCCAAGAGAGCAACACCAGGTCGCGCCGTTTGGGCACGCGCCGTACCGAGCCAAGGACTGCGCCAACCACGGCGATGGTCACCAGGCCGGTGAAGAGCCGGTTGGTCTGCTCGATCGTCTCGTGAAACGACGAGACGCCGATGAGCTTGGTTTCGCTGCACCGAGGCCAGTCCGAGCACCCCAGACCCGAGTTCGTGAGCCGCACCGCCGCGCCGGTGACGACGATGATCGCCAGCAGCAGCAGCGCCACGAGCGTGGCGCGGCGGTACTGCGGTGGAGAAACCCTGGGCAAAGCCACAGAGCGGGATCGTACGAGGGGCGGCAGAGTTGCCGAAAACGACTGGGAGACCGTTATTGTCCAAAGCCGAATGTCAACGGTCTCTGCTTACGTCGCGCTGACCAAGCCGCGCATCATTGAGCTACTGCTCGTGACGACGCTGCCCACCATGGTTGTCGCGCAACGCGGGCTGCCTCCCGTGTGGCTCATGGCCATCACGATCGTCGGCGGATCGCTCGCCGCCGGGGGCGCGAACGCCATCAATATGGTCGTGGATCGCGACATCGACGCGCTGATGCCGCGCACGAAGAATCGCCCGCTCGTAACCGGAGCGATGACGCCCCGGGCCGCGCTGATCTTCGCGATTGTCCTGGAAATAGCGGCCTTCGCGGTCCTCTGGACCTGGGTCAACCTCCTGTCGGCGATCCTCGCCGTCAGCGCAACCGCCTTCTACGTCTTCATCTACACGATGTGGCTGAAGCGCACCACGACGCAGAACATCGTGATCGGTGGCGCCGCTGGCGCTGTGCCCGTCCTCGTCGGCTGGGCCGCCGTGCAGAACCGCCTCGGATGGGCGCCGTTCTTGCTGTTTGCCATCATCTTCGTCTGGACGCCCCCGCACTTCTGGGCGCTCGCCATCAAGTACCGCGACGAGTACGCGGCGGTCGACGTGCCGATGCTGCCCGCCGTTGCGTCACACGAAAAGACTTCACTCCAGATCACGCTGTACACGCTTGCTCTGTGGGTGATCTCGCTCGTGTTCGCACCGTTTGCCCACATGGGCCCCTTGTACGTCGTGTCCGCCGTGGTGCTCGGCGGCGTGTTCCTCTGGTACTCGATCGCCTTGCAACGCGACGGTTCCACCGCTCGGGCCATGCGCCTGTTTCACTATTCAATTACGTACGTCACGTTGCTGTTCGCGGTCATGGCCGTTGACCAGCTCGTCCGGGGACACTGAGGGGACATGGCTCGCGAGTCCTTACTAACGACTGCTGACCACAAACGGATCGGCCGGGTGCAGATCGTGGCGTCACTCGTGATGCTCGCCGTTGCCGGCAGCGCGGGGATCTTCATTCGCCTGCAAGCCGCCGGTGGCTCCGTTGACCACTTCGACGCACTCACGTCGCTCCACGATGCTCTCGTGGGCGTGTTCGTGGTCCTGCCGCTATGGCTCGGCATCGCAACGGCGATCGTGCCGCTGCAGCTGGGCACCAGCCGCCTCGCCTTCCCGAAGGCGTCGTCGTTCGCGCTCGCGCTTTACGTCGGCGGCGCCGCCCTCGTTGTTGCCGCCTACACCAAGTCACCTGCGCCTTTCCCGGGTCGCACGGTGTTCGACGGCGTTCCGTTGCCGGGTTCGCTCGCCAAGCTGGCGAGCACCGAAGGCGCGGACTTGCTTGTCCTCGGCATGCTGCTCGGCGCAGTAGCGACCGTCTTCATGGCGCTGAATCTCGTGGCGACGATTGCGAGCCGCCGGGCCCACGGCCTCACCATCGCCCGCCTGCCGTACTTCAGCTGGTCGGTGCTCGCCGCCGGCGTCGGAATCCTGATCGCGACCCCGGTCTTCATCGGTGGCCTCGCCCTCGTCTGGATCGATCAACACTTCGGCGGCTCGTTCTTCACCTCGAGCGCCGCCAACGTTGCCTGGACGCACGCGATCTGGCTCGGCGGCCGCCCCGAGGCGTTGCTCGGCGCCGCGTTCCTCCTCGGAACCGGCAGCGACATCATCGCCACGACCACCGGCAAACCCAACGAACTCGACATGGTCACCCGCGGCGCCATCGGCGCCTTCGTCACCTTCTCGTTCCTCACCTGGACGGCCGGCGCCGCCGACGCATCGGGTGTGCTTGCCCCGTTCGTGAACCCCGCACTGGTACTTCCGGTCCTCGCGGCCGGCGTCGTGGTCCTCACCTGGCTCGCCCAGCTGCGCCACGGGTTCAAGCCCGTGCCCGCGTTGATCCCGCTCGTGCTCGCACTCGGCACCGCCGCCCTCGGCCTCGTCGACGGACTCATTGCACTCATCAACGAGGACCGCGGCGCGATCTGGAGCCAACATTCGCTCACGCTCTTCGCGGTCTTCGTGCCCCTCGCGGGCGCCGTAGCGGCGCTGATCCACTGGGCGCCCAAGCTGGTCGGTGGCGTCACGCCCGCGCCGCTTGCTGGTCTCGCGAGCCTCACCGTGTTCATCGGTTCAGGCCTCTACATCGCCTCCGGCGCTCTGCTCGGTGCTGATGGCGCGCCCGATTACGCGGCAACGTGGCCCACCGACGGCGGCCACGGCGCGCTCGCCATCCTTGGCGCGGCTGGGATTGGCCTCGCCGCCGTGGGCGTGGTGGCACTGGCCGCCGCGTACGCCGCGGCCCGTAGCAAGGCCACTGCCCCGAACGCCTACGGCTCGGGGGTAACCCTCGAATGGGCTGCAGCGTCACCGCCGCCTGCGCATAACTTCGACAGCGTCCCCGACGTTTTGTCGTCTACCCCGCTCGTTGGATCAGGAGCCGCCTCATGACCGCCGTTGCGTCGCTTGAGTCTGGGCAGGCCCCGGCCCGTCCGGTCGGTCCGAGCGCGGTCACCGTCGCCGCATACGTCGCGGGTGGTGGCGTGCTGATGGCGTCGTTCGCTCTGCTGGCCGGGTTCATGAACCTGCGTGAGGGCTCGGCCGTGTGGCCGCCCAAAGGAGTCGACTTCGACGAGTACCTGAGCGTCATGTTGTCCGCGACGCTGGTGATGTCGGGCGCCTTCGCGGCGTGGGCTGCGAGCGCCGCGACCGCAGGCAACCGTCGCCAGGCCATCGCGGGGCTGCTGCTCACTGCCGGCATGGCCCTCTCGTTCCTGAACCTCGCTTGGTACACCGGTACCAAGGCCGGCTTCGGGCCTTCGTCGCACGCCTTCGGCACGATTGTCATCGCGTCGCTCTCGGTCACATCGGCTGCGGTCATCAGTGGCGTCGCCTTTCTCGCTGTAGCCCTGATTCGGGCTCAACTGCGAGCCGAACGGGCGAGCGACGCCACGATTGGCGCGGCCGCCCGGTACTGGTTCCTGGTGGTGGCCGCGTGGCTCGTGTCGCCCGTTGCCCTCTATGGCCTGATGAGCGCGAAGTAGTCCGCCGATGCTCAACAACGCTTCCAAGTTCGCTCTCGGTGTAGCCGGCCTCGCCGTAATCGCCGCGCTGTTTGCTGAGGACCAAGCTTCAGCAATCGTGCTCGTCGGCGTCGCAATCACGGCCGGCGTTATCGCGTTCGGCATCGGCCGCACGGTCGGCGCCGACCTCGCCCCTTTCGTAGCCCCCGACGCCGTCGCCGCATCCACCGTCCTGGAGCCCTCCGATATCGGCGGTGCATCCGTCGGGCCGCTGTTCGCGGCGGTCGGCATCACGGTCGGAATCGCTGGCGGCGCTCTCGGCCCCTACTGGGTGTTGTTCGGCGGGCTCGTCGCCCTCGTGGGCTCAGCCCTCTGGCTGGTGGACACGTTCCGCACTCCGGGCGTCGTCGCCGCACGCGACGCCGCCAACGTCGACTACCGGTTCTTCGGCCCCCTAGGCCTTCCGGTCGCCTCGACGATCACCGCGATCACGATCGCGTACTGCCTGTCACGCGTGCTGCTCGCGGTAAACGAAACCGCCAGCTGGGTCATCGCCTTCATCGTGGCGGCCAGCACGCTCGCCGTGTTGTCGCTTATCGCGGCCAAGGCGCCTGCGGCGAAGCTCGTCGCCGGCCTCGCCGGAGTCAGCGCGGTCGTGACGCTCGTCATCGGTGGCGTGTTCGCCGGCGCGGGAGAGCGTGAGTTCGAAAATCACGGCGACCACCCGCCCGCAGCGGAGATCACGGCGCAGAACATTGCTTACGACCGCAAGGTCATCGCGCTGCCGGCCGACGCGGACGCCGTCATCACCTTCACCAACCTCGACATCGGCACGTTCCACAACGTGGCCGTGTACACCGAGGGCGAGCCGGGCAACCCGATCTACAACGGCCGGCCATCGGCCAAGGGCGTGGAGAAGTACACGTTCCGCACCCCGAGTGCGGGCACATACCGTTATGTATGCGATTTCCACCCCGCGATGGTCGGCGAGCTTCGGGTGACCGAGGCCGCACCGTCGTCCGAGCACGCTTCCAATAAGGAGTCAGAGCATTGAGTCCGCTCGCTCACCTGCGCCGCTTCCGGCTCCCGGCGCTTGTCGCCGTGGTCGGCCTGCTGATGAGCGCATGCACCAGAGAGGTGCAGCCCCAAAACGTGCTCGACCCGAAGGCGCCGATTGCGCGTCAGCTCGACAACTTGTGGAACCCGGTTTTCGTAGTTGCCGTGGTGATCTTCGTGCTCGTCGAGGCACTCGTTGTCTACGTTGCGCTCCGGTACCGCCGCCGTACTGACGGCGACTCGCCCAAGCAGATCCACGGCAGCACGCCGCTGGAACTGGGCTGGACGATCACCCCGGCGCTGATCCTCGCAATCGTTGCGGTTTTCACGATTGCGCAGATCGGCAAGCTCGACGCCGTGCCCAAGGGTCCCGACGTCATGCAGGTCAAGGTCGTGGGTCACCAGTGGTGGTGGGAGTACCAGTACACGAAGTCTGGCGTCGTGACCGCCAACGAGATGCACATCCCGGTTGATGCGCGCATCGACGTGCGCATCACCTCGGCCGACGTCATTCACTCGTTCTGGCCGCCCAAGCTCGCCGGCAAGCTCGACGCCATACCCGGTCGCCTCAATCACATGCAGATCAAGACTGCGGGTGTCACGCCGGGCACCTACTGGGGCCAGTGCGCGGAGTACTGCGGGTTGTCGCATGCAAACATGCGCCTGAAGGTGGTTGTGCACTCCGTCTCGGGCTATCAGAAGTGGGAGCAGGGTCAGATCAAGTCGGCGAACCTCTCCCTCGACCCCGACACGCCGGCCGGTAACGGCGCCAGTTTGTTCCGCGCCAAGGGTTGCGGTGGCTGTCACTCGATTAATGGCTATACCGCCGGTCAGGTTGGGCCGAACCTCACTCACTTCATGAGCCGCAAGGTCTTTGCTGGCGCGATTTTCCCCAACGACCTCGATTCGTTGCGGGCGTGGTTGCGGAACCCGCCCAAGGAAAAGCCGATGATGCCGAACAGCGGTCTGGGCATGCCCAACCTGAATTTGGCCGAGAACGAGATCAGCGACCTCATCGCTTTTCTCCAGACCCTTAAGTAAGTAGGTAGGTAGCTCATGGCAACCGTTCTCGAACCGATCGTCGTGCCCGACGTCGTTCCGGCTGAGCCCGTTCTGCGTCGGCCCACGAACACTCAGGGTTTCTGGGGTTGGATCACCACCGTCGACCACAAGCGCATCGGCGTGCTCTACGGCGTCACTGCGTTCATCTTCTTCCTCTTCGGCGGCGTTGAGGCGATGATGATTCGCCTGCAGCTGGCCCGTCCGAACGCAACGCTGCTCTCGGCCGACATGTACAACCAGCTGTTCACGATGCACGGCACGACGATGATCTTCCTCGTCGTCATGCCGATCTCGGCGGCGTTTTTCAACTACTTCGCACCGATCATGATCGGTGCCCGAGACGTGGCCTTTCCTCGTCTCAATGCGCTCAGCTACTGGACGTTCCTCGCCGGCGCGCTGTTCATCAACTCGAGCTTCCTGCTCGGTGGCGCACCCAACGGCGGTTGGTTCGGTTACGCGCCGAACACGTCGATCGTGTTCTCACCCGGGCACAACATCGACTTCTGGGTCTTTGGCCTCCAGATCCTCGGCATCGCGTCGACGGTTGGTGCGGTCAACCTGATCGTCACCATTCTCAACATGCGAGCGCCCGGCATGGAGCTGTTCCGCATGCCGGTGTTCGTGTGGATGACCCTTGTCGCCAGCTTCCTGCTGCTGTTCGCGATGCCGATCATCACGGTCGCGCTCTTCCTGCTCATGTTCGACCGGCTCTTCGGCGCCAACTTCTTTAACCCGGCGCA
This sequence comes from Acidimicrobiales bacterium, assembly GCA_046594835.1. GTDB lineage: Bacteria > Actinomycetota > Acidimicrobiia > Acidimicrobiales > JACCXE01 > JACCXE01. The sequence continues at coordinate 2,151 of JBKJQZ010000300.1, read as the reverse complement.
GGGCGGTGATCCCGTGCTGTGGCAACACCTCTTCTGGCTCTTCGGCCACCCCGAGGTGTACATCCTGATCTTGCCCTCGATGGGCATCGTTTCGGAGATCCTTCCGGTCTTCGCCCGCAAGCCGCTGTTTGGCTACCGCGTCGTCGTGTTCTCGGGTATCGCGATCGGCTTCATGGGCTGGGGCGTGTGGGTGCACCACATGTTCGCTGTCGGTCTTGGACCGTGGGCGGTGTCGGCGTTCTCGATCTCCACCATGTTCATCGCGGTGCCAACCGGCGTGAAGATCTTCAACTGGTTGGCGACGTGTTGGAAGGGCTCGATACGGCTCGCCACTCCGATGCTGTTCAGCCTCGGGTTCATCGCGATGTTCACCATCGGCGGCCTCTCGGGTGTAACCCACTCGATCTCGCCGCACGACCGTCAGCAGACCGACACCTATTACGTGGTTGCGCACTTCCACTACGTGCTGTTCGGTGGCGCCCTGTTCGGCATCATGGCCGGCATCTACTACTGGTGGCCCAAGATGTTCGGCCACATGCTCAGCGAGAGCTTGGGCAAGCTCCACTTCTGGCTCTGGTTCATCGGGTTCAACGTGACGTTCGGTCCGTTCCACATCCTCGGGCTGCAGGGCATGCCGCGGCGCATTTACACCTACGACAAGGGCCTGGGACTCGACTTCTGGAACATGGTCGCCACGGTCGGTGTGTTCATCATCGCGGCGTCGGTATTGGTGTTCCTCTACAACGTCGCCCACAGCCGCCGCTTCGCGGTGCCGGCGGGGCCCGACCCGTGGGACGGCCGCACCTTGGAGTGGACGATTCCGTCGCCTACTCCCGTGTACAACTTCGCCGAAGTGCCCACGGTGCACGACCTCGACGACTTCTGGCACCGCAAGTACGGCGAAGACGCGAATGGTCACATGGTGAAGCTCGCGCCGCCCGTCACCGAGGGCAGCCTCGACCTCCATCGCGACGACGTGCATCTGCCGTCGCCGTCCTACTTCCCGATCGTGGCCTCGCTCTGCTTGCCGATCATGGCCTACGGGATGATCTATCGGACCTACGTGGTGGTGGCCTTCGGTGCCATCAGCTTGATCGGTTCGATCTACGCCTGGGGCTTCGAGCCTTCGAGCGCGCCGCACGACGATTCCGACGATCACAGCCACGAGGAACTCGGCCACGAGGAAGTCGTGGCGGTAGCGGCGGTTACCGAGCCCGTTGCGATCGAGGCTCCCGCAGAAATCGTCGAAGTTGTTGCGGCGGCTGAGCCGGCTGAAGTTGTTGCGGTCGAAGCGCCGGTGGCTGAGCCGGCTGAGGTTGTTGCGGTCGAAGCGCCTGTGGAACCCGAGGCCGCACCCGAGGTGCCACCCGAAGCCCCGCCCGAAGCCCCACCTGCGGAGCCGAGCGAAGGGACTGAAGGCGAATGAGCACGGCAGTAGAACACGCGCATCCGCCCACCAACACCGGCGTCTCGAACGAGAAGATGGCGATGTGGGCCTTCCTCGGCTCGGAGTGCCTGCTCTTTGGCGCGCTCATCTCGACGTACCTGCTCTACCGAGGCCGCAGCGTTGTCGGCCCGTATCCGAAAGACGTCTACGACATCCCGTTCACGTCGGTGTCGTCGTTCGTGCTCCTCATGAGCTCACTCACGATGGTGCTCGCCCTCGCCGCAATCCAGCGGCGCGACGAGCGGCGCATGCGGGTGTGGCTGCTCGCCACTGCCCTGCTCGGCGCCACTTTCATCGCCGGCCAGATCTACGAGTTCACCGCCTTCGTGCACGAGGGCCTCACGATTCACACGAACCTGTTCGGCTCGAGCTTCTTCGTGATGACTGGCTTCCACGGCGTGCACGTCACGCTCGGCATCGTGATGTTGTTGGGGCTTTGGGGTATGTCGATGCGTGGGCAGCTCCCACCGGAGAAGTCGGAGTTGGTCGAGATCACCGGGCTGTACTGGCACTTCGTCGACATCGTCTGGATCGCGATTTTCACGATCGTGTACCTGATCAAGTAGGTAGGGGACCAAATGACTGTTGTCGATACCCACGGCGAGACCGAAGCGCACGATCACGAGCACGACCATGAGGCCGCGCACGAGCACCCGTCGGACTGGAAGTACGTCCAGGTCGCGATCTTCCTCGCAGTGCTCACC
>JBKJQZ010000164.1:0-21428 GCA_046594835.1 Acidimicrobiales bacterium | reverse complement strand
GCGACTGAATTCGAGTTGGAGCCGACGGGGAAGGTCGAGGCCGTGCTCGGCCTTCATGATGTAGGCAACGCCACCCTTGCCGGACTGACTGTTGACGCGCACCACCGCTTCGTAGGTGCGGCCTACGTGCTTGGGGTCGATCGGGAGGTAGGGCACGCCCCACTCGGAGTAGTTCTCGGTCTGGTCGCGGTAGAGCGCGTCGAAGCCCTTCTTGATCGCGTCTTGATGCGAACCCGAGAACGACGTGTAGACGAGGTCGCCCACGTAGGGATGCCGCGGCGAGACGGGTAGACGGTTGCAATATTCGGCGACAGAACGCAGTGCGTCGATGTCGCTCATGTCGAGCTCGGGGTCCACGCCCTGGCTGAACAAGTTCATGGCGAGGTTCACCACATCGACGTTGCCGGTGCGCTCGCCGTTGCCGAACAGCGTGCCCTCGACGCGATCCGCGCCGGCCATCACGCCGAACTCTGCGGCGGCGACGCCGGTGCCGCGGTCGTTGTGCGGGTGCAGCGACAGCGTGATCAGGTCGCGGTGGGGCACGTTGCGGTGGAAGTACTCGATCACGTCGCCGTAGATGTTGGGTGTGTACATCTCCACCGTCGCCGGGAGGTTGAAGATGATCTTGGTGTCGGCGTCGGGCTCGATCACGTTGAGCACGGCGCTACAGATCTCGATCGCGTAGTCGATCTCGGTGCCCGTGAAGGACTCGGGGGAGTACTCGTAGCGAATGCGCGAGCTGCCCATGTTGGTTTCGAGCTTCTTGCACAGCTTCGCCGCATCGGTCGCGATTTTGGTGATGCCGTCTTTGTCCATGCCGAACACGACGCGCCGTTGCAGCACGGAGGTCGAGTTGTAGAAGTGGACGATCGCCTGATGACAGCCTTCTAGCGATTCGTACGTGCGCTCGACGAGTTCGTCGCGGCACTGGGTCAGTACCTGAATCGTCACGTCCTGGGGGATGAGGTCTTCGACGATGAGTTGACGAACGAAGTCGAAGTCGGGCTGGCTCGCGGAGGGAAAGCCGATCTCAATCTCCTTGAAGCCCATCTGCACGAGCGTGTTGAACATACGCAGCTTGCGGGCCGGGTCCATCGGATCGATGAGCGCCTGGTTCCCGTCGCGGAGGTCAACCGAACACCACAGTGGCGCCTTTTCGATGCGTGTATTCGGCCACGTGCGGTTGGGGAGGATCGTGGGGAGCGGAAGGAACGGCGAGTACTTCTCGAAGGGCATCTTGCGGGCGGCGATGTTTTCGGGAGGCATGCGATTAGTTCCTTGCTTGAGTTGAGTTTGAGTCGGAGAAACAAAAAACCTCCTGGCCAGTTGGCGCAGGAGGTCAGCGAACACCGAGGAGGTGTTCGCCTACGTAAGAAGGAGGCTGGTGTGCAGAACGGCAGTGCGGAGTGGGGTCATGCGAAGCCATCGTACCGCACTCCGCACTGCCAGGTTCTCTCAGTCTTCGAGTGACTTGCCGGTCTCGAGCAGCGACTTGAGGTCGCTGAGGATGTAGGGGAAACCGCCGCCGCCTTCGGTGAGCTTGCCCTCTCCACCGGTGACGATCGACAGGGTGATCGGCGAACTGTTCTCGTCGGTCACGATCGTGAGACGCGTGAGGCCGCCGTTGTCCTCGGGCTCGATCAGGTAGGTGACGACGATGCCGGGCTCGGCCGCCTGCTCGGGGCTGAAGAACGCGTGGAAGGTGTGCACCAGCTTCTTGGGCGGGTCGGCCTCTTTGACCTCACCGTCGATGACGATCTCGGGCATACCGAAGCCGCGCATCTCCTCGGTGGCGAAACACTTGTAAGCGCCACCTGCACTGAGCTCGTATTCGGACTTGGACTTATAGCCGTAGCGGTCGTTCCAGTCGGGCGACGTGATCGCCTCCCAGATCGCCTCGGGAGTGGCCTTGATGTAGACGCGGAACATCTGAGTACTCATGGGGATTTCTTCTCCAGTTGGTGTTTGAGGTCGACGAGCGCAGACACGCGGCGCTCGGTGTACTTGTCGATCCAGCGGTTGTGCAGCAGACGGATCGGCACCGGGTTGAGGTAGTGCAACTTCTCCCGCCCCACCTTGTCGGTGATGACGAGATCGGCTTCCTCGAGCACTTTGAGGTGCTTCATCACACCGAACCGCGTGAGGTGCGGGAGCTCGGCTTCGAGGTTGATGAGGGTGCGACCGTCTTTGGCAAAGAGGCGATCAAGCAGCAGTCGTCTCGACGGATCGGCGAGCGCCTTGAACACCAGATCGTCATCGGTGTCTCCGTCGCTCACACGGTAAAAATACGTGACTAATCAGTCACCTGTCAAGCGCGGACTCGCCAACTAGTGGCCGGTGGTGCCGGTCTTCTCGAAGCGTTCGGCGGCCTTGGCCGCGTAGCCGAGGATGATCGACGGGCCGAGCGTCAGCGCGCCAGCGGCCAGGCACACGACGATCACCGTGACGAAGGTGTCATTGATGCCGACGATGAGGCCGGTTACGAACAACACGATCGCGAGCAGCAACAGCGAGTAGCCGGTGCGTTGCCCGGCGTTGGCCAGGGCCAGCGCGCGCGCTCGTTGGCGCAGGATTGGGTCGTCATCCACGCGGTCAGTCTCCCAGCACGATCGGTGCAAGACGCGCCGGCAGGTCGCGCAGGTTGAAAAAGCGGTCGGCGAGGTCGTAGTTGTGGTCGAGGGCACGGCGATCATCGAGGTCGATCGAGTCGATGTCGTACCAGTGAAAACCGAAGGCACGCAGTTCGCGCAGGACGGGGTAGTCGGCCACGACGAGGGGTTTGCGGTGGATGGCCGATTCGATTGTCGGGTTGCCAAATCCCTCCCACGTCGAGGGAAACGTGACGAGGTCGCACGCCTCGTACGCGTCGGCGATCGACACGCCCGCGGGCAGGCCGCGGATCGACGGCACCCGCCGCTCGTTGAGCAGCGCGTCGAGGGTGGGTCCGTAATCCTCCTCGGGGGCCCCCGCCATCCAGAACACGGCGCCGACCTTGTGCGCGATCTCGATCGACATCGCAATGTTCTTGCGCGCAATGGCACGTGTGGGTTGCAGCGCGAGCAGGCCGTCCTCGCCGAGGGCGTCACGGGCGTGGGCGGCGTCGCCATTCGCACGCATATCGAAGTGGTTGTAGATCAGGTGCGCGTCGATGCCGCGCTCGGCGAACTGGCCTCGGGTCAGGGCGTTGATGCACACGTGGGTCCACGCGTCGTCGGTTGCGATCGGCTCCGCCCAATTGGCGAACCGCGCGCGCTGCCACGGCACGTCGTGGTGGCGCATGACGGCGCGTCGACCGCGCAGGGCGTCGGCCACGGCGCGGCCCGCGCGCGGGTTCATCGGCAGCGAGCAGATGTTCTCGGCGATCACCACGTCGGCCGGGGCGAACGTGGCGCGCAACTCGTCGTCCGAGGGCGGATCGAGGTCCGACGGCGCATCGAACGCGAGGCCGGGATGCATCACATCCGCCTCGCCGTCGCCGGCCACTGTGAAGACCTCGGCGCCGCGGGAGCGAAGCGCGCCGATCCACTTGGCGGCCTCGACCGACACGCCGTCGGCCTGCCCAAGGCGATACGAGACAACAGCCACGGTGGTCATGCGGTTGCCGAGACTACGGTCGAACGCCGTGGCAGCCGAAGTTCTCTACGAGGTGGCCGACGCGGTTGCCACGCTCACGATTAATCGTCCCGAGCGTCGCAACGCGCTTTCGTGGGACGTGATCGCGCAAATGCGGGTCCTACTCGCAGAAGCAAAGGCCGACCCAGCAGTGCGCGTTGTAGTGATCACGGGCGCCGGAGACAAGGCGTTCTGCGCCGGCGCCGACCTCGCCAACATGGCCGACGGTGCGAGCTTTCTTGCATTGCATGAAGGCCGCGGTGGCCTCGCCGAGTTCTTCAAAGAGATGTACGCGCTCGGCAAGCCGACCATCGCCCGCGTGCAGGGCTACGCGCTCGCCGGTGGGTTCGGCCTCGCGCTCGTGTGCGACCTCGTGGTTGCTGCGGACAACGCGGTGTTCGGTACGCCCGAGATCGACGTGGGTCTGTGGCCCTACATGATCACGGTGCCGCTGACCCGGTCGATGCCGCCGAAGAAAGCGCTCGAATTGATGATGACGGGCCGTCGAGTCGACGCCGCGGAGGCTGAGCGGATCGGCTTCGTGAACCGCGTAGTGCCCGTCGCCGAACTCGACGATGCCGTGCGCGAGCTTGCGGCGCGCCTCGCCACGAAATCGCCGGTGATCATGCGCCTCGGTCGCGATTCGTTCTATGACGTGTGGGATCGTGACGCCGACGATGCGCTCACGCTGCTTCATCCGTTGCTGACCATCACGACCCTGACCAACGACGCCCAGGAAGGCATAGCGGCCTTCGCCGACAAGCGACCGCCGGAATGGACGGGTTCATAGCGGCAGTCTTTTTGCTGCGAGACTGCCGCCCATGGCGCCGAAGGCACTAATCACCGGAATCACCGGCCAGGACGGCTCGTATTTGGCTGAGCTCCTGCTGGATAAGGGCTACGAGGTTGTCGGCATTATTCGACGAACCAGCACGCCGAACCTCGACCGGATCCGCCACATCCTCGAGCGGGTCACCCTCGTAGGAGCGGACCTCACCGACCAGACCTCGCTTTCGAACGTGATCAGGGATCACCGTCCCACTGAGGTGTACAACCTTGCCGCGCAGAGCTTCGTCAAGGAGAGCTTCGCCCAGCCGATCGTGACCGGCGATGCCACGGGCTTGGGCGTTACGCGTCTTCTCGACGCGATCCGAAGCGTCGACCCGTCGATCCGGTTCTACCAAGCGTCGTCGTCGGAGATGTTCGGCAAGGTGCACGAGGTACCCCAGCGCGAGACCACGCCGTTTCACCCACGCAGCCCGTATGGCGTCGCGAAGGTCTACGGCCACTGGATCACGGTCAACTACCGCGAGAGTTACGGCATGCACGCGTCGAGCGGCATTCTGTTCAATCACGAGGGCCCGCGTCGCGGCCTCGAGTTCGTTACGCGCAAGATCACCGACGGCGTCGCTCGTATCCATCACAAGGTCGCCAAAGAACTGGTGCTCGGAAACATCGAGTCCAAGCGCGACTGGGGTTTCGCCGGCGACTACGTCGAGGCGATGTGGCTGATGCTCCAGCAGGACGAACCCGACGACTACGTGGTGTCGACGGGCGAGACGCACGCGATTAGCGAGTTCGTGCAACTCGCGTTCGCCCACGTGGGCCTCAACTGGGAAGACCACGTGCGCATTAGCGCAGAGTTCTTCCGCCCGGCCGAGGTCGACCTTCTTATCGGTGACGCAACGCACGCCAAAGAAAAGCTGGGTTGGACCCCGAAGGTCGGATTCCACGAACTCATGGCGATGATGGTCGACGCCGACGTTGCGCGCATCGGTGCGCTCAACCAAGCCGGCCTGCTGTAGCTGCCGGCTCTAGTTACCTGCGGCGCTGCATGAAGTAGACGATGCCGGCCGTCGCCAACACCGCGAGGATGAGGCCGCCGCCGTTATTGAACAACAGCCGGCCGATGAGCCCGCCCACAAAACTGCCGCCAATACCGACGAGAATTGTCTGACCGATGCTCATCGGATTGGGTCCGGGAACTGCGAGGCGGCCGAGCGCGCCGACGACGAGTCCACTGATGGCGAGAAGGATCAGGAAAGTGATCATGCGTAAGTTCTTAGCCCTATGAGCGACGTTGTGTGTGCCACCGCCGATCGGATCACCACGATCACGATCGATCGCCCGGCCAAACGCAACGCTGTGAACCGCGACGCGTGCCACGCAATCGCCGAATTTGTCGAGGCCGCCGTGGCCGACGACGTCCGCGTAATCGTGCTCACAGGAGCGGGCGGGCACTTCTGCGCCGGGGCCGACATCAGTGGGGTTAAAGACGACGGGTTCCGCGCCGCGATCCGTCGTGCGCTCGACACGCTGCGCGCCGCACCGCTAGTCACGATGGCCGCCATCGACGGCGTGGCCCTCGGTGCCGGCGTGCAGTTCTCGGCTGCGTGTGACCTGCGGGTGGCCACGCCCACGGTGCGCTTCGGCGTGCCTGCGGCCAAGCTCGGCCTCGCCGTTGACCACGCAACGATCCAGCACGTCACCACCATGCTCGGTGGCGCGCAAGCGCGGGCGATGTTGCTGGCGTGCGAGGAGGTCAGCGGCCAGCGCGCCTACGACTTGGGTTTTGTGAACCGTATCGGTGGCCTGGGCGACGCGTTGGCGTGGGCCGCGCAGGTGGCGGCGCTCGCTCCGCTCACCATCGCCGCGCACAAGCTCGCGCTGAACCGGCTCGAGGCGTCGCCTGAGGATCAGGACGTCATCGACGCTGTCGCGCGCGCCTGGAACAGCACGGACCTGGCCGAGGGGCGCGCCGCCTTTGCGGCCAAGCGCCCGCCTGCGTTCTCCGGGCAGTAATGGCTGACCCCAGCATTCCTGCTGCGTTCGGCGCCGGGCTGATCTCGTTCGTGTCGCCCTGCGTGCTGCCGTTGGTGCCGGGCTACCTGTCGCTCATGAGTGGGCTCTCGGGCGCAGAGATGGCCGATGCGAGCGTCGCCACGCAACGTCGGCTGCTGCGCTCCACTCTGCTGTTTGTGGCCGGGTTCACGGTGGTGTTCGTTGCGCTCGGGGCCACTGCCAGCGCGGTAGGGGAGGTGCTGCTGGACCACAAGGTGGTGCTCAATCGGGTGATGGGCTCGGTAGTGATTGTGATGGGGCTGTTTCTCGCGGGAGTCGCGTCGCCCCGTCTGTTGCAGGCCGAGAAGCGCTTCCACGTCTCGCCGAGTCGGCTCGGCCCCTGGGCTGCGCCGGTCATGGGTGTGGCGTTCGCGTTCGGGTGGACGCCGTGCATCGGGCCGGTGCTCGGCGGCGTGCTCACGCTCGCGGCCACCGGCAACACGGTGTGGAAGGGCGCGTTCTTGTTGTTCGTGTACTCGCTCGGCCTCGGCGTGCCGTTTGTCGCCAGCGGGCTGGGCCTGACCCGTCTTGAGTCAACCTTCCGGTGGGTGAAGCGTCACTACCGGGTGATCAACCTCGTGTCGGGCGCGCTGCTCGTGACCTTCGGCGTGCTGCTCTTTACGAACCGGCTCACCCTTATCGCGTCGGACCTCGTCAACTTCTTCGACACCCACGGCCTCGGCTGGCTCCTCCGCTAACCCGTCCACAAACGGTGGGGGGCGCGGGGGCTAGACGTTTGCGGGCAGGAGGCGCGCGAAGTTTTCGAAGAAGATGAACAGGGTCAGGCCCATGGGGATGAGGGCGATTGGCCACACGATCCACTTGTGGCCCACCTGGCGGCGGATGACGTAGGCGACGGCCCACACGCCGGCGAACGCGAGGCCGGCGAGCACGGCCGGGCCGCGGGGTGCTTGGCGGCCGCTGAGGCCGGCCGGGTCTTCTTTGGCGATCTGGGTGGGTTTGGCGCTCGGGTCGGGCGGGGGCGCCGGTAGCGCGGTGCCGACGAGTTGCGCGCTAATCACCATGCGCTGCGAGGCGGAGAAGCGTGGGTGGCACGTGGTGAGCGTGAGCCGGTTGTCGCTGGTGTTCTTGAGTACCTCGACCTGGCTCGGCCGCACGATCTGGGTCTCGATCACCTCGTACCGGAAACTGCCCTGCACCGTGGTGACCAGGATCGGATCTCCGGGCTGGAGCTCGTCGAGGTTGTAGAAGGGCGCGCCGTAGGTGGTGCGGTGCCCGGCGATCGCCGCGTTGCCCTCCTGCCCTGGCATCGGCGTGTTCGGGTAATGGCCCGGGCCCTTCTTGAGGTCGTCCACGCCAACTCCCTGGACGACGGCCTTCTCCGCGCCAATCCGAGGAATTTTGATGATTGCGACGGCCGAGCCCGTGGGCGCTGCTGGTGCGAATTCCGTGCGGGTGGGATCGACGACCGCCGGCTTCGCGTCCTGTAGGACCTTGAAGTCGTCTTTCAGCGTGGACTGACTGCGGGCCTCGGCGATCCCGGTGCCCCACAGCTGGTACGCGACGAACAACAGGATCAACGTGCCGGTCGCCATGAAAACGCGACCAACCCCGGACACAATCGGTCGCCATCCCACGGCGCCGAAAGGTAGTGCGCGAATGGCCCCGCTTGGTAACGGCGAACCGACCGCCCGTACGATGGTTGGGCCTCATGGAGCCTCTGATCCGTCTCCGCCGTGTTGTCGCGCTGCTCGGAGGCTTCCCCGCGCTCGCAGGCGTGGACCTCAGCGTCGGTCGCGGTGAGGTCGTGCTGCTCCGGGGCCCGAACGGCGCTGGAAAGTCAACTGTTTTGCGGGTCTGCGCCGGACTGGTGCCCGTGCACTCGGGTGAAGCATGGGTTCTGGGCGTCGACCTCACCAAAGACCGACGCAGCATCCGGCGGCGTATCGCCATGCTCGGCCACGCCGGATTCATGTACGACGACCTAACCGTGAAAGAAAACGTGACCTTCGCGGTCGCAGCCGCGGGTGGCGACAAGGCGTTGGTCGCGGGCGCGCTCGCTCGCCTTGGGCTCGACGGACGGCTCGCGTCGACTCGGGTCGGTTCGCTCTCGGCCGGCCAGCGCCGCCGCACGTCGCTCGCCGCGCTTGTAGCCCGCGACGCAGAGCTGTGGCTGCTCGACGAGCCGCACGCCGCGCTCGACGACGATGGGCGCGACCTGGTCGACGGCGTTGTTCGGGAAGCGATCGCCACTGGTGCCACCGTGTTGATGGCGAGCCACGACACCGACCGCGCCGTCGCCCTCGCCAGCCGGACCCTCACCGTTGCCGGCGGCGCGATCACGCCTACAACGACACCGGAGCCGCTGCGTGTTCCGTGACGCAGCGCTCGTTGCGGGCAAGGACCTTCGGATCGAGCGGCGTTCGCGCGTGACCACGCAGCAGATCGGTCCGTTCGCCGTTCTCGTGCTGGTGCTCTTTGCCTTCGCGCTCGATCCTGATCGCGGCGTGCTCGGACGCGCGTCGGCTGGCCTGTTCTGGCTCGCCGTGGTGTTCTGCACGGTGCTCGCCGTGCAGCGTTCGGCGACGGTCGAAACGGCTGACCGCGGCAACGAAGGCATGCGCCTCGCCGGCCTCGACCCGAGCGGAATCTTCCTCGGCAAGGCGGCCGCGGTTGCCGCGCAGCTCCTGGTGCTCGAAGTCCTTCTCGGGCTCGGCGTGACGATTCTGTACGGCACGCAGCTCCACGAACCGCTCCTGTTGATCGCGACCGCAATCCTCGCCACGGCCGGACTCGCTGCGGCCGGGACCGCCTACGCGGCCGTCGCGGCAGGCCTCCGCGTGGGCTCGACCCTGCTTCCGCTGCTGCTCCTGCCGGTGCTCGCCCCTGTACTGCTAGCTGCTACCCGGGCGTGGGAGGCTGGATTGGCGGGCGTGCCGTCCGACGCGGTTAGCTGGCTGGAGCTGCTGGCCGCGTTTGCGGTGCTTTACGTGGCAGTCGGTGTCGTCGGATACGGGACCTTGCAAGAAGAGTCATGAGAACCATCCGCGCGCTCGGCGCGCTCGCCGTCGTCACCCTCTCGGGCACCATTGTGCTCGGTCTCGGCCTTCCCGCGACCTACGAACAGCGCACCTATTCGCGCATGTTGGCGCTGCACCCTCCCATCGCCTGGACGGCCTACCTCGCCTTCGGCATCACCGCGCTCGCTTCGGTGCTCTACCTGATCCCGCGCACGCGCCGGGCCCGCTGGGACGCGGTAGCGCACGCGTCGGCCGAGCTCGGCGTGCTCTTCACCAGCCTCACGTTGATTACCGGGAGCTTGTGGGGCCGACCCACCTGGGGTGTGTGGTGGACGTGGGACGCGCGCCTCACCACTACTGCGCTCATGCTCACGATCTATTTGGGGTATCTGGCGCAGCGATCGGTCGCAGACAGCGCGTCGACGCGCGCGATGCGCTCGGCCTTCGTTGGGGTGCTCGCCGTGATCGTCGTGCCCGTCAATCACATGGCAGTGGAGTGGTGGCGCACGCTGCACCAGGGCCGCTCGCTCGCGTCGCTTGATCCGGGCACCACGCTCGACGGCGACTTCATCGCCGCGATGCTTCTTGGCTTCCTCGCGATGACGCTCGTATTCGTGACCCTGCTGCTCATGCGCACGCGCATCCTCGAATCCGAGGAAGCGGTTGAAGCCTCCGCTCTTGATGAAGCAATTGCGGCCCGTCGCCGCGAGGCGGTGTCGGCGTGAGTGGTTACGTGATCGCGTGCTACACCGTGACGATTGCGTCGCTCGGCGCCTATTCCGTGTGGACGATCGCGAAGTTCCGCGCCGTGACCAAGCGCGAGCCGAAGCGATGAGCCGCGGCCGCGCCACCTTGTTCTTGGGCGTCGCATTCGTGCTGGCCGGCGGCCTGTTGTGGAAGGGCCTTACGAACGCAACCGTCTACTTCAAGACCGTCGACGAAGCGGTGGCCCATCGCGCCGACCTTGGTGATCGCCGGTTCCGCCTCGAGGGCGTTGTCGAGCCCGGTTCGGTGAAGACCACCAAGAACGGCGTGACCTTCGTGGTGACCGAGAACAACGCCGCGATCACCGTGCACCACGTGGGCGACCCGCCGGAGCTGTTCAAGCCGAACATCCCCGTCGTGCTCGAGGGCCACTTTGAGGGCAAGGACTACGCGAGCGATCGCATCCTCGTGAAGCACACCGCCGAGTACCGCAAGGACAACCCCGACCGGGTCGAGGACTACTCCAACGAGGATGCCGGACGCTCGTGACTCGCATCATCGGCCAGAGCGCAATCCTGCTCGGCTTCCTAGCGGCGTGTGGCGGCATCGTGTTCCTCGTCACCGGGCTGGTGCGGCAGCGGACCGACCTCATCCGCGCGAGCTGGACCTGGGTCTGGGGCGTCGTCGCCGGTGCGGTCGTGGCCTTCGGCGCGATGGAGGTGGCGCTGCTGCGTCACGACTTCTCGCTCGCCTACGTCGCCCGGAACGGCAGCCGGACCACGCCGCTGCTCTACACGATCGCCTCGGCATGGTCTGCGCTCGAAGGCTCGATCCTGCTGTGGCTGCTCGTGCTCTCCGCCTACCTCGTGGCGTTGGCGTTGCGACACCGCGACCAGCGCGACGACCCCGTCTTTGGCTGGGCGCTCGTTGTGATGTTCGTGGTCGTGGCCTTTTTCTTCATGCTGGTGCTCGGCCCCGCAAACCCGTTCAGCGCGGTGAAGGGCGTAATCCCGACCGACGGGCCGGGGCCCAACCCCCTGCTGCAGAACCATCCGCTGATGGCGTTCCATCCGCCGATCCTTTACGCGGGCTACGTGGGCTTCACCGTGCCGTTCGCGTTCGCGGTGGCGTCGCTGGTCACCGGCCGGATCGACGAAGGCTGGGTCCTGGCCATGCGGCGCTGGACGCTCGTGGCCTTCGGCATGTTGAGCGTCGGCATCATCCTCGGCTCGTGGTGGTCCTACGAGGTGCTCGGCTGGGGCGGCTTCTGGGCGTGGGACCCGGTGGAGAATGCGTCGTTCCTCCCGTGGCTCACCGCTACCGCGTACCTGCACTCGGTGCTCGTGCAAGAACGCCGCGGCATGCTGCGCGTCTGGAACCTGTCGCTTGTGAGCGCCACCTTTGCGCTCACCATCCTCGGCACGTTCCTCACCCGCTCGGGCGTACTCGACAGCGTGCACAGCTTCTCCGAGTCGAACATCGGCCCGATGCTGCTCGGCTTCTTCGCCGTGATCGTCGTTGTTATGTGTGGCCTGCTGGCCTGGCGGGGCGACGCCCTGCGCTCGCCGGGCACGATCGACTCGCCGGTCTCGCGTGAGTCCGCGTTCCTCATCAACAACCTTCTGTTCGCGGCGTTCGCATTCGTCGTGCTGCTCGGCACGGTGTTCCCGCTCATCGCGGAATCGGTCAACCAGTCCCGCCTGTCGATCGGGCGTCCGTACTTCGATCGCATGACGGCGCCGATCGGGTTCCTCCTGCTGTTCTTCATGGCGGTTGCGCCCGCGCTGCCGTGGCGCAAAGCGAGCAGTGGTGTATTGCGCGACCGTCTACTCGTGCCCGCCGCGGCGGGAGCGGCGACGCTCGTTGGGCTCGTGGGCCTGGGCATGCGCAACGTGTCTGCGCTGCTGGCGTTTGGCCTCGGCGCCTTCGCGGCCGCCGCCGCGCTGCGTCAGCTCGTGCTCGCGGCGCGCAACGCCCGACGCTCGGGCCAGTCCTGGTTCCGAGGCGTGTCGGGCCGAGCCAACGGCGGCATGGTCGTGCACCTCGGCGTCGTCATCATCGCCGTGGGCTTCGCGGCGTCGATGAGCTTTGTGCAGCGCGACGAGTTCCGCCTCAAGCCCGGCGAGTCCGCCCGGCTCGATGGTCACAGCGTCACCTACCTCGGCATCAAGACCGTGCAGCACTCCAACCGCACGTCGCGTCAGGCGTCAGTGCTCGTCGATAACAAGAAGGTCTACGAGCCGGCGCTGAGTACGTACCCGTTTGGCACCCAGGCCATCGGTACGCCCTCGGTGCGCGGCGGGCTGATCTCGGACGTGTACCTCACGCTCGTCGCCGCTCCCACGAACTCGAAGGGCGCGGCGGTCATCGGCGTCGTGGTCACGCCGCTCGTGAACTGGATCTGGGCCGGCGGCGCACTGCTCGCCATCGGTACCGGGCTCGCCCTCGTGCCGGGCAAGCGCCGCATTCCTACGGCACCCGCTTCCGCTCCCGCGATTTCACTAGGGCCCGAACCTGAGGCCGAGCCCGAACCCGAACCCGAAGCGGTGACGGTGTGAAACCCAAGCGTCGGCTTGCACCGTTCCTCGCGGGTGGCGTGGCGCTGGTCCTCGCGTTTGTGATTTATGTGGCGGCCACCGCAAAGCCCGCCGAACAGCGCGTGGCCGACAGCCCGCTTTTGGGCAAAGCCGCGCCGGCGGCCGCTGGCGACGTCGTCACCGGGCCGAGCGGGTCGCTCGCCGATCTCCGCGGCAAGTACGTGGTCGTGAACTTCTTCGCGACGTGGTGCGTCCCGTGCCGCCAAGAACACCCTGAACTCGTGCGCTTCGCCGCCCGTCACGCGGCCCGGGGTGATGCGACCGTCATCCAGGTTGTGTACGGCGACCGCGCGTCCGCGGTGAAGGCGTTCATCGAAAAGAACGGCGGCGACTGGCCGGTTCTCGACGACCCGAAGGGCGCAATCGCACTGGAGTGGGGCGTGCGTGGCCTGCCCGAGAGCTACCTCGTGAATCCCGATGGCGTTGTGGTGGCCAAGATCATCGGCGGCGCATCCGTCGAAGGTCTCGAACGACTTCTGCGCGAGGTGCGCGGGTGAGCCGTCGCGTCGCGTGGCTGGCCGTGGTCGCGGCCGTCGTGTGCGCGCTTGTGTTCGCGATGACCGCGGGCTCGTCCTCGTCGTCCTCGGCTGCGGAACGAGCCGACGACATCGCCCACGGCGTGCGCTGCCCCACCTGCCGCGGCCAGTCCGTCGCCGAATCGGCGGCACCGGCGGCGCAAGCAATCAAGGTCGAGATCCGTCGCCGCGTCGCCGCGGGCGAGACCAAGAGCGAGATCGAGCAGTTTCTCGAAGGCCGCTACGGCGAAGACATCCTGCTGACCCCGCCCCGCAGCGGGATCGGGGGCCTGGTCTGGATCATCCCGGTTGTCGTGGTTGTTGGTGCCGCGGCTGGGCTGGGTGTGGCGCTGCAGCGTTGGTCGCGTCGAGCGCTTGCGCACGCGTCTGACGCGGACCGCGCGATCGTTGCGGCCGCATCGGACAGGCCGTGAACGACCACGCCCCGTCTGAACTCGAGGTCGAGCGTGACTTCTTGTTGCGATCGATCAGCGACCTCGACGCCGAGAACGCAGCCGGCGATCTCGCCCCCGATGACTTCGCCGCCTTACGCGACGACTACGTCGCACGCGCCGCAGACGTGTTGCGGCAACTCGAAGGAACCGTGCCATCACCCGAGGCGGCCTACGCCCGACCCGCTCGCCGCGGGCGGGCGGTGGTGACGGTCCTTGCGTCCGTCGCTGTTGCTGCGGCGGCGGGCGTCGCGCTCGCGAACTCTGCGGGCTCGAGGTCGGCCGGTGAGTCGCTCAGCGGATCGTTGCCCATCTCAACCCAAGCGCAGTTGCAAGAGGCGGGGAACTTGTTGCAAGCGGGCCGCGCCGTCGAGGCGATCAAGCTCTACGACACGATCATCAAGCGCGACCCCAACCAGCCGATCGCGTTGGCGTACCGGGGCTGGCTGGTCCGTCTCGCGGGCTTGAAGAAGGAAGGCTTGGTGTACGTGGACCGGGCCGTGGCCGCGGACCCGTCGTATCCCGACGCACACTTCTTTCGCGGAATGATGTTGTGGGAGGACGATAACGACCCCGCGGCCGCCGTCGCCGAGTTCCGCCTCTTCCTCGCCAACGGTCCTCCTCAGGCGATGGTCTCGCTCGTGGAGGACGCACTCCAGCGGGCGTCAGCCGAGGCTGGAATTCCGGCCGAATAGGTCAAGGAGTCCAAAACGGTCGCCACACTCGCGAAAGTTTCCCTTTACGCGGCTGCAACGTACGCGTACGTTTCAGCACGCAGGACGCATCGCGTGGCTGGGCTGTTTCGCAAGGAGCAGGCCGCGTCGACACGTTTCCGAGGTATCTGCCGGTCGGGCTGAGGTGGGGGTAGTCCGGCCGGTGGGTTTCTCGGCCCTCAGGTTCGTAGCGCCTCGAGGCGCGCGACCACGCTCGGGAACGCGGCGAGGAACGCGGCGATGTCTGCGTCGGTCGTGGACCAGCCCACTGACACGCGCAGGCTGTGACGGGCGTCCACGCCCATTGCTTCCAAGACGGGCGACGGCTCGAGCGCTTCAGACGAGCACGCGCTGCCTGAGTGCACTGCGATGCCGGACTGGTCGAGCCCGAGCACCACTGCTTCGGCCTCGACGCCCGCCACGCCGAAGCACGTGATGTGCGGCGCCGCGTTCTCGGCATCGCCATACGGCTCGACGAAGGCGAACTCTGCGAGCGACGCGCGTAGCCCTGCGGTGCGCCTTCGGGCCTCGTTGGCCTCGCGCTCGAGCGAGTGCGCGAGTTCGTCGCAGACTGCGGCCCAGGCCTGCACCAGCGCAAGTGATTCGAGCCCGGCGCGCCGCGCCCGTTCCTGATCGCCGCCGACCATCAGGGGATCGAGACGCAGGCCGCGTCGCACCAGCAACGCGCCGACGCCGACGGGGGCGCCCATCTTCGGCCCGCTTAGCGACAGGAGGTCGATGCCCGAATCAGCGAAGCGGATCGGCATGTAGCCCGCGCCAGCCGCCGCATCGACGTGCAACAACACCTTGCGTTCCTGGCACAACGCGGCGATCTCCTCGACGGGCTGGAGGGTCGCCACCTCGTGGTTGGCGAGCTGACAGTGCATCAGCGCGACGTCGCCCTCGCCATCGAGCGCGGCGCGCACGGCGTCGACATCGATGCGGCCGGTTCCGTCCACCGCAGGCACTCGCACTTCGCCGTGGCGTTCCGACGCGACGCGCACCGCCGAGTGCTCCACTGCGGCGGCGATAAATGCACCGCCAACTATGCGCGTCGCCGCGCCGAAGCACGCAGCGTTGATCGCCTCGGTCGCACCGCTCGTGAACACGACCTCACGCGGACGCGCTCCGAAGAACGTCGCGACGCGTGTACGCGCGTCCTCCAACGCAACCCGCGTGGTGAGCCCTTCGCTGTGTACGCGCCCCGGGTCACCGGTGACGCCGAGCCATTCGACCAGTGCGTCGCGGGCGCAGTCGCGCAGCGGTGAGACCGACGCGTGGTCGAGGTAGACGCGGGTCACGCGCTCAGCGGAGCGAGGTGACGCAGTTGTCGCCGCCCATGGCCCGAGAACTCTCGGTGACCGGCGTCGAGTCCCCGTAGAGGCCGGCGAGCATGCCGCGCACCATGCCGCGGTCGACGGCGCACATCACGGGGTGCTCGTGCGCGGCGACGCCGAAGGGGCACTGGTCCGAGATGATCGCGAGCGACGTGCCCCGCGCCTCGGCGTGGGCCGCGAAGCCGTGCGCAGTGAGTGCGTCGGCCACTGCGGCGAGGGCCGACTTGAACGAGCGGTGTACTTCGCCCGGCGACATGCGCTCGGCGAGCGCGCGGCCGTATTCCTCGCCTACCGACTCCGCGAGCACCTCGGCTTGCTGGGGCGGCAGCGCTGCGAGCGCGCGGCCGAGCAGCGTGGTGAGCAGGTCGTCGCGACGGCCCGGGAAGTCGAGCGGCTCCACCACCGCTGAGGCCGCGTAGTGCTTGGACGGTCGCCCAGCGCCGGTGTGCGCGCTGCGTCGGACCGTGACCTCGAGGTACCCGCCGGCGGCGAGCTTGTCGAGATGGTGACGCGCCACATTGGAGTGCAGGCTGAACTTTTCGGCGACGGCCGTGGCGGTCGCTCCGCCCTCGGAGTCGCGGGCGAAGAGGTAGATCTCGCGACGGGTCGGGTCGCCGAAGGCAGAGGTGACCGCGGAGACCGCCGACGCGAAGTCACCGTCGTTCATACCGCGGGCGCTGGTAGTCCCTCGAAAGGCGGGGCGCCGAGTAGGGGCGTCTGCGGGCACCTGGGTATTCTACCTATCCGCATAGGAGAAATCCCCGGAGGTTGTAGTGACTATCAACGCAGAGCAGGTCACAGAAGCACTGCGTCCTGTCCAAGACCCCGAACTGCGGCGCAGCATCGTCGACCTCGGCATGGTCAAAGACATCACGATCGACGGCGATGCCGTCAAGGTTGTGGTTGCCCTCACGATTGCGGGTTGTCCGCTTAAGCAGGAACTCACCAACCGCGTCACCCAGGCCGTCGCGGGCGTCGGCGCATCGGCGGTCACGGTCGACTTCACGGTGATGACCGATCAAGAGCGGGCCAAAGTTTCCGAAATGATGAACGGCGCCGGGCACGGCCACTCGCACGAGGGCCACAGCCACGGCGAGCCCGCGGCCAAGAAGCCGATGCCGTTCCGCGAGGGTTCCCGGACCCGCGTGATCGGCGTGAACTCCGGTAAGGGCGGCGTGGGCAAGAGCTCGATCACGGTCAACCTTGCGATCGCGCTGAGCCAGCTTGGCCACGACGTGGCCATTCTCGACGCCGACATCTACGGCTTCTCCGTCCCCGCAATGCTCGGCATCGACCAGTCGCCCACGGTGCTCGACGGCATGATCGTGCCGCCCACCGCGCAGGGGATCCGGTGCATTTCGATGGGCTTCTTCATCGAAGAAGACGAGGCGGTGGTCTGGCGTGGCCCGATGCTGCATAAGGCGCTCGAGCAATTCCTCACCGACGTGATGTGGGACGAGCCCGATTTCCTGCTCGTCGACATGCCGCCCGGCACCGGCGACGTGTCGCTTTCGATGTCGCAGTACCTGCCCCGCGCCGAGATCTACGTCGTGACGAGTCCGCAGCCCGCCGCACAGCGCGTCGCGCAGGGCACCGGAGCGATGGCCAAGAAGCTGAACCTGCCGGTCCGCGGTGTAATCGAGAACATGTCCTGGTTCACCGGCGACGACGGCAAGCGCTACGCGCTCTTCGGCGAAGGCGGGGGTCAGCAACTCGCCGAGGACATCGGCGCGCCGCTGCTCGGCCAGATCCCCTTGGTGTCGGACCTCCGCGAAGGCGGCGACATCGGCGTGCCGATCACCATCTCGGATCCCGACTCCGAAGCGAGCCAGGCGTTCGTGTCACTCGCTAAGAGCGTTGCCGACCTCGGCGCATCACGCGTCTTCCGCAGCGAACTCAAGCTGTCCTAAGCGAACTGGGTCGATCTGAGTCCCTTCTCGGGAATGACATCGACCCAGTTCGGAAAAAGCTAGACCCCGCGGGGAAGCTTTGCCGGGTCCCAGCCGAGGTGTTCGACCGCCAGGGAAAGCGCGTAGCGGTCTGTCATGCCGCTGACGTGGTGGACCGCCGCCGCGATGCGTTCGTCCTCGGTCGCGCCGGGATCAAGCGACAGCATTGAAGGTCGTGCGACGAACCAGTCGGTCAGCGCGCGCAGCAACTCCACTACCCGCTCGGCTTGATCGATTGACTCGGCGCGCAGATAGATCCGCTCGAAGTTGAAGGCGCGGAACGCGGCGAGCGCGTTGGCGACCGACGTGCGCATACCGACCACGCCGTGATTGGCGATGGTGTCAAGCACACCGAGGATGAAGGCGTCGAGTTGCTTGGAGCGACGTGTGCCCACCACGTCGGCTACAGCGTCGGGCAGGTCGCTCGCGCGCACGATGCCGGCGCGCACGGCGTCTTCGAAGTCGTGGCACACGTACGCGATGCGGTCGGCCCACGCCACGACTTCACCTTCGGGAGTCGTCGGTGCGGGGCGGTTCCAGCTGTGATTACGGATCGCGTCGAGCGTCTCGTTGCACAGGTTGAGCGCCGCGAGCACAACATCGGCGCCGTAGATCGCGTGGTGATAGCCCCCCGGTAGGTAGGGAGACAGCGCCTCCTCCGACGCATGCCCCGCGGGGCCGTGGCCACAGTCGTGGCCGAGTGCGGCGGCCTCAGCGAGCGCCACATTGAGGCCCGCAGGACGCGCGATACCAACGGCGACCTGCGCGACCTCGATGGCGTGGGTGAGGCGGTTGCGGAGGTGATCGTCGTCGGGCGCGATGAAGACCTGACACTTGCCGGCGAGACGACGGAACGCGGTGCTGTGCTTGATGCGATCGAGGTCGCGCTCGAAACAGCTGCGGAACGGGTCGGCCGTTTCGGGCGTGAGCCGGTTTCCACCGCGCGACGCGAGGGTTGCGAACGGCGCCATCGGATGGCGCTCAGACGCTTCGCGGGCGGCGCGAGTGAGCAGCTCGTGGGACCCGTTGGCAACCCGAATCGGCGCGTGCGCGTGGGTGAAGCTCATACAACGAGTATGCAGGACCGGTGTGACGACAGAACCGGTGGCGTCACCCACTAGAACTTGACCGTGCTCGCGGCCCTTGCTTACGACCCGATCGTCAAACTTGTCATCGGGCCTTTCCGTCTCTCACCCCACGGGATGGGGATCGCGATCGGCTTCATGCTCGGCGCGCGGCTCATGCTCCCGACCGCAGAGAAGAAGGGAATTTCCCCGGATGACGTGAGCACACTGCTGGTGCGCGCTGCGATCGGCGCCATCATCGGCGCCCGGCTCGCGTATGTGTTGAACCATCCAGGTGACTACCTCGACGCGCCTCTGGAAATCATTCAGATCTGGAAGGGCGGGATCTCGCTGCTCGGCGGGTTCGCGGGAGCGATCCTCGCTGCGGGGCCCGAGATGCGAAAGCGCGGCATCTCGTTCTGGAAGGCGATGGACGCGGCCGCGCCGGGGATGGCGCTGGGTGTGATCATCGGCCGCATCGGCGACCTCGTCGTGGGCGACCACCTCGGTAAGCCCACCGACTTCTTCCTCGGCTACCGCTGCCCGCCGTCGGGCGTCGACACCGCCTCGCCCTGCATCGCCGGGCCGGGCCACCTCGTGCATCAGCCCGCGTTCTACGACTTCATCCTGACGATCTTGTTGCTCGCGTTGCTGTTGCAGTTGCGTAAACGAGTGCGATGGGACGGCTACCTGATCGTGGTGTTTGGCGTGTTCTACGGCCTAAACCGGTTCATCGAAGACTGGTTCCGTATCGACGACACACACGGCCTCGGACTCACAGGAAGCCAGTGGACAGCGTTGGTCACGATGCTGGTGTGCGGGCTATGGCTCGTCTTCGGCAAGCGCACGCCTGGTTGGGGTCAATGGGAGGACCGCCGCGTGGGGGCATCTACGATGCAAAGTCCGTCGTCCTCGTCATCAGAGACGACCGAAACAGAGGAGTAGTCGTCGTGGACGTCCGCATTGGTGTCACCTATACCGGCAAAGAGCTTGAGGTGGATATGCCGGACGACGCAGACCGCGACGCGATCTCCGCCGCTGTCGACGCCGCCGTCTCGGGCACGGTGCCCACCCTCTGGTTGACCGATCGCAAGGGCAAGACCATCGGCGTGCCGTCGGACAAGATCGCCTACGTCGAGCTTGGTCGCGATAAGTCGGATCGCAAAGTGGGCTTCGGCGCGTAGTGCTCTTCCTGCGGAGCTAGGGATGGACGCGCCCGCCGATCTGCTTGATCGGCGACTGCTCATCGTCACCGGCAAAGGTGGCGTCGGCAAGACGACCGTTGCCGCGGCGCTTGCGCAGTTGGCCGCGGATCGCGGCAAGCGCACATTGGTATGCGAGCTCGACGCGAAGGGCAACCTCGCAGCGTTCCTGGAATCGGGACCGACCGCGTTCAAGCCACGCGAGGCCGGGCCAAATCTGTTTGCGATGTCGATGGACCCGGAAGAGTCACTCAAGGAGTACCTGAGCCTCCAGTTGCGACTGCCGCTGCTCGTACGCATCGGTCCGCTCAACCGCATCTTCGAATACGTCGCAACTGCGGCGCCGGGCGTGCGGGAGATCCTGACGATCGGCAAGGTCGCGTGGGAAGTGCGCGAGCGGAACTGGGACCTAATCGTGGTGGACGCGGTTGCGTCTGGCCACATCATCGGCCAGCTCACCGCGGCGCAGTCCATCAATGAGTTGGTGTCGGTCGGCCTTATTCGTTCGCAGACGGACTGGATGGTCGAGATCCTGGGCGATCCGGCCCAGACCGGGCTCATCATCACGGCGACGCCCGAGGAGATGCCCGTCAACGAGACGATCGAACTCTCGGCGCGCCTCGCGAACGAAACCGACGTCGATCTCGCGGCGGTCGTCGTGAACCGCGTGCTACCCGAGTTGTTCGGCCGCCGTGAGGAAGAGATCTTTGACTCGCTCAACTCGCCGGAGCGGCGGGTTGCGTTGGACGCAGAGCTCGACGGTGACGTGGAAGCGTTGATGAAGGGAGCGTCGCTCGCGGTCGCGTTGCGGCGCAGCAGCGCCGAACACCTCGAGCGCTTGCGGGCCGAGGTGCCGCGCAACATCCCGATGCTGTACGTGCCGTACCTGTTCGTGCGCGGCCACGGCATGCGAGCGACACGCCAGGTCGCGGCTGCGCTCGGCGCCGAGTTGGGGTACTGATGGTGCCGCCCCCTTCCAAGGAGACGATGCGCGCCGGATCGATCGAGCAGTTGCTCGCGGCGAAAGAGATCGTCGTGACGTGTGGCTCGGGTGGCGTAGGCAAGACCACCACCGCGGCGGCGCTCGGGGCAATGGCCGCGACGCGCCACGGCGGTCGTGTGCTCGTGCTCACTGTTGACCCGGCGCGACGGCTCGCGAACGCGCTTGGCCTCGAAGGCTTCGGCAACGTTGAGACACAGGTGCCCGCAAGCGCGTTTAAGGCGGCGGGGGTGAAGCCGCGCGGTGAGCTTTGGGCCGCAATGCTCGACACGCGGCAGAGCTGGGACGACCTCGTGCATCGCCACGCGCCAGACAAGGTCACCGAGCAGGCGATCCTGGACAACAAGCTGTACCAAAACTTCGCAGGGCGCTTCGTGCAGAGCCACGACTACATCGCGATGGAGCGGCTCTATGAGATCCACACGAGCGGTCGCTACGACTTGGTGGTCGTGGACACGCC
>JBKJQZ010000111.1:0-6754 GCA_046594835.1 Acidimicrobiales bacterium | reverse complement strand
GTCACGCCTGTCTGTTCGTCGAACGCGGCGTGCGCGGCCCCGTTACCTACAGGCCGGAGTCGTGCCGCCAGCCGGGTCGGCAATCGAAGCTCAAGTTTCGCTCGCCCTTGACCGTCCAAAGTTATGTCTGCGTACGCCGTGTCAGGTCGTCTCGGAATGGGGTAGGGATCGCACGCAGCGACAGTTACGGCGAGGAGCGCGAGTGCGCCGCAGAGCAGCACAGATCGGGACCGCGTCGACCGTCGCAACCCTCCAATCAACCTTGCGGCGTCCGAGGGGCGGTCCATCCCCGAGTGTCGCAGGTTGGGGTCTCCGCGTTTCGAGGGCCGCCTCTGCGTAGACGAGTTGCGTCCTAGGCGAACCTGTCCTACCGACCGCGGCATAAGTGCCTGCTTGAGAATTCGTCGTGACGCGACGGCTTGTTCGTAGCGTTTGAGGTCCTGGTCGAGTTGCTCACTAAGTGCCTGCTGCTTCTTCGGGGGTTGGCTTACTAACGAAGTGCGCTCGAGCGGTCCTCGCTGCGGCGTGGCTCACGAGAGGGATTGCATCCGAACTTAAAGCAGGAGTGCCCGTCGCGGTTTCCAACCGACAGATAGGAGAACGCATGCAGGTGATCATCGGTGTTGATCCGCATAAGGCGTCGCACACCGCCGTCGCGATCAGCGAGCGTGAAGATGAGTTGGCGCGCACGAGCGTGCGAGCGACGAAGCAACAGGTTGCGCAGTTGGTCGAGTGGGCGCAACCGTTCCCGTCGCGCGTGTGGGCGATCGAGGGCGCGGAGAGCATGGGTTATCTGTTGGCCCAGCAGCTCGTCGCCACGGGCGAGCATGTGGTGAACGTGCCGGCCACGCTGGCGGCTCGCGCCCGGCAGTTGTCTTCGGGTCGCAGCAACAAGAACGATCCGAACGATGCGTTGTTGGTTGCGGTCGCGGCGTTGCGCAAGCCTGGTCTTCGTCGCGTTGAAGCGGTCGGTCATGGCGAGGCTCTGCGTTTGTTGGCGTCGCACAACCGCGACATCGGCAGCGAACGAACCCGGCTGGTGTGTCGCATGCACGCGCTGCTCGTCGGGCTCGCGCCGGGCGGAATAGCCAAGGAAATCAACGCTTCTGACGTTGATCGGTTCCTCGCCGGCTTCACCGCGACCACCGCGGTTGAGCACGTCCAAGTCGAACTGGTCGTCGAGTTGCTCGGCGATATTCGCCGGGTCGATGAGCAACTCAAAGCGTCGAAACGAAGGATCCGCGACGCCGTCGCCGCATCAGGAACCACGGTCACCGACATCTTCGGTGTTGGCCCGGTGCTCGCTGCGATGATCGTCGGATACACGGGTGATGTTCGCCGCTTCGAGACGCGTGATCGTTACGCCGCTTACAACGGCACCGCGCCCGTCGAGTTCTCATCGGGCGGCCGCACCAATCATCGGCTGTCGCGGCGAGGCAACCGCCAACTCAACCATGCGTTGCACATGGCCGCCGTCAGCCAGATCCGTCACGCCCACTCCGAAGGCCACGCCTACTTCGATCGACGCGTCAAAGAAGGCAAAACCAAACGCGAAGCGCTCCGCGCCTTGAAGCGCCAGATCAGCAACGCCGTCTACCGGCAACTCATGATCGACGCGACCCGCTCGAGCTAGCGGGCCCGGGAGGACAAACGGGAGCGACTCTTAACCAGCGCGGCCGGACTCCCATCCCTGCACCCGGCTCTTCGGTTAGGTCACTCCCGGACCCAACACAACGCTACGGCCACCGGCCGCTTCGCCGCGCCCAAACACTGGTCCGAGATTGCCTCTTGACACAGAGAGGGATCGTTAGGAGACGCTCCTATCAGGTCGTCGCGTAGTCACTTTGCGATTGGATGAGGGCGCCAGGAATGCGGTCTCCAAAAGCGCTGAGTCGGTTCACACCAGTGCATCGCCTCGACGCGAAGCCCGAAATTTGTCCGGAATCGCCTCGCGAACGGGCGTTGTCATCGTGTGCTTTCAATCGCGACACTTGGCGCCGGGCAAGAGGCGTACTACCTCGACGCGGTCGCGCGCGGCCTCGAGGACTACTACGTCGGCGCGGGTGAAGCTCCCGGCCGCTGGGTTGATTCCGCAGCGAGCGAATTCGACCTCACCGGCAACGTCGGCGCCACGATCTGCTGGCGATCTTGTCGGGTGTCGACCCGCAGACCGGGCGGCGAGTGGCGGCGAGTGGCGGCGGCCAATCGCTAGCTGCCGGGCTTCGACGCACCGCTCTCCGCGCCCAGTCGGTGTCACTTCTACGGACGCGTGTGGAACCCGGCGCGCAAGCGGCTCGGCCTACACGACGTCACGACCCGATCGATGCGGTATACGAACTCCACGTCGCTGATCGGTCACACCGACGTCAAGACAACCCAGCACCGCCTTGGCCACACCGACCCTGCGCTCACGCTCCGGCTCTACGCCCAGCTTCGCCGGCCCGGCGATGAGGCCGCCGCTGCTGCGCTGGGCGAGGAACTCCTGCCGAACGCCGAAACCCTATGTGCGATGAATGTGCGATGGAACGCTGACGCGAGGCCGAGAACCAACGTTTTCCCTGAGCCGGATGTCAGAATCGAACTGACGACATCCTCTTTACAAGAGAGGTGCTCTGCCAACTGAGCTAATCCGGCGAGGACACAAGTCTAGGTGCCGGGGTCTTGCCGGCTAGTTGAGGAGGAGGCGGATCGCGCGTCCGTCGAAGGGCTTGGTCCCAGGGACGAGCCGAAGCTCCGCGAAGTTGTGGGCGCGTGCGTAACCAACGGCGCTGTTGAGGTCGCCGTAGTTGTTGCTGAGAGGCAGCGGCGCAAGGCTGACGGTTGACAGCACACCCAGCGCGCGTCCGTTTGCGTTAAGCAGGCCCGAACCGGAGTCGCCGGGAATCCCGGGGGTGGCCGTGTACACGGCGTGCGTGCGGCCTTGACCGCTCGTCCCGAGACTGAACCCGAGCTTCGGCATCAGCTGGCTGATGCCGAACCGAAGGCCCGAGTTGCCAAGGGAGTACACCTTGTCGCCCACCGAAGTTGGCGCAACGGCCAAGCCGGTCGGCCCTCCCCATCGCGGCACCGATGGGTTCAGCTTCGTCACGTCGGCAGGGTCGATACGCACGAGCGCGAAGTCGTTGTAGCGGCACAGGGCGTCGTTGGATTCTCGGTTCGCCTGCATTGCAATCCACGACGAGTACACGAGTACGCCTGGTCGGGACGCGCCGGCAATTTCAACAAGCGTGCCCAGTGGGCGCGTCGTGGCGGTGCAGCCGTTGGTGTCGTTCGCTGCGCCGGTGCCGGCGCAGTGCGCGGCCTGTCCGAGCAGGACCGACGTGCCGTTGGTGAAGACGAAGTTCGCCGTGCACTGGGCGCCACCGGTGATGGTCTGCACGCCCGGATGAATCGTCGACCGGGCGAGGGACGGCCACGACGCGGCATGGGCGGACACAGAGGACACTGCGCCGCTGCACAGCGTTGCGAGAAGGGCGACGAGCGCAATCGTCCTTGCCCTGGAATTGCGCGTCACTTGTGTCTCCGTTGGTTTGCCGCCCGTGTTCATCGTGACATGCGCGGTCGCCGTTTTGTCATCGGGCGGCGACGGAGTGCGGGGTGGGCGCCGCTACTTATTTAGGAGGCGAGCAGCGCGGCGTCGGCGAGGCGATCGACCGCTGCGCGCTGGGCGAGCACGCCTTCGACCTTGCGCTTGATGCGCTGGATCGCGTTGTCGACTGCCTTGGTGTGCCGGTTCAGCGACTGGCTGATCTCGGCGTAGCTCGCGCCCTCGACGTACAGACGCAACACCTCGACCTCAAGGGACGAGAGGAGCTGTGCGATCGAGTGCTGCACGGTACGCAGACGGTCGTCGTCGACCACGACCTCGGCAGGATCCGCGATGGCGTAATCACGCAGGAGCTCGTCGGCGGGATCCGGCGCGTCGTCGCCCGAAGAACCCGTCGAGATCGTCACGTAGGAGTTGAGAGGCTGGTGCTTCTGGCGGGTGGCCGCCTTTACTGCCGTGATGATCTGGCGCTTGACGCACAGCTCGGCGAAAACCGGGAAGCTGGCCTCACGGTCGGCCCGATAGTCACGAGCGGCCTTGTACAGGCCGACCAGGCCTTCCTGCTCGAGGTCGTCGGCGTCGGCGCCGACGAGGAAATAGTTGCGCACCTTCGAGCGGGCGAAGCGGCGATAGCGGGTGAGCAAGATGTCGAGCGCCTGCGCGTCACCGGCCTGAAAACGGGCGACGAGTGCATCATCGGTCTCGTTTTCTAGGGGAGCTACAACTTCCACTGCCACGTCCTTTTGCCTCAGGATTGCTGATCGGACGGCTTTCCGCTCCCCTGCCAAATCGCCGCACACGTCGTTGTACGGAAGAGTTTGTAAGAAGTCAATACCGCGGAGCGTGTTCGGCTTGCGAATCTGCTACGCCGACCGGCGAATTCAGGGCGAATCGGTCATCCTGGCTCGCGCAATCGCGAAACAACTCACAGCGGCGGCCGCGGCCACGTTGAGTGACTCTGTGCGCCCAATCCGGGGGATACTGACCACGACTTCGCACCGTTGTCGGACTAATCGGGACAATCCCGTCCCCTCGGAACCCAGCACAAGGCACACCGGGGCATCGGCCACCGGCATTTCAAACACTGTCTGTGGCGCGTCCGCCGAAAGGCCTACGGTCCACACGCCGCGGCTCTGCATCTCCTGAAGCGCAGCGGGAAGCCCAGGCACCACCGCAATCGCAATATGTTCGATGGCGCCCGCAGCGGCCTTGGTAACCGTGGGCGTCACGTGGGCGGCGCGGTGGCGGGTGAGGATTATGCCGGTTGCGCCGGCGGATTCGGCCGTGCGGATGATGGCGCCGAGGTTGTGGGGGTCGGTTACGCCGTCGAGTGCGACCAGGAAGGGCACCAGGCCGTTACGCGTGGCCGTGAGTTGGGCAAGGTCGGCCTCGGGTAGGGCTGCGGCGCGGGCCACCACGCCCTGGGGTGCCTCGGTCTCAGCCAGGCTGTCGATCTTGGAGCGCGGTACGACGCGGATCGGTACGCCGGCCTTGGCCGCGAGCGAGGCGATCTCTTCGAGGACGGGCGCCTCGTCGAGGCCGTCGGCAAAAAAGATCTCGCGTACGGGTCGTCGCCCTGCCGCGAGGAGTTCGCGCACCGAGTTGCGGCCAGCCACCACCTGACCACCGAGGCCGCGTTCGACTACTCGGGGACGGCTACCACCATCGCGGTCACGTTCCCCTCGCTGAGAGCCACCGGTGCTTCGGCGCGCGCCGGGGCGTGGCCGGCCGCCCTGAGGAGGACGCGGCATTACATGCCCTGCACGAGGATCGCGACCGCCATGCAGGCGAGGCCTTCGCCGCGGCCGAGCGCCCCGATGGCTTCCGGGCGCGTGGCCTTGACGCTCACGGGCGCGTCGACGGCGTCGGTGAGGTTCTTTTCCATCTCGTCGCGCTTGGGAGCAAGTTTCGGCGCCTCGGTCAGCACGGTGCAGTCGACGTTGCCGATCTCGAATCCGGCGGCGCGCACCCGAAACGCGATCTCGCGCAGCAGCACCATCGAGTCGGCGCCCTTCCACTGATCATCGGTGTCGGGGAAGTGGTGGCCGATGTCGCCGAGACCCGCGGCGCCGAGCAGCGCGTCAGCCACGGCGTGGGCCACCGCGTCCGCGTCGGAATGGCCCTTCAAGCCGCGCTCGCCCGCAAAGGTCACACCGCCCAGCACAAAGGACCGGTCGGGGTCGTCGCTAAAGGGATGGACGTCGAAGCCGAGGCCGACGCGCGGAATCGCGTTCATGGCAACCAGCGTTGCATGGCGATGAGGTCGTCCGGGGTCGTGATCTTGGCGGCAGCCGGCGAACCAGGCACAACCACGACCTTGCCGCCGGCGCGTTCGACCAGAGCGGCGTCGTCGGTGGCGTCGGGGTCACCCGCGTGCGCGGCGCGCAACACGTCGCCCCGGAAGCCTTGTGGCGTCTGCACAAGCACCAACTCGGAGCGGTCCAGGGTGTCGACCACGAGGTCGCCCTGGACGCGCTTGACGGTGTCGAGCACAGGCAAGCCCGGGATTGCCGCGTCCGCGCCGTTGCGCACCGCGTCGATCACGGCCTCGAACAGCGAGGGCGGCGCGAGCGGACGGGCCGCGTCGTGCACCAGGATCACCTCCGCGTCGGGCGGGATCACGGCCAGCGCACAGCGCACCGTGTCCGAACGCAGCACGCCGCCGGGGATCACCTTGATCGCCGTGCTCGCGAAGGCCCAGCGCAGATCGTTGACGTCGGCTTCGGGCGCGCCGACAACGACAAAGTCTGAGGCGACCGCAGCGTTCGCCACGGCGTGATCGATCAGCCGCTTGCCGCCAAGCTCGACGTACTGCTTAGCGGTAGGGGCACCGAAGCGATGCCCGGCCCCGCCGGCGCAAATGATTGTCCATGTTGCGCCCGCGGGCATTTCGCTAGGGCAGCTCGGAGTCGAGGCGCTCCTCGGCCTCTTCCTCAGAGACACCGATTGCGAAGGTCAGCTCAGACACGAGGATCTGACGCGCCTTTTGCAGCATGCGCTTCTCACCCGCCGATAGACCCTTGTCCTTGTCGCGAATCGAGAGGTCCCGCACGACTTCGGCCACCTGGTAGATGTCGCCCGACTTCAGCTTCTCTACGTGGTTCTTGTACCGCCGTGACCAGTTGGTCGGCATGCGCGCTTCCTTCTTACGAAGGACAGCAAAGACCTCTTCGACTTCTTCGTCGTTGATGACTTCGCGCAGACCGA
>JBKJQZ010000100.1:0-5489 GCA_046594835.1 Acidimicrobiales bacterium | reverse complement strand
CTTCGATTGCAACCGGTAAGAGGTCGGGCTCGGCGACGAGTCGCTCGCGATCCGACGGCGTTTGCGCGAGGTGCCAGATCGACGCGCCGATCGCCGACCACGTGGTGTCGATGCCGGCAATGAGCAGTAGCGCAACTGTGCGGGCAACGTGGAACGGGTCGATCTTCGTACCCGCGATCTCGGAGTCGAGCAGGAGACTGATCAGGTCGTCGCGGGGCTCGGCCATGCGCGACTCGATCTGGGGCATGAGGTAGTTGAACAACTGCGTGAAGCCCTCGATACGCTGCTCGAGCGGCCAGGCCACGCCTTCGAGCACCGTGTGCACAAAGCCGCGGAACTTGTCGGAGTCCTCGGGCGGCAGGCCGAGCATGTTGGCGATCACGCGCACGGGAATGTGCTGCGCGTATTCAATAGCGGCGTCCACGACGTCCTTGCCCTGCATCTCAGTGAGCAGTTCCTGGCAGTAGGCGCGGGTCGACGGTTCGAGTTCGGCGATGCGCTGGGGTGAGAAAACCGGAAGCAGCATGCGCCGGGCGTCGGCGTGGAATGGCGGGTCCGACGAGATCGGGGGCGCGATGCCCTGCGGCGCCAGTTCCATCGGCGGGCGGTGCGGCGTCATGACGATGCTGCGTGAGGAGAAATGCTCGGTGTCGTTTGCGACCGCCGACACGTCGGCGTGCGTGGTCGGCAGCCACGCGCCGCCGTAGCGGTCGGTGTGGGCGACCGGACACTCGCTGGTCCGGTACTTCTCGAGGATCGGGTACGGGTTCGCAACCCACGTTGGATCCGTGTGGTCGAAATCGGTTTCCCAGTCCTGCACCGCTTCGTGACTCATGGCCCGAGGCTAAACGGGAGTGCGCCTGTCCACGAAAAGGCCAGCCAGTACGACGACTCCACCAACGAGGACGCCGGTCCATTTGACCGCTCCGACCGCCCGGATCGCGTCGACAAATCCGTCGGTCACACGGTCGCCTTTGGCCACGCCCAGGATCACGAGGGTGTTCTCGACCATGTCAGAACCAGCCGCTACCGTCATAACCCCGAGGCCCACGCGAGAGACCTTGTTGTTGCGCGATAACGCCAGCGCCAAGGTGAAGTAGGCGACGACGAACAACATGTCGGCGAGTGCGGCCGCGATCGTTCGCCCGTTGCCGACGTCGGCCACTGCGTCGCGGAACACAGCGGCGGTGCCGGCCACCTGGGCGTCGGTGTAGCGGGGAGCGAGCAGCAATATCGCCACGGAGAACCCGGCAACTCCAATCAACGGCGCCCACCAGCGCGCCCGTAGCCGTTCCATGCAGTTCTTCTACCAGGAGAATTGCGTTCTCACTAGGATGCGCGGCATGGCGCTGACGAAAGATTCATGGCACGAAGAGCGGTTGCTCATCAACGGCAAGCTCGTTGAGGCCGAGGGTGGCAAGACGTATCCGAACATCAACCCGGCCAACGAGGAAGTGATCGGCGTCTCGGCCGACGCGTCGAAGGCCGATATGGAGCAGGCGATCGCCGCCGCGCGCGCCGCCTTCGACGAGACCGACTGGTCGACCAACCTCGAGCTACGCGTGCGCTGCATCCGTCAGCTCCACAAAGCGATCCTTGACCACAAGGATGACCTCGCCGACATCACTGTGGCCGAAGTCGGCGCGCCTCGCATGTTGATGGACGGTCCCCAGCTCGCCGAGCCGCTCAAGTTCTTCGAGTTCTACGCGAAGCTCGCCGAGAACTACGAGTGGGTCGACGAGCTCGGCGTGGCCGACACCATGGCGGGCCCGAGCAACCGTTGGGTCGAGAAGATCCCGGTCGGTGTTGTCGGCGCGATCACGCCGTGGAACTACCCGAACCAGATCAACATCGCCAAGATCGTCCCGGCCTTGGCCGCGGGCTGCACCGTCGTGCTCAAGCCGGCGCCCGACACGCCCTGGACTGCGCTAGCCCTGGGGCGTCTCGCCGCTGAGCACACCGACATTCCACCGGGCGTGCTCAACGTGATCACGTCGTCGGACAAGACCATCGGTGAGGCGCTCACGCTCAGCCCCGACGTCGACATGATCAGCTTCACTGGCTCCACGGTCGTTGGCCGCCGCATCATGGAAGCGGGTTCGCAGACGATCAAGCGCATCTTCCTCGAGCTCGGCGGCAAGTCCGCACAGATCGTGCTCGACGACATCGAAGACATGGCGATGGGCGCGATCGCCGCCGCCTTTGGTATCTGCACCCACGGCGGGCAGGGCTGCGCAACCAGCACGCGACTGCTGCTACCACGCTCGCGTTACGAAGAGGGCGTCGAAGCTGTGGCCGGCCTCGTCGCATCCGTGGCCTACGGCGACCCCGAAGAGCCCGGCAACATGACCGCAGCGATCGTCAACCGTGCGCAGCTCGAACGGATGGACGGGCTCGTGCAACGCGCGGTTGCGGCCGGCGCGCGCGTCGTTGTGGGCGGTGGCATCGCCACGCAGTTCGACAAGGGTTTCTACTTCCAGCCCACCGTGCTCGCCGACGTCGACAACACGATGGAGATCGCGCGCGAAGAGATTTTCGGCCCGGTGCTCGTGATCATTCCGTTCGAGGACGACGACGACGCCGTACGTATCGCCAACGACTCGATCTACGGCCTCTCCGGTGGTGTCTCGAGCGCCGACCACCAGCGTGCGTTGCGCGTCGCGCGCCGCATCCGCACCGGCACCATGTCGGTCAACGGCGGCCTCTGGTACGGCGCCGACGTCCCCTTCGGCGGCTTCAAGCAGTCTGGCCTAGGCCGCGAGATGGGCGTCGCCGGCTTCGAGGAGTACCTCGAGCAGCGCGCGATGGCCGAGCCCGCCCCCGCGCCCGGGTCCTAAACCCTCGAAGTCGGGGCCTAACCGTTAGGGAATGACGGCCGCCGCTTTTAGTTCGATGATGCGGTCCCAGTCGTAGCCGAGCTCGAGCAGCACCTCTTCGGTGTGCTGCGCGAACTCGGGTGGAGCGGAACGTGGCGCGGCCGGCGTGCCGAAGAAGTCAACCGGCGTCGCCACGCTGCGGATCGATTCGCCGTCGGGTGACGGCACGTCGACGAACCCGCCCGCTGCGTGCGCCACAGGATCGTCGACCAACTCGTGGGGGAGCTGCACCGGGGCCCACCACACGTTCTCTGCGTCAAAGATCGCGCCCCACTCGTCGAGGGGCTTGGTGGCGAACACGGCGTTGAGTTCCTGCACAAGCAGGCTCGAGTTCACGAAGCGCATCTCTATTGACGAGAAGCGTTCGTCGGTGTCCCACTCCGGCTTGGCGATGGCACGCAACACGTCGGGCCACATGCGCTGGCCCTGCAGGCCAAGCAGCCAGAACTGGCGCCCGTCGCCGGCGCGGTAGCCACTGATCATCGGGTTGGGCGGCTGGTTGATCGTCATCGGTGTGGTCGCGATGCCGAGGCGCGCGGCCATACTCACGTCCCAGCCGACCATGTACATGCCGATACGCATGAGCGACGTCGCCACGAGCTGACCCTCGCCCGTGCGTTCGCGGGCCAGCAGCGCGGCAGACACCGCGCCGGCTGCGGCCATGCCCGCCATGTGGTCGCCCATACCTCCGCGCTGGTAGGGCAGGTCCGCTCCGTCGGGCGCGAGCGACGCCGCCACCCCGGCGCGCGACCAGAACGCGCCCACGTCGAACGCGGCGCGGTCACGGTCGTCGCCTTCCATCCCGTATCCGTTGATCTGTGCGTAGACAAGACGCGGGTTGCGGGCGGAGACCGTTGCGAAGTCCAGGCCAGCACGCTCGAGCGCGATCGGCCGGGCGTTGGTGACGAACACGTCGGCTTCGTCGATGAGTTGCGCGACGATGGCGCGGCCTTCGTCGGTCGACAGGTTGAGCGAGACGCTGCGCTTGTTACGGTTGTCGAGCTCGAATGGTGGGCTCACGTCGCCGCCGAAAGCAGACATCAGCCCCCGGAACGGATCGCCTTCGGGCGGCTCGATCTTGATGACCTCTGCACCCCAGTCGCCCAGGATCGCCGCGGCCGCGGGACCAGCTACCCACATGCCAACCTCGACGACCTTGATTCCCTCCATAGGTCCTTGCATGGCCGCACCTTAGGAGGGGGTCAGCAAGGATGACGCCGTGACCCCAGACCTGTTCGATCTCACCGGCAAAGTCATTGTTGTAACCGGCGGTAGTCGTGGCCTCGGCAGAGCCATGTGCCTCGCGTTTGCCGAACGCGGCGCGGAGGTCGTGATCGCGAGCCGCAAACTCGCCGCGTGCGAAGCGGTGGCTGCGGAGATCGAGGTGGCGACGAGCCGTGCGGCGCTGCCCATCGCCTGTCACGTTGGCCGGTGGGACGATTGCGACGCGCTGTTCCGTGAGGTCTACGAGCGCTTCGCCAAGGTCGACGTACTGGTCAACAACGCCGGCATGTCACCGCTGTACCCGTCACTGCCCGAGGTGACCGAGGACCTCTTCGACAAGGTCATGAACGTGAACTACCGAGGACCGTTCCGGTTGGCGTCGCTCTTCGGTGACCGCATGGCGGCCGACGGCGCAGGCTCAATCATCAACGTCAGCAGCATCGCCGCCGTCCAACCCGGCGCCGGTGAGCTGCCCTACGCCGGGGCGAAGGCGGCGCTCAACAACATGACCCTCGGCTTCGCCCGCGCCTACGCGCCGCACGTGCGGGTGAACTGCATCATGCCGGGAATGATCCAAACCGACATCGCGGACGCGTGGGATCCCGCGCTACTCGAAGAAGGATTCAAACGCATCGTGCCGCTCCAACGCGTTGGTCAGGTAAACGAGTTCGTTGGCGCGGCGCTCTACTTCGCCAGCGACGCGTCGGCCTACACGACCGGTTCGGTCCTCAAGGTCGACGGCGGGCTCGCGTGGTCACCGTCGTGAGCGTCGAGTTCGCCGGAGAGTTTGGCGGCCTTGTCGCGATTGTCACCGGTGGCGCGTCGGGCATCGGTCTCGCGACCGCCCACCAGCTCGCGGCTGCGGGCGCGCAGGTTGCGTGCCTCGACGTCGCGCCCGACGGTCTCGCCGCGCCACTCGTCGGCGTGCGCTGCGACGTGTCCGACGCCGCGTCGGTGGAGGCCGCAGTCGCGGAAGTGGCGGAGCGTTTTGGTCGCATCGACATCGTGATCAACAACGCGGGCATCGGCGCACGCGGCACCGTGGCCGACAACGACGACGACGAATGGCGCCGCGTGCTCGACGTCAACGTGATCGGCATTGCCCGCGTCTCGCGTGCCGCGTTGGCGCACCTGCGCGAGTCGCCCAGCGCGTCGATCGTCAACACGTGCTCGATCGCGGCGTGGGCGGGTTTGCCCCAACGTGCGTTGTACAGCGCAACCAAGGGGGCCGTGCTCGCGCTCACCTACGCGATGGCGGCCGACCACGTGCGCGAAGGCATCCGCGTCAACTGCGTGACGCCCGGTACAGCCGACACGCCTTGGGTCGGCCGCCTGCTCGACGCGGCGCCCGACCCGGAGGCCGAGCGCCGCGCGCTCGAAGCCCGTCAG
>JBKJQZ010000215.1:0-6452 GCA_046594835.1 Acidimicrobiales bacterium | reverse complement strand
TGCGGCCGAATCCACTGCCCGCCGCCTGCCGCTGCCTGTGTTCGGTGGGCTGACGGCCGCCGCGCTCTGGCTTGGATACTTCGCCGGCGTCGCCGTGTTCGACACCCTCGCATGGAGCGCCGAACTGTGGTCGGGCATGGTGATACTCGGCGCCGGAACGGGGGCCGCGCTGGCGTTGCTGGCGGCGGCTTCGGCTGCGCCTCGAGTGCTACGAGCGGACGAGGCGGGCGATGGCAGCGGTGGCCTCGGCGACCTTGTCGTCAGCGGTGGAACCCTCGGTGCGTAACGCGTCGGCGACGCAGTGTGTCAGGTGATCCTCGACGAGCTCGATGGCAACAGCCTGCAACGCCTTGGTCGCAGCCGCGACCTGGTCGAGAATCTCGATGCAGTACTTGTCCTCATCAACCATGCGCTGCAGCCCGCGCACCTGCCCCTCGATGCGCCGGAGTCGCTTCAGTACCGCTTCTTTGTCGTCGCTGTAGCCCATCATCATCACGATGATACCCCTAATGGGTATAGACGAGGTGGTTTGGTGGCGCCCAGAATCTCCGACAGAATGTAGGAATGAGCCGCTCACACTTCACCGGGCGTCGTCGCCGCAACCGCGTCGTCGCCGCAGCATCGGCGCTCCTTCTGCTCGGGCTCGGAGCCTGCGCCGGCGGCGGATCCAACAAGGCCAGTGATCGGCCGCCCCGAACCATCAAGATCGAGATGCGTGACATCTCGTTCTCCCCCTCCGCGGTAACGGTAAAAAAGGGGCAGGAGATCCGGTTCGTGTTCACCAACAACGGCGCAGTGCAGCACGACGCGTTCATCGGCAGCCCCACCGAGCAAGCCGCCCACGAGACCGAGATGCGTGGCGGCAAGAAGGGCACCTCGATGGGTGGCATGAACCACGGAGACTCGAGCGAGAGCGCGATCACGGTGCAACCAGGCAAGACGGACGAACTCGTGACCACCTTCGCCGAATCCCAGAAGAGCATCATCGGATGCCACGAGCCTGGTCACTACGCCGGCGGCATGAAGATCGCCGTTACCGTCGAATAGCGCGTCGCCATAGCGGAAAGCCCACCGCACTAGCGAGCGCAATCGCGGACTCAACGTCGAGTCGGGACACGCCGGTACCGACGCGGGGTAACCAGATCGCGGCGACAAGACGCACAACCGCCAACCCCGCAAGTGCCGTAGCAACGGTCACGACGGGCGAGAGATGCGCTCGGCCCAGCGCGACCGCCAACACAACGACGCCAGCAGCGACAACCAACTCAACCGGGAACTGACGAACACCGCCCACCCGGGGCACCAGCCCCAAAGATGACGCTGGGCCAAAGCACCCCTCACGCAGCGCGCAGGTCGCGGCGTAGGCCGCGTACGCCACCAAGCCGGTGGGTGCGAGCCCAGCGAGGCGATCCGAAACCGCGGCGCCCTCGCGGCGCGCGCCGATGGCCACCGCGACGATGCCCGCCGCAACGCCAGGCCAGAACTCAACACCACTGCGAATGATCAGCAGATCGCCCACACGTGAGAGCGCGCCGGGGTCATCGATGAGGACTGCCGTTAGCCGCGCTACCGCAACCCCTACCAGCAGCGGCGTGGTAGCGATGTCCAGAGCCCGCGCCGGGATATCGATCGACCGGCGATCAAATACCCAGCGCTCCGCCGCCCACACCGCCGTCAAAACCAAAAGTGCACTGAAAAGCAGGCCGGAGTCGATCATTTCGTTGCGCTCACCAGCACGGCGGCCAAAGTACGCTCCGAGATCCCGCCCACCACTGAGGCGATCGGCTTGCCCGCACGGTTGAACACCACCGTCGTCGGGAAGCCGCGCACGCGCAGGTTATCGGCGATCGCCCCGTCAGGATCGAACAGGTTCGGGTATGGCAGCCGGTATCGGGCGACGAAGCTCCGGCCGGCGCCATCAGAGTCTTTGGAATCAATACCCAGGAATCGGACCTGCGAATAGCGGCGTGACGCGCGGGCGAGCAGGGGGGCCTCTACCCGACACGGCCCGCACCACGACGCCCACACATTCACGACCAGCGCCTTCCCTCGGGCGCCAACAACGATGCTGTCGAAATCCTCCACACCGGCAGGAACGAACGCCCCGTCCGCTGGGAACGTCGACGGTGGGCCCGACGCGACATAGTTGATTCGCGGCGCAGCGCAGGCGCCGACGAGCATCGCTGCGGCGCACAGGGTGAGGGAGTACACCCTGCGACGACTCCGCCGCGTCCTCTCTGACACGCTGTAGAAGTTAGCGGGACGGATCGCAATCACCCCCTTCGTGTTGGGGCTGCGAGCGACCGTCGCGTCCACGCAAGTTCATCCGGCGCCACAGATGTGCAGTCCGTACTGGATGAGCCCGCGCGTCTGCGCGGCCATCGCAATAAGACAGGCGGCGGTCACGAGCAGGAGACCGCTCGTGGACCACCATCTCGACACGCGAGACAGACGCGGTGCAAGTAACGCCTGTACGCGGCCCACGACATCTGAATCGTCGAAGCCCACTCCGCGATCCGGAGCGGAGGCGCTCGCCGCTTGCGCGATAGCGGACGCGACCACCCCGCGGTCGCCGACCACGTCCGCCGCGATCTCGTCGGCCCACCGCTCGGCGGCGCGTCGGACCTCTTCACCGACAGGACGCAGTAACGGGACGGCCGCCGCGCTCAGCCCGCCCCACCGCAAGTAGCGGGAGCGGCGGAGACGGAGGTGGGCTCGCTCGTGTTCGAACAAGGCCCGTCGCTCCTGGGCGCTGAGCAGACGTAATAGGCCGGTCGAGACGGCAACGTGGCCGAATGGGCCGGGCACGAGATACGCGACGGAGCCATCCAGATCCACAACCTCCAAATTCTCGGCCCGACCCCATCGCGACGCGGCTTGGCGTGAGCGCCGGGCGAACCGCCACGCGCCGAAGGCCATTGCCCCCAGCAGCGCCGCTCCACCGACCGTTGCCGGAGTCGGGATCGCGTCGTGTATCGGAACGGTCCCTTGGCACCACGTCAGCCACCGGCCGAGTCCAGCGTCCGCGACTACGCCACTGGCCAACAAGCTGGCCGCGGCCGCAACCGCTAAGGCGACGCTGACCGCGATCGTGGTGAGGAGTCGGACTGCGAGCCGCGGGGACATGCGACGTTGACCGATCGACGCCCCACATGCAGCTAGGGCGAGACCCAGAAGTGCTGGGGTCACTCGAAGCACACTCACCGGACGTGGCCACTCACCGCTAGATAGGCGGCCAGCCCAGGCGAGCGAAGTACGTCTGCAATGGTCGGAACAGGCCCTGCCATGCACCGGTCACGAACAACACCCCAACGCCGACCAGCAGCGTTCCTCCAGTGCGTTCGATTGCGGCGCCGTGCCGTTTGAGGAAGTCGAGTGTGGACCGGGCACGCGTGAACCCGAGAGCGAGCGCGACGAACGGGACGCCGAGCCCGGCGGTGTAGAACACCAGAAGGAGCGCCCCCCACGCCGCGGTGCCCGTCGTTGCTGCCGCCGTCAACACCGTCGCCAGAATCGGGCCGATACAGGGCGTCCATCCTGCGGCGAACGCCATCCCGAGCGGTAGCGCCCAGACAGGGCCGCGCGGCACGCGGGCGAGATCGATGCGGCGTTCCCGATAGAGCCACGGCACCCGCAGCACACCCGCAGTCACAAGGCCCAGCCCGATGATCACGAACCCCGAGACCCGTACAAGCTGCGGCAGATGATCCAACATGAAGGCGCCGGCGACGCTTGCAGTGACACCGAGCAGCGTGAAGATGATCCCGAAGCCGGTGACGAACAGGAGCGAGGCCCGGAGCGCGACGAGTCGGGCTTGACGGGTTCCGAGTTCGGATACCGGCAGCGCCGATATGTAAGACAGGTACCCGGGCAGCAAGGGCAAACAGCACGGTGAGCTGAACGACAATAAGCCGGCTACGAACGCCCCGAGCGGCAGCAACAAGGGTGACAATCAACTACCTGTTCTCGCTGAAACGAATCACGGCGACTCCCTCGACACTTCTCCGACTGCGTGTCGTAGATACCCTACAAGTCGCCTCCGCACCTACGATCAGCTCGGTCAGCGAGCGTGGCCAAATTGTTGAAGTGCGACCACCACGACGACGATTCCGAGAACGACGCACATCGTCAATCGAGAGCCATTGCGCTCCATCCAGCGCAGCTCGGCGTGGCTCGGATCCGCCCCACTGTCGTCAGCGGGTTCGTCCCTAGTTTCCATTAACAGACCAGTGCCAGGCTTCCGACGGCAGGTTGTAGAACCCAAATCTTGCCGCATTGGCTTTGAGCCACTGAAAGCCCTCGCTGCTGCGGCTCTGGATCAGGCTGCCGTTGTACGTGAAGTCGACCGCGAGCCCCTGCTCGTGCATGGACTGTCCGGGGCGGGCCGTGGGCGGCCGACACTGCGACGCCGGCTTGTCGTAGACGTCGTAGCTACTCGATCCGCAGTTGCGTCGCCGGGCGGCTACCTGGCCATCGGGACTGCGGTAGCCGCTGCCGCCGAAGCGCACTCCGTCGGCGTCGGCCGCGCTCAACATCCGATCAAGTTGGCCGGCAATTTCGGTGGCGACGGTGATACCTCGCACCGTGGTGAGCGAAACTGCGCCCCGCCGGGAGGAGCCACTGCTACCGCTCGGACCGATTCGGCTAACTCTCGGACGGATTCGGCGTATTGCTTCGGATTCCTTGATAGCGGCGTCGAGGCGAGCCTCCGCTGCCGCGGCGAGGTTGAGCTGACGGCTCTGCGATGCTCTCAGCGCGTTCAGTGTGTCGCCAGCGATCTGCTTTCGCGAAGCGGCTAACCCGGCGGCTCTCTGCGCGGCTCCGCGTGCCCCTTCCGCGTCCTGGCGCGCCGAGCGAAGCGCGTCCTGCAGGTCGGCATTGGAGCCGAAAGCAATGCTGCGTAAGTACCGTCCCCGCGCGAATTTCGCGGGGTCGACGCCGAGGGCAGCAGCGGCGGAGCCAGGTCCGGAGCGCATGTATTCGCGTATTGCCAAGTCACGAACAGAAGCGCGAACGCGGTCCAGTTGCGCCGCCACCGCCACCTCCTCCGCTCGCGCTCGCTGCAGGCGACCGTTGGCGGCTGCGACGGCTTGACGCGCCGACACACTCTTGGCTTGCTGCACCTCGATGCGCTTCGTAACGGCCTGGAGTTCGGCCTTGATTTGTTTCGCGGAGGCGCGGGCGGCGTCGAGTTTCGAGGGTTTCGATTCAGCCAGCGCGGTAGGCGCGCCGACAATTTGGACTGCGATGCACACCACCGCAAGAACCGCCGAGCGGCGGCGAACCGTGGCGCGATAGTGGGCGTGGTTGATTAACACGAAGGAGCGAGACGGGCGGCCAAGCCGACGACTATACCCCGGAGGGGTGTCGTGCACGTAGCTGTCGATGGGGGTAGTAACCAATCCTGTGCTCTGGTCGTCGTCTCGCGTTTGCCTACGTTCTCAACGGTCTTCCGATCCCGACGAGCCAGCGTCCCGCCGGTCAAACGGTGCCCGCTGCACCAAACCGGCGGGTGTATATCTGCTTCGCGGCCGTCGTCGCTGTTGCGCTGATTCGCCGTCGCCGACTTGCAACGTCTGGCTGAGCTCGCACGTTGTGTCGCTTGGGTCACCCCCCCGTCCCCAAGCGACCTTGGTGCGTGGTGGTCACTCGGCTGAATCCCGGGTGGCCATCACGCCCACCAACCGACCCTGTCGAGCAAGCCGGTCAACGCGCTGACGGATCAGACTGGGCAGTACCCGACTAGGGCGAGGACGCCGTGGTGTTGTGACGACAGCCAGATCACCCCGACGATCGCGACCGCGCTGAGCGCAGAGGCCGCCGGTGCGCCAACTGCGAGACGGAGCATCCAATCGCCGCGACTGCGCGCGCCGCTGAGCGCGAGGACTCGCTCGTCGACGCTGCGAAATCTGCGTGCCGGCGTCGTTGCTTGCGCGCACTTATGGAGCGCGGCACGGACCGCGGCGCGCTCGGCCGGCGCGAATGCAGCGTCTTCGTCGGCCCACCGTTCGACTGCGGCGCGCAGTGCGACCGGAGTCCGGCGCAGAACGGGGACGATCCCGGTCGCGCCCTCAATGATGGCCGCGAGGCGAAGGAGTCGCTCATGCCGATGGCGGAGGTGGGAAAGCTCGTGACGAACCAGTGCCGCGAACTCGTCGGGCTGCAGGAGAGCGATCGTTGCGTCCGACACCACCACCTGTGGGGGTGAGCCGGGCGCGGCGTAAGCAATCACATCATTCGATGGCAGCGCGACCACCTCGAACCCGTCGTGGGCTTCATGCGAACCCAGCCACGATTCGATGTGGAGTGTGCGCAGCGCGACGCCCGCGCGTCGATGTGCTCGCGTCGCCGCCGTGACCACGAAGCCAAAACCCGCGGCCGCGGCCCAACCGGCCAGCGAGCCGGCCGAGGGTGCGCCCGACACAAAGGAGTGGCCGCCGACGCGTGCCACT
>JBKJQZ010000347.1:0-3407 GCA_046594835.1 Acidimicrobiales bacterium | reverse complement strand
GCAAGACTGGGCGCGACGTTGTAACGCGCACCGAGGTCTTCGATGACGATCTCGTCGACGTGGAACTCCTCGGCGAGTTTGGACGGCGGAGTTGCCGATACGTAACGGCCACACATTGCTCCGTAGTCTCGCGCTGTGGCCGCTGTTGTGTTCGACCTCGGGAACGTGCTGATTGAGTGGAGCCCGCGCCGCGTGTTGCACGACGCGTTTATCGACGAGACCGATTTCTTTACGTGGAATGCGGAACTCGACCGGGGCGTGCCTTTCGACGACGTAGTGGCGCGGGCCGCGGCGCAATTCCCGCAGTTCGCTGACCAGTTCGCGCTGTTCTCCGAGCGGTGGACCGACCTTCTCGGCGACGTGTTGGACGACGTGGTCGCTATCGCGGACGCGCTGCGTGCCGCGGGAACGCCGGTCTACGTGTTGACGAATAGCTCGGCGGAGACGCTGCCGCGTTCGACCGTGGTGCAGTCGCTGCTCGCGCGTTTCGACGGCACGCTGATCTCGGGCGCGGTTGGGCTCATCAAGCCTGACGCCGCCATCTTCGAGCACGCGGTCGCACTGTGGGCGCTCGAGCCGTCCACCACGTGGTTCATCGACGACAACGAACCCAACGTGATCGGCGCGCGGGCCGTGGGCTGGAACGCGATCCTCTTTCGTGACGCGGCGTCGCTGCAATCGCAGCTCGTCGACGCCGGGCTGCTTTAGCCTCGATCAGGTGGTGACCCCGGCTGACCTCGAAGCGCGTGCCGACCACCACACGTGGTGGTACGGATCGCGCGTGTCGCCGGCCTGGAAGTACGTCGCGGTTACCTCGGGCAAAGTCGGGTGCTCAACGGTGAAGTACGCGCTGCACGACCTTGAGGGCAAGCCACCGGTCGACGGGTGGTGGACGGTGCACGAGGGCGACGACGAGATGTCGATGTCGCGCTACGGCTTTGACACCGTGGCCTCGATGTTGAACGACCCGTCGGTCCTGAAGTTCTGCATAGTGCGCAACCCCTACGACCGGATCTTCTCGGCCTGGAAGTCGAAGGTCCTTCGGCGGATGGACACGCAGTATCAGGAGCTGCGCGACCGGATCCGTGACGCGTATGGGTACGAGCCCGGCACCGACGATTCACCGCGACCCACGCTCGCCTTCGGTGACTTCGTACGATTTATCGCGACCCACGGCGACGACCGGGCCGTCGCCACCGACGGGCACTGGTGCCCGCAGACCGACACGTTGTGGTGGGGCCTCATTGACTACGACGTGATTGGTCGTTTTGAAAACTTCAACGAGGACTTCGGCGGTGTGCTGCGTCATCTTGGTGCGCCCGACAACGTGATCGTCCGCGGCGCCGAGCAGTTCAACGCAACGACCAGTTTCCCGCTGTCCGCGGCCTTCGACTCCGCGCTCGCATCGGTCGTCTACGACTTCTACCGCGCCGACTTCGACGCGTTCGGCTACTCCCCCGACAGCTGGCGCCGCTACGACTCCCTGCTCCCCACCCCCGACTAGCCCCACCCCACCCATCTGGTCTCGCTTCAGGTCGTTTTCCGACTCCAGACGAGACCAGTTCGGCAAAATTCGCTATCCGGTGGCCCGGAAGCGGCGTCGGGCCGCACGCCACTCCGCGACAACTTCGTCGCCGCGATGCCAGACGCGGAACTCGGAGAACCTGATCGTCTCAAATCCGGCGCGGGCCATCCTTTCATCGCGCAGGACGTCGTTTGCTTGGTCGAGCGGGGCGACGTGGAACCGCTCACTGTCGATCTCGGCGATGAGCGGGAACTCCGGATCACGGCAGTCGACCCGGCCCAGCCACTGCGACGCGTCGCCGGTGTTCACCTCCGACCGGGGTTCGGGCATTCCCGCGCTAGCGATGA
The DNA here is from genome assembly GCA_046594835.1 of Acidimicrobiales bacterium. Lineage (GTDB taxonomy): Bacteria > Actinomycetota > Acidimicrobiia > Acidimicrobiales > JACCXE01 > JACCXE01. The sequence goes on along the minus strand of JBKJQZ010000347.1, from coordinate 1,535 downwards.
GCTCGACGAACCGCCGAGCAACGTTGCTCGCAGCGGGAACGAACTCCGTCGGTCGACTCTCGAGGTATTCGTGGAGAAACGCACTTCCTCGGCGTCCCCGTTCGGACCACTCGTCGGCCATTGCCACCAGCAACTCACGGTTGACAAGGCGGGCGGCCCACGCAGTGTCGAACGTACGCGCAAGCTTCTTCGGGTGAAGGCCAAGGTTCGCCGCATCAGCGAGTGCGCGAGCGGGCGTCGTGATCGTCAGACCGTTCACCACCATCAGGTGATGCTGTGGCAGGAGCCGTGGATGGTGCCAGACGATGTTCTCGAGTGAAGCGCGGTTTCCCTTTCGCACGCGACTGAGATTGATCGGCTCGAGCGCGAACCCGGGAACGTCGTAGTAGGCGAGTGCTGAGACGCTGGAAATAGCCGTTCCGTCGCCCCCGTGGAGCAGCCCGATCATCGCCCGCTGTTCGAACGAATCGGGAGCACTTGTCGACACCGCGACCCGATCCGTCGCCCACCTCAGCAGACCTGCGTTCACGCGTCGCTGCATGGAATGCGCGTTGACGCGGACAAACCGAGCCTGGTCGCGACTCACCGCTCCGTATTGCTTGACCATGAGCTCGATGAGATTTCGGTCCGCATCTCGCATGACGCGAGCATCGCGCCAGGGTGTAACACCCTCGCTTCCCACCGAACTGGCTCCGCGAGAGGTCGGAAAGCGGCCTGAGACGAGACCAGTTCGACGGCTTCGCGAACTGGTCTCGGTTTGGGTCGGATAACGACCTGGAGCGAGACCAGTTCGAGGTGGGCCCGACTAGCGGGGGGTGAGGCCGAGTTGTTGACCGAAGTAGCCGAGTTGGTCGGCGCCGAGGTCGAGGGTGCGGTCGGTGGAACGAGCGCTGTGGCCCACGTCGGCTTCGCGACGAAACAGGATCGGGCGGGCGTCGGGGTCTGATGTGGTGGCGTGCTGGAGCGCCGCACACATCTTGCGCGGGTGCATCACGTCGGTGCGGCCGTCGTTGTCGAAGCTGGTGAACATGACCGACGGGTAGGCGACGCCCTCGCGCACGCGTTGCACGGGCGAGTACCCGTACAGCCAGCCAAACTCGACCGGGTCGTTCGCCTTGCCGTACTCGTCGTTCCAGGTGATCCCGAGCCCGAACAGCTCATAGCGCAGCATGTCGAGCAGCGGCGCCGAACAGATCACGGCCGCCAGTTCGTCGGGCCACTGCGTGAGCGTGGCGCCCACGAGCAGTCCGCCGTTGGAGCCGCCGTAAATACCGAGTTGTTCGGTGGTGGTCCAACCTTGTGCCTTCAGGTACCGCGCCGCGGCGATGAAGTCTTCGAACACGTTCTGCTTGTTCTCGCGCATGCCGGCGCGGTGCCACGCCTCGCCCTCTTCGGCCCCGCCGCGTAGACACGCCACCGCGTAGACGCCGCCGGCGTCGACCCAGGTCTGCGCAAACGAGGAGTACGCGGGCGACATCGAGATGTTGAACCCGCCGTAGCCGTACAGAATCGTGGGTCGCGGCCCCATCGAGGCG